>JBLGCL010000110.1:0-9551 GCA_047617305.1 Natronomonas sp.
CGCCGACGTGGACGACGTGTTCCGTTTCCATCACCGCTGGGCTTGGCCGGCGAAGGGCAAAAGCGGTCGGTTCCGGGTGTCGACCCCCAGTTCCGACCCTCGACAAGTTTATATTCTCCCAAACTAATAAAGCAAATGATAATTATGGACGGGACCTTCCTCTTCGTCGGCGGGATCGGCCCGATGGAACTCGCCTTCATCCTGATGATCGTCGTCCTCCTGTTCGGAGCGAACAAACTCCCCGAACTCGCCCGGTCCAGCGGGCAGGCCATGGGCGAATTCCGGAAGGGTCGACAGGAGATCGAACGCGAACTCAAGGAGACGGCCTCCGTCGAGGCGACCGCCTCCCGGGCCGCCGAGCGTGAGGACGCGGAACTGATCGAGTCCGAATCCGGGGCGACGAACTGATCCCTGGCCGGGCGGTCGCTGTGGAGGAGGTCCACCTTCATATTTTTGTCTACTATAAATAACCTACCGACGATTTTCGTCTGTTATCAAGTACCATGGCGGAGGATTTTTGATGGCTTTATGTGTTCCGGCAGCAGAGTTATTGACGATGGAGGAGCGTACTTCATGGAACTAATCGACGAAGGCAGCGGCGAACTCGTCGGGTGGCACCATCCCGACGACCTCCGCGAGTGGAACAAGACGGAGCGGTCGCGAGCACCGGAAGACAAGCGGACGACCGCGACGGAGGCGGTCGAGCGGTTCGTCAAGGAGGGCGACGTCATCGCCAACGGCGGGTTCGGGCAGGTCCGCATCTCGACGCCGATCATTCACGAGATCATCCGGCAGGGCGTGGACGACCTCAAGTTGTACGCCAAGACGGGCGAGTTCGACACCGACCTGTTGATGGCCGCGAACGTGATCTCCGAGGCCGAGATCGCGTACCTGGGGCTCGAGACCCGCGGACTCTCGGCGGTCGCCCGTCGTCGTATCGAGGGTGGCGAGATCGACGTCCTCGCCGAAGGGAGCAACGCCGCACTCCAGTGGCGGCTGCTCGCCGGCAAGATGGGCGTCCCGTTCATGCCGACCCGCGTGATGAACGGCACCGACACCTTCGAGAACAGTTCGGCCAAGGTCGTCGAGGACCCCTGGTCCGGCGACCCGGTCACCCTGGTGCCCTCGATCAACCCGGACGTCGCGTTCATCCACGTCCCGCGGGCGGACAAGTACGGCAACGCCGTCATCGACGGGATCATCGTCGAGGACCACCAGCTCTCGGGCGCGGCCAAGAACGTCATCGTCACCGCCGAGGAGATCGTCGACAGCCAGGAGATCTGTCGGGACCCCCAGAACACCGACATCCCCTTCTTCCACGTCGACGCCGTCGTCGAGGCGCCGTACGGCAGCCACCCGGTCGAGATGTCCTACCAGTACTACTTCGACGAGGAGCACCTCGCCGAGTACATCGACGCCACGGAGAACGAGGAGGACCTCCAGGCGTACGTCGACGAGTACATCCGGGAGACCGAGGACTTCGAGGAGTACCTCGAGAAGATCGGCGGCGAGGAGAAGCTCGCCGAACTGGAGGACATCGAAACGTACGATCAAGACCCCGAATACCCCTGGTGTAGTGATTAACAATGTCCACCGAAACCAAAGCGGACTACAATTCGGTTGAACTGCTCACGACCGTCGCCGCGAAGGCCCTGGACGACGAGAGCACGGTCCTCGTCGGGACGGGGATGCCCCAGCTGGCGGGCATGCTCGCCAAGGAGACCCACGCGCCCGACCTGACGCTCATCTACGAGGCTGGTGGGATCGGCGCGGACGCGCCCGCGCTCCCGGTCACGGTCGGCGACGAGCGAACCATCCACGAGGGCGTCAAGGCCGCCTCGATGCACGACGTCATGTCGTACATGCAGGCCGGCTTCGTCGACTACGGGTTCATCGGCGGCGCTCAGATCGACAAGTACGGCAACCTCAACTCCACGGTCATCGGCGACTGGGAGGACCCCACGGTCCGCCTGCCCGGCAGTGGCGGGGCGAACGACATCGGGTCCCTGGCCCACGAGACGATGATCGTCATGCGTCAGGACGAGCGCAAGTTCGTCGACGAACTGGACTTCCGGACCACGCCCGGATACCTCGACGGTCCTGGCAGCCGTGAGGAACACGGCCTTCCGCGAGACTCGGGCCCGACCAACGTCATCACGCAGTACGGCGTCTACGGGTTCGACGAGGAGACCAAGGAGATGACCCTCGAACAGCTCCACCCGGGCGTCGACGAGTCCGAGGTCAACGAGAACAGCGGCTTCGAGATCCACGTCGGCGACTACGATCGCAGTCCCGAGCCCACCCGGGAGGAGCTCCGCCTGCTGCGCGAGGAACTCGATCCTCAGGGGATCATTCGATAAGTCCATCGTCGCTCCGCATCGTTCGTCACGTCTTCGAAGGGAGCGGTCGGGGTCTATCTGGCATGGCAAGGTGTTGTCCAGTGGTTTCGCCGGTGAGAACGACGGTCCGAGGGGCCCGTCGGTCCTCGCGGAGGGAACTCCGATGTAATCGGCCTGGCCGACAATGCTCAACGTTGGCCCCGTTGAAACCCTCAACACCCGATACGAACTACGTGCTGAATCCAGAGGGTGGATACAACACGGCTGCGTGTTGTCTCTGTTCCGGCGTGAGCCTGACCGCACCCCCCAACTTGATCCACTGAACCCCGGGGTTCGAGAGGATCGATCGAGCCACGCGACCTGATCAGCCTTTGATTGCGCCGATTGCGAGCCTCGGAAATTGCCCAACGATCGCCGGGAACGTGAGACCCAACTGCTCGGCGAACGTCTCCTGGTCGAAGTACCCTCTGACGGATGTGATCCCCTCCTCGGAGACGGTCATCACATCGACGCCGTCGAGTTCGAACGCGGTTCCCGTCGGCGGGAGGCCGGCGAGCGGCCCGGAGTGGGTCCCTCGGGTCGTCCATTCGGTGACGACGACACCAGGATCACGGTCCACGACGCGTCGTTCGTCGAAGTGAACGTCGGGCACACCGGTCACGATCTCCGCGACGTACTCCTCGATTTCCCGACCCATCAGTGGTTCGTCAACCGTGGGGTCGGCGTAGGTCCCCCCTTCGGCGAACTGGGCGAGGACTCGCTCCGGATCGTGATCGTTCCACGCCTTAATATACTCTTTTTGATATTTCGTCCTTCGTGGTCCGTCGGCGTGTCCGGAGATCGGCGTGTTCGAGCCGGTCCGGACGGTCGGTGACTGGTCATTGCTCTACGGCGAGGAGTTCCCCTCCGTCTCCGCTCCGACCGCATCCTCGACGGACCCTTCTCCCTCAGGCACTCCCGGCGACGGGCCGGTCGGTCTCGCGTCGTCGTTCGATCCCGGACGCCAGGGGCCGATCGCCGGTCTGAGGACGCGCCACGCGACGGTGGGGTGGAGGAGTGACATCGGCCGCCGCTCCATCGAGACGACGCGGGCGCAGGCGTCGGCCGGGACGACTCCCTCCACGGTGAGTCGTCCCGAAGTCACCCCCTCGTGGAGTACGTCGAGAAACGACGCCGGCGGGACGAAGTGTGTCATCGAGCGGAGTTGGTCGGCGTCTCGGAGGTGGTCGATCATGAAGTCGGATGGCGTCTACAGGGTCCTGGCGTTCGGGCTCGCGGACGGCAGCGTCACTGAAGTGCCGGATGTCGATGTCTAATTCGTCCGTCGGCAGCCACGCCACCGTTTCGCCGAGTCGTTGGATGGCCTCGACGCCCTCGACGAAGGGTCGAAACTCCCGCATGAGGTGGGTTCCGGTTGGGGTGGCGACGTACTCCCCGTCGGTCGTGCGTTCTGCCCACAATCCTGTCGAGTGTCGTCCGCGAGGTCCCCGTCGACTCCGTCAGTTCTCGACGGGTTGCAGGCCCGTTCGTGAGTGCGTCGAGTATCGCGATCCGGTTGGGGGAGCGCGAGAGATACGCGACGCTCTCGAGGGCGTCTTCCGAAATCGCCCTGTCGTTTGTGAGCATATCACATTAATTGCGACACCTGGTACGAAACTTGACGGTTTCGCGTACCGGGCTGTCGATATCCGCACCGATAGACCGATGTTGGATCCCGCCCCGGGTTGAATCCTGGTGAATCCGCCCTCTCGATACGAGATATGCGTCCGGGGTTTCGCATGGCTTCCGAAACCGATCACCGATCGAGGGGTCCAATAAGCCACTGGTTTCGTCACCAGGGGGGCCGTAGTTCCGTTTTGCCGGCGAGATCTTGATCCACCTGCCCCCACCCGACGCCTGCATCCACTGCGAGGACAACAGGGGTAGACGCCCACCCCGTCCGCCACCGCCCACACCAACCTTCGCTTCGCACTCCCTCGCTGAACGACGCGTCCCGCGTGCCCGCCGCCTCCCCTTCACCCTTGGGGGTTTCGCGGCCGCGTCCCCCTGACGGCGTTATGCAATCGCAGAGGGGGTCCGACGCTGGGGTCGCGCCCAGACCGAACGCAGCAGCTCCGTCATGCGATACTTGAGCGTCAGCTTGGATGACGGGCACGCGGGATGTACCCAGGGTGCCTTTCGAGGGCGCCAGGCCGACCCGCCGAGCCCTCAGACCGGCTCGAAACGGAACCCGTCCCAGTCCTGGCTGTCGGGTTCGCGGATGCCCGCCTCCGGATCGCGCAGTTCCTCGACGTGGACGGGTCGGACGTCGTCGCCAATCTCGACGGTCGCGTCGTCCGCGACCTGCCCGATCGCCCGCACCGGTTCGCCGTCAACGTCGAACTCGACGATGGCGAGCTCGTTCGGCCGACGGACGCCCGGCGGCGTCGCCGTGCTCTCGGTCCAGGTGACGACCTCGGCGGTCCGGTCCGAGAGGTCGACCGTCCTGTCCTGCGGTTCTCCACACTCGGGACAGCGTGGGTGTGAGGGATAGGTCAGGTGGCCGGTCGGACAGCGGCCCGCGTCCATGCTCGGGGTCATCGTGCGGCCTCCATGATCGTCGTGATCACGCAGTTGCCGAACCCGCCCACGTTGCAGGCCAGCCCGACGTCCGGGCGATCGAGCTGGCGCTCGCCCGCCTCGTCGACGAGGTGCTGGTAGATCTCGTAGCGCTGGGCGACGCCGCTCGCGCCGAGCGGGTGGCCCTTCGACTTCAGCCCGCCCGAGGGGTTGATCGGCAGCGATCCGTCGCGTTCCGTTTCGCCCTCCATCACCATCCGCCAGGCCTCGCCGTGGTCCGCGAAGCTCAGCCCCTCCATCTGGAGGAGTTCGAGGATGGTGAACATGTCGTGGAGTTCCGCGACGTCGACGTCCTCCGGGTCGCGGTCGGCCATCTCGTAGGCCTGGCGGCTACTCTCGACCACGCCACCCATCACCGTCGGGTCGTCGCGCTCGTGAACGACGTGAGTGTCGGTCGCACCGCCGATCCCGGTGATCACGGCGTAGTCGTCGACGTACTCCTCGGCGACGGACTCCGGACAGAGCAGGAGCGCTGCGCTCCCGTCGCTGATGGGACAGAAGTCGTACAGCCGGAGCGGGTCGGCGATCATCGGGGACTCCAGGACGGTCTCGAGGTCCACCTCCTTCCGGAACTGCGCGTGGGGATTCATCGTCCCGTTGTGGTGGTTCTTGACGGCGATCTGCGCGAGGCTCTCGCGCGGCGCGTCGAACCGGTGGAGGTACCGTCTGGCCGTCAGGCCGGCGAACGCCGGCAAGGTGGCGCCGTGTTTGTACTCCGCCGGATGGGTCAGCGAGGCGATGACGTCGGTGGCCTCCGGCGTCGTTCGATGGGTCATCTTCTCGCCGCCGACCAGCAGCGTCAGGTCGCTGACGCCGCTGGCGACCGACTGCCAGGCGGAGTAGACGCCCGCCCCGCCGCTGGCGCTGGTCTGGTCGATCCGCTCGGTGTAGGCGGGAACGGCCCCGAGGTCGTTCGCCAGGGCGTTCGCGAGCCCCGTCTGCCCCTCGAACTCCCCGCTCGCCATGTTCGATACGTACAGGTGGTCGATCGCATCGGATGGAACGTCCGCGTCGGCAAGCGCGGCCGACCCGGCCTCCGCAAGGAGGTCCCGGATCCACTCCTCGCGCTCGCCGAACTGCGTCATCGATCCCCCGATAACTGCGACGCGATCCATACCCGGCAAAGGCCGGTCGCCGCCTTAAACTTTTGTCGACGGGTGCTACGACCGCCGCCGAAGGGATTCCCGGACTCCTGGACGTCGACGGTGTTTTCCGACCGTCACCGGCGGTTGCTGCAACCCGCCACTCGACCCCGGCCGCCGGGGGGACGGAACGTCGACTCGTCGGAGTCGGACGAACGGGAGCGGCGAGGGCCGCCGACCGGTAGAGGTCCATCCCGCCGTTGACGTCGATGACCTCCCCGGTGATGTACGAGGAGTCTTCGCTGGCCAGATAGCTGACCATGGGGGCGACGTCGTCGACGGTGGCGAACCGGTTGAGCGGGATCTTTTCGAGGATGGTCTCCAGGACCGACTCGGGAACGGTCTCGAGCATGGCCGTCCGGGTAAAGCCCGGGGCGACGCAGTTCGCCGTGGATCCGCTCGGGGCCAGTTCGATGGCCAGCGTCCGCGTCAGGCCGAACAGGCCCGCCTTTGCCGCCGCGTAGTTGGCCTGTCCGAGGTTCCCCTGTTTCCCGACGATCGAGGAGATGTTGATGATCCGGCCCTCCTCGGCGTCCCGGACGTCCTCGTAGAAGACCTTGGTACAGTTGAAGGACCCGGTGAGGTTCACGTCGATCACCGTGTCCCACTCCGCCTTGCTCATGTCCGTGAACTTCGTGTCCCGCGTCACCCCGGCGTTGTTGATCAGCACGTCGATCGGGCTGAAGGCCTTCCTGGTCCGGTCGGCCATCTCCTCGACGGCCGCCTTGTCGGACACGTCGGCCTGGATGGCCATCGCCAGTCCGCCGTTCGCCTCGATCGTTTCCACGAGTTCGACGGCTGCGGTCTCGGACGAACGGTAGTTGACCACGACGTTCGCTCCGTCACGGGCGAGTTGTTTCGCGATGCCGCGTCCGATACCCTGGGCACCCCGGTGATCAGACAGGTTCGGTCGACCTCCCCGGACATGGTTCTTTGAATCATAAAGGGACGGATAAGTGTTGCCCCCCGGAAACGGCTGGGAGTCCCGACGGTCGTCGCCGAACGATGGGCTTCGCTTACTCGGTCAACTCGTTCGCCCGCTCGATCCAGGTTTCGAGTCGGACCGGTGCGATGTCCGTCGCCACCGCGAGGTCCTCGACGGACGCCCCGGCGAGGTCCGCGAGGGTTTCGATCCCGGCCTCGCGGAGGCGTTCCGCGTACGCACTCCCGATCCCGGAAACGGTTTCAAGGCCCTGATCCGCTGCGGGGGCCGCGGCGGTTTCGGTCGACTGATCCGTCGTGGTCTCCGGCCCCGTCTCCGGGGCGTCGTCGATCGACGACCGTTCGGCGAACCAGTCGGTCACGTCGTCCCACAACCCCCCGTCGGCGTGTGACTTCGAGGAGACGGACATGCCGATGTGACCGGTCGGGTACTCGATGATCTCCGTGTCCTCGCTCGGCACGACCTCGTTGAACGGCTTCGACGCCGCCGGCGGGACGAGGTGGTCGTACTCGGCGACGATCTGGAGGAGCGGCATGTCGATGTTCCCCAGGTCGACGTGCTGGTCTGCCAGGTGGAGTTCGTTCTCGTAGAGCGCGTTTTGCTGGTAGACCTCCTCGATGAACTGGACGAAGGTCGAACCGGCAATGTCGACGCCGTCGTCGAGCCACCGCTCCATGCGGGCGAAGTTTTCGACGAAGTCCTCGTCGTCCAGGTGCTCGAAGAACTGGACGTACTTGGAGACGTAATTCTCCACGGGGTCCATCAGCGCGAATCCCACGTCGAGGAACGTTGCGGGGACGTTCCCGTACGTGTCGGCGACCGCTTCGGGATCGAAATATTCGTCGTCGCCCCACGTTTCCAGGACCCCGCCGGTCTCCTCGAAATGCAGTCCGGCAGCCATCAGGGCCAGGTTCCGCACCTTCTCCGGATGGAGGGCGGCGTACATCGCGCTCATCGTGCCGCCCATGCAGTACCCCAGGAGCGAAACCTCGTCGACGCCCGCCCTGTCCCGAACCACGTCGACGCTGTTGTCGATGTACCGGTCGACGTAGTCCGCCAGCGTCAGGGAGTGATCGAGCAACGTCGGCTCGCCCCAGTCGATCAGGTAGACGTCGAACCCGGCCTCGAGCAGTCGACGCACGACGGAGCGTTCGGCCTGGAGGTCGAGGATGTACGGTCGGTTGACCAACGCGTACACGATCAGGATGGGGACGTCGTGCGTCGTCTCGGCGATGGGTTCGTAGTGGAGCAGTTCGAGTTTGTTCTCCTCGTAGACGACCTCGCTCGGGGTCGTTCCGACCTCCACTTCCTCCATCGTCTCCGCGGCGTCCGGGACGGCAGGGACTTTTTCCACCACTTCCGCTGCCTCGGTCCAGGCTCGCTGCTGGGCCTTCATCGCCGCGAGGTACGGGTTCGGGTTCGGGTTCGAGTTCGGACTCATTCGTCGACGGCCTCGATCAGCGTGTCGAGTTTCCGTTCGACGGCCTGCTGGCGACGTTCCAGTTCCACCAGCCGTTCGCCGACTTCGCGGACGTCCCCTTCCGTGGCAAACCCGAGTCGGCGTAGCGTTTCCCGTTGGGCGGCCTCGGCGTCCTCCTGGGCGTCCGTCATCGCCTCGACGGTTTGCCCGGTCATTGCCGCGAACGCCGACGTCTCCATGGTCTCCTTGAACGCCCGGTTCGCCGCGCTGAGCCAGACGTCCCTGAACTCCGACGGGTCGACGTCGTCGCCGTCGAGCGCGTCGGTGGCCCGTTCGGCCATTTCCTCCGCGGCGTCCATCCACACCTCGTACGCCCGTACGTACCCGTTCATTCCCTCCGCCAGTTCGTCGTTCCCGGTGGACTCCTCGATGGCGTCGGTCCACGATTCCGCGGCGTCGGTCTGGGCCTCCATGGTCCGTTCCATGGCGTCGACGAACTCCTCGTTCATCGAGTCCATGAAGTCCGACCAGGGCCCACGCCAGGGCATTTCGTTGTCAGTCATGTAGTTGTACGGTCCACTGAGGTTAGTTGGCGGCGTCGTCGATGGCCTCGCCGGCCTCGACGACTCCCGCTTCGATCCGTTCGTGTTCCTCGATCAGTACGTCGACGGCGTTCTCCACGGCGTCGGCGTAACTGTCGGCGTAGGCGTCGAAGGTCGTCGTGGAGTCCTCCATTGCCTGGGTCATCGTGGACAGCAGCTCCTCCTGCGATTCCGTTGCGGAGTCGAACCCCTCGTCCACTGCGCGTCGAACCTCGGCGAAGTCGACGTCGCCGGCCTCCTCCGGCACCGTCGTCTCGAGCCCGTCGATCATGGCGTGGACCGCCTTGCGGGAGACTTCGGCGTTTCGGTCGGCGAGCGTGCGGGACTGCTCGAGCCCCTCAGTCATCGCGTCGAGCGCCGCCTTCTGGGTTTCGAGGTTCTGTCGGGTGGCCGACTGGGTTGCTTCGATCGCGGTGCGCTGCATGTCGAACGCGGCTTCGATTGGTGTCGTCATTGTGAATCTCCGTGGGTCCGCTTGACGGGAAT
>JBLGCL010000111.1:0-9450 GCA_047617305.1 Natronomonas sp.
CGAACCTGGACGTTCGACGCCTCAGGGAACCAGTACGGCGCGGTCGCGGAGGCCCTGCTCGCGACCCCGGGGACGAACCCGCCCGCGCTCACCTACTACGTTCGCGAGGACCTCGACCTGAACGACGAGGTCCGCGTCGAGGTGGAGCGAGAACGAACCGTGACCCGGGAGATCGACGCCGACGACGGTCGTCGAACTGCGACGTGGACGGCCGACCTCGTCGTGACGGCCTACCGACCCTCGACCGGCGCTCCGCTCCGGGAGTACTGGTGTGAAATAAAGGCCGGCGCCGCTTCCTTCGAACGCGATCAGACGGCCGTCATGCGGGCCAAAGCCGACGATCCCGCCGTGACGGTCCTGAAGATCCGGGTCGACCTCGATCCGCTCCCGGACCGGTACGGGGTGCGGTTCGACCCGGTAGAGCCCTGAACGCGTCTCGTGCCGGAAACGGGGAGAGCGGGCGTTCCTTCCTCCGGTTTTCGACTATTGACGAACTACAAATCGTCAAAAACCGAAAACCCTTTTGAGTGTGGTCGGGTCTGTAACGGGTAAGAGATGGACACCGGAAAACTACTCGAATCCGACCGGACCGTCGGGATCCACGGCTACGGCGCGTACGTGCCGAAGTACCGGATCACGAACGCGACGATCGAGGAGGTGTGGGACGGCGCGTCGACCCCGATCGACCGGAAGGCGGTCGCCGGGTCCGACGAGGATTCCGTCACGATCGCCATCGAGGCCGCCGGCTACGCGGTCGATCGGGCCGGGATCGATCCCGGCGACCTCCGGGCGATCTGGACGGGGAGCAAGTGCCCGCCGTACGACGTCAAACCCACGTCGACGATCGTGGCCGACGCGATCGACGCCGGGCCGGACATCCAGGCCTCGGACGTCGAGTTCGCCAGCAAGGCCGGCACCGAGGCGGTCCAGTCGGCGATCGGCGCCGTCGGGTCGGGCATGGCGGGCTACGCGATGGCGCTCGGCTCCGACACGGCCTACGGGAAACCGGGCGACCAGACGGAGTACACCGCGGCCGCCGGCGGCGGCGCGTTCGTCCTGGGCGAGGCCGCCGAGGACGCCATCGCCACGATCGAGGGGTCGTACTCCTACGCGACGAACACGCCGGACATGTGGCGGCGCAACGACTCCAAGTACCCCGAGCACGCCCACGAGTTCAAGGACAAGCCGGCGTTCATGGACCACGTCGTGACCGCCGCCGAGACGCTCATGGACGAACTCGGGCGGACGCCGAACGACTACGACTACGCGGTCCTCGACCACCCCGACCGCAAGCGCCTGGGCCGGGCGGCGGCCGAACTGGGCTTCGAACGCGAGCAACTCGAACCCGGTAACCTCACCGACGACATCGGTCACGCTCGATCGGGCGCGACCCTGATCGCGACCGCCGCCACGCTGGACCGGGCGACGCCGGGCGACCGGATCCTGTGGGTCTCGTTCGGGTCCGGCGCGGGCAGCGACGCGTTCTCCCTCGAGGTGGAGGACGGGATCGAGACGGCGCGGGAACGCGCGCCGACGGTCGACGCGTTCGTCGACCGCGGCGTCGAGATCGACTACGCGACCTACGCGCGATTCAGCGGGGAGATCGAAGCATGAGGGACGTCTCCATCGTCGGCGCCGGGACGACGCCGGTCGACAAGCACTGGGAAACGTCGATGCGGGAACTGGGCGTGCGGGCGATCAACGAGGCGCTGCTCGACGCGGGCGTCGCCCGGGACGAGGTGGACTCGCTGTACGTCGGCAACATGCTCTCCGGCAAGGTCGTCGACCAGGAGAACGTCGGCGCCCTGATGGCCGACTTCGCGGACCTGGGCCACGTTCCCGCCACGAAGGTCGAGGCCGCCTGCGCTTCGGGGGGCGCCGCCCTCCAGGCGGGCGTCAAGGGCGTCATGTCCGGCCTCGAGGACCTCACCGTCGTCCTCGGGGTCGAGAAGCTGACCGACGTCTGCCAGTGCGAGGTCAACGACGGCCTGGCCTACGCGGCCGACCAGGAGTTCGAGACCTTCCACGGCGCCACGTTCGTCTCGCTGAACGCCATGGCGACGCGGCTGTACATGGAGGAGTTCGACGTGGACCACGAGGACCTGCTGCGGTTCTCGGTGAACGCCCACCGCAACGGCGCGAACAACCCGGACGCGATGTTCCAGAGCGAGATCGACCTCGAGACGGCGATGGACTCGCCGGAGGTCGCCGATCCGCTCAAACTGTTCGACGTCACGCCGATCTGCGACGGCGCGGCCGCGGTGGTCCTGGCCCCGAGCGACCGCGCGGAGGAGTACCCCGAGACGCCGGTCGACGTCGCCGGGATCGGCAACGCGGTGGACTCCATCGGGCTCCACGACCGCGAGGCGTTCGTCGAGATGGCGGCGACCGTCGAGGCGGCCGACCAGGCCTACGACATGGCCTCGATGGCGCCGGGCGACATCGACGTCATCGAACTCCACGACGCCTTCACCGTGATGTCCGCGACGGGCCTCGAGGACATGGGCTTCGTCGAGAAGGGCGAGGCCCCGACGGCCGCCCGCGAGGGCCGGATCGCCGTCGACGGCGACCTCCCGGCCACGACGATGGGCGGGCTGAAAGCCCGGGGCCACCCCGTCGGCGCGACGGGCGTCTACCAGACCGTCGAGATCGTCGAGCAACTCCGCCGGGAGGCCGGCCCGAACCAGGTCCCGGGCGCCGAGACCGGCATCGCCCAGAACATCGGGGGCACGGGGTCGAACGTCACCGTCACCATCCTGGAGCGAGGTGATTGAATGCAGGTCACCAGACACTGGCGCGAGTTCTCGAGCCACTACCGGCTCGAGGGATCGAGGTGCACCGACTGCGAAACCGTCGCCTTCCCGCCGCGGGACGTCTGTCGGGAGTGCGGGAGCACCGAGACGGAGGGGTACGAACTCGACGGCGAGGGCGAGATCCGATCGTACACCGAGGTGACGAGTCCCCCGACGGGCCACGAGGACCAGACGCCCTACTACCTCGCGATGGTCGAACTCGACGAGGGCCCGATCGTGACGGGGCAACTCACCGACACCGAGGTCGACGGGTTCGAACCTGAGATCGGGGCCCGGGTCGAACTCGTCGTCCGTCGCATCAAGGAACAGGGCGAGGACGGCCTCATCCTCTACGCGTACAAGTTCCGGCCGGCGCTCTGACTCCGGAACGGAACCTCAGTACGTTTCGACCGGAACGCCCAGCGCTTCGAAGTCGTCCACATTGGCTGTGAGGACCGCCTCGTCGAGGACCTCGGCCATCGCGGCGATGGAGGCGTCGTTCGGCCCGACGCCAGCATCCCCTCCCGCTCCGTCGTCCGCCTCGGCGAGGAGTTCGCCGGCAACCCGTGCGACCTCCTCGTCGACGGCGACGCGAGGATACCCCAACAGACGGTTTCTCACCGCCTGCTCGCTCCTGCTGCTGCGGGCCGTGGCGAGGCCGTCGTCGGTCTCGGCCACGACCGGCGTCGGCAGCCATTGCATCTCGCCGCGCTCGACGAGCTCCGTGCCCTTCTCGAACGCGTCCCGGTCCTCGGCCATCAGGTCGAAGAGATACGACGAGTCGACGATCATTCGTGAGTTTCCTCGTCCTCGAAGGTACTCCGGGCTGCGCCCAGTCGGTCGCGATCCCGGCTCCGGAGCCGCTTCACGGCCCGTTTCCCCGTTTCGGCTTCGTCTTCCGTCAGGAGACCGGCCACGTCGTCGGGGTGGGGACCACGCGTCATCCGGCGGAGCGTCTCCTCCATCGTCTCGTCCTCGCGCTTGTGGGCGCTGAGCCAGGCATGGTACTCCTCGGAAACCCGGATGGTCTTGACCATGCCGTATATTCGGATATATGGAATCAAGAACGTTTCACCGGCGATTCGTGGAGACGTTCCGACGCCGACTACCACTCCACGATCTCCCGATCCTTCCAGAGGCGGCCGCTGGGGCCGTCACGCATCCGGGCGAGCCAGACTGGCGTCTCGGCGCCCTCCTCGACGCTCCGTGGGGCGCCCGATCCGCCCATGTCGGTCCGCACCCACCCCGGATTGACCGCGTTCACGAACAGCTCGGGGTACTGGGCCGCGAGCGAATCGGTGAACGCGTTCAGCGCGGCCTTCGAGACGGCGTAGGGGAGGTGCGAGTCGCTGATCCCCTCGGCGAACTGCCCGGAACCGCTGGAGAGGTTGACGATCCGGCCGCCCTCGCGCTCGGTCAGGAGCGGGAGGGCGAGCCGGGTGAGGAGCATCGGGCCGTGGAGGTTGACCGCGAGCGTGTGCTCGGCGGCGTCCGGGTCGACCGTCTCCAGCCGTCCACCCGGGCCGTGGACGCCCGCGTTGTTGACGAGGACGTCGAGCCGTCCGGCCTCGTCGTCGATCCGATCGATCGCCCCGGCCATCTCCTCGCGGTCGGTCACGTCGAGTTTGATCGGTCGTACCTCGGGATCGTCCACGTCCGCCCTCTCCCGGGCGCCGGCGTAAACTGTCGCACCGAGGTCGGTCAGCTGTCGTGCGATTTCGGCGCCGATACCGCGGGTCGCACCGGTTACCAGCGCGACCTGGCCGTCGAGCGACTCGTACAGGTCCACGTCGGCCGTCATGGGGGGCGGTTCGGCCGCCGTCGGGAAAACGATGCCGCGGTCCAGTTCTGGCGCGCCTTTATCAGTTCCCATCGCCTGGATGACAGTATGGGAAACCTCGGCAAGGCCGCCCTCCTGGCTGGAGGCGGACTGCTCGCCGGCTGGATCGCCTGGGGGCTGTACAGCGGTCGGTCGACCGAACGCGTGCCGTACGAGCGCCGCGATCGGTTCGACGGCGTCGAGATCAGGCACTATCCGCGAACCGTCCTCGTCGAGACGGCGGCGGCGGACCAGGCCGCGGCGTTTCGCCGCCTGTTCGAGTACATCTCCGGCGCGAACGAACGGAACGAGTCGGTCGCGATGACCGCGCCGGTCGCCACGGAGGGCGGCCAGGAGCTCCCGATGACGGCGCCCGTGTTGTCGGGCGACGTCGATGCCGAGGGCGGAGCGGACGACCGGACTCGGATGGCGTTCTACCTGCCGCCGGCGTACGATCCCGAGACCGCCCCGGTACCGACGGATCCGGCCGTTCGCCTCGTGGTCGAACCGCCGAAGACGGTTGCCGCGTCGGGGTTCTCGTGGTATGCGACCGACGGACGCGTCGCTCGACGGCGGCGTAAGCTCCTGTCTGCCCTCGCGGATCGTGGCGTCGAACCCCGTGGCGAGCCGTTCCTGCTCCGATACGACGATCCCTGGACGCCGCCGTTCATGCGGCGGAACGAGGTGGCGGTCGACGTCGTCGACCTGGAATAGCAGTGATCGCGGTCCGCCGTCGTGGATCCCGGACCGTCACGCCTCCATCCGGTCTTCCAGTCCGTACTCGACGCCGGCGAGGGACTCCGAGACGTCCCACAGCCGCCGGGCGAGGTCCTCGTCGTCGGATCGCTCGCTGGAGCGCTGGGGTTCGGGGTACCCGCGCATGTTCATGAACCCGCCGGGGCCGACGTACTCGCCGCCCTCGATCCGGTCGGCGCTCGCCGCGTAGACCATCGGGAGTGCCCCGCGACTGGCCGGCTGGGCGAAGACGGCGTTGGCGGCCCGCATCATCCACAGGCGGACGGTCGAGCCCGCCTGCTCGGGGCCGCGCCGTTGCAGGTTCGTGGCCGCGTAGCCCGGATGACAGGCCACGCTCGTGACGCTCGGGACGCCGGCCCGGTCGAGCCGGCGATCGAGTTCGGAGGCGAACAGGACGTTCGCGAGTTTGCTCTGGGCGTAGGCGTCCCACTTGCCGTAGTCCGCGTCGCCCTGGAGGTCATCGAAGTCGATCGTCCCGCGCTCGTGGGCGCCGCTGCTGTGGGTCACGATCCGGCTTTCGCGGGGGGTCTCGATGAGTCGGTCGAGGAGGTGGCCGGTGAGCGCGAAGTGTCCGAGGTGGTTGACGCCGAACTGGGTCTCGAACCCGTCGGCCGTCTCGCTCCGGGGGATCGCCATCACGCCCGCATTGTTGCACAGACAGTCGATCTCCTCGTGGTCGGCCAGCACGCCCTCCGCGAACGATTCGACCGATTCGAGATCCGCGAGGTCAAGTTCCCGGACGGACAGGTCGCCCTCGACGCCGTCGTTGCGGATCTCGTCGGCCGCCGCTCGCCCCCGGGCGACGCTCCGGCAGGCCATGACGACGTCCGCGCCGTTCTCGGCGAAGATCCGGGTCGCTTCCTTCCCGAGTCCGCTGTTCGCACCGGTCACGATCGCCGTCCGGCCCGACAGGTCGGGAACGTCGGCGGCAGTCCAGGCGGTCGAACTCATTACCACGTTGTTGCTGGGACCGGGCAAGAATGTGTTGCCGAATCACCAGTTCGGATCGACGGATCGCGGCCGCCCCGGTCGGTTTGGCGATCGGCGTGCACAACCGCCGGCCGGTTTTTTCGCTCCGCGCCAACGTGACGACGAACCAGCCATGTCGGACGCGAGGGATCGGACCGCTCCATCGAGCGCCGGACAGGAAAGCCACGTCGCCGATGTCGCCGGGGTGGTCGGCTGCGTCGAAATCTGGGAACGTCTTTCGGAGGTCCGCGAGGCGGATCGGGAGGCCGAGGCGGAGTAACGTCGCCCCGCACGGGACCGGCCGCGGACGGGTTTTCCGAACGCTTATCAGCAGCCCCGCGCAAATCGACGCACGAGGGCCGGTAGCTCAGTTAGGCAGAGCGTCTGGCTTTTAACCAGACGGACGGGGGTTCAAATCCCTCCCGGCCCGCTCTTCTCGCGAACGGATGTGAGGAGCGAAAGGGCTGCGGGAAACGGAGCGACCCGCGACCGAATCAGACGACGTCGTTCCAGCGTGAACAGACGGAAAGGGCGAAGCGCCCGAAAGGAGAGAGTCAGCCCCGCCGGGGCATGTACGCCAGGCCGATCAGCAACACGCTGGCGAGCCCGCTCAGGATCGCCACGGTCCAGAGGCCGGTCGTCCGGCGGTGATAGCCGTCCGCGTCGGCCTGACGTTCGAAGTACCTGCTCGACTCGACACTGTCGAGATACACGGTGGAGTTGTCCGGGAAGTACGCCAGGAACGTCCGGTCCTGGAGCGTCGCATTGCTCGCGTGGGCGAGTTCGATGGTGTGCGTGACGTCGGCGGACCACTGGAGTTCGGCCGACTCGTTGGTCAGGCCGGCCACCCGCGTTTCGTTGCCGGCGTACTGCACCGTCGCGTCGCGGTCGAGCGTCCGGTTCGCCAGCGTTTCGTTGCCCGCGATGAGCCGGCCGATCGGGACCCTGGTCTCCACGAACCCGTCGTCGTCGATGTCAACGTCGACGACCTGCCGACCATCGCGCCAGCGCGGGGTCGCCCAGTCGCCGGGTTCCGGGCGCAACTGGAACGCCTCCGGGGCGGAGACGTTGGGGATCAGCACGCGATAGGTCCGGTTCTCGAACGTGACGGTCGCGTTGTGGGCCCAGGACTCGGTTATCCGCTCGGACTCGTTCACCCACTCCAGGGTTGCCGTCCGATCGGCCTGGGCGCCGCCCGAGATCGACGTGAGCGTGTAGTCACGGTCGCCGACGGTGAACGTCGTCCCCTCCCCCAGCGTGCGTTCGGCCTCGCCGGGCCGAACGGTGACGTCGGGGGCGTCCGTCAGCGCGATCACGCCGTAGGATGCGGCGGCGATGACGAGGAAAAACGCCACGTACGCCGCTGCCGCTCGTCGTTGCATACCCTGTGGCTTGACCCGGCGTCGTATAACGGTTACCTTTCGACAATATGCTGAAATGATACGTCGAGAGCCGCGTCCGAGACGCCGATCGAACGGCGTTCAGGATGCGAAACTCGGGATTCGTCGCTGGCGGGCGTGCCAGCGACAGAATGCGAGGGATGGGATTCGAACCGGAGGAAGACGTTCCGGGGTGCTCGCTTCGCTGCGCTCCCGGGGCTGCGACTTCCAGGGTTCGAACCCATCGTACCGCATTTGTCACTCGCGGGGTTGCTCGTGGCAAAATGCGAGGGATGGGATTCGAACCCATGGACCCCTGCGGGAGCGGGTCTTAAGCCCGCCGCCTTTGGCCTGGCTCAGCCACCCTCGCGCACTTCGGGGTACTGCCCTCTCCCGGAAGTGGATTTCGCTTGCCGCGAGTCTCGGCCCACCGGTCCGCGGTCGTTTCGCCCGCCGTCAGTCAGGACGACGGCGCGTAGTCCGCGCAGACGTCGCCGACGGCGGGTTCGACGACGTCGTCCTTCACCGGGCAGTAGGCCATCGCGTCCCAGTCGCCGACGATCTCCACGTGCTGGCAGATCCCGCAGTGCGGGCCGCCGGCGTCCTGGCGCGTCGCCTCGCGCAGCAGTTCGTTTTCGATCCGCGGGTCGGAGTCGGCGAACCCGAGGACCGGCGGGTCGCGGTCGCTGTAGGCTTTCCGCCCGATCGCTTTGGTGCTCAGCGCCGAGAGCAACATGAAGTGGGCTTCCGCCGGCGTGTTGTACGTCTCGCTCTCGACGCGGCCGAACACCTCCGAGAGCGTCTCGTTGCCGTTCTCGAGTTCGACGCGACGGTCCCCGACGCGCTCGACGAGGTCCTCGGTGGTGATCGGATACGTGAGGTCTTCGAGGAGCGTTTCGACACGGTTGAGTCGCATACGTGAGTCTACGTCAATCATGATTATAGATGATAGATGAGGATATGAAGGGTGTTCAAGACCGGTCGGACCCCGGAGACCGAAGCCGCCGAACCGTTCCACCGCCGGCACCGAACCGCTCAGGGTTCGAGCCACTCCACCCCGTCCCCGCGGTGGACGAGGATCGGCTCGTCGGGATCGGCCCGGGTTCTGGCCCACTCGACGGCCGCGGACTCGGTGTCGTGCGTGCTCACCACGGAGCCGGCCTTGTGGCCGATCAGGGTGCCGTCGCCCCGGCGCTGGACGTGCCACTGACCCCCGCCGGGCACGACGTGGTATTCCGCCATGTGGAGTTCTTCGCGTGCCATTCGGTAAATCCGTCGGATCGATCGCCGGCTCCGTGCAGGCTCGACTGGCCTCCGCGACCGTGCCGGGTTATCGATGGACCGTCACCGACTCGAGGACGGCCTCCTCGGTCGGGCGGTCGTTCTCGTCGGTGGGAAGGGACCCGATCTCGTGGACGACGTCCATCCCGTCGATCACTTTTCCGAAGACGGAGTGCTTGTCGTCGAGGTGGGGCTGCTCGTCGAGCGTGATGAAGAACTGCGACCCGTTGGTGTCCGGCCCGCGGTTGGCCATGCTAACGACCCCCTCGTCGTCGTGGCGGAGTTCGTGGTAGAACTCGTCGTTGAACGTGTATCCGGGGCCGCCGTGCCCGGTCCCCGTCGGGTCGCCCGTCTGGATCATGAACCCCTCGATGACCCGGTGGAACGGCACGTCGTCGTAGAGGGGCTCGCCCTCGATCGTCTCGCCGGTTTCGGGGTCCTCCCACCCTCGCTC
>JBLGCL010000112.1:0-9432 GCA_047617305.1 Natronomonas sp.
GTCGTCGAGGCCTACGAGTCCGGGGCCGACCGGCACGAACCCTGGGAGGATCCGGACACGCTCTTCGGCGGGATCGAGGTGCCCGATCCGGGGGCGAGCCCGCTGATCCTGGACGCCATCCGGGAGAGCGACGGGGGTGCCGTCGCGACCGACGACGACGCGATCCTCGACGCGGCGATCGCGGTCGCCCAGGGCGAAGGGCTCGAGATGGGCGCGACCTGCGCGGCCGCGGCCTCCGGGGCCTGGAAGATCGCCAACCACGGGGAACTCGGTCCGGACGACACCGTCGTCCTGCTGAACACCGGGACCGGGATCAAGGACGACGACGTCCTGCGGAGCCACCTGATGAGCAAGGGGGTCTGACACCGGCTCGCCCCGGTCGCGGACACCAGGATCGTCACGGCGTCTCGTGGAGCCGGAAGACCTTTTCTCGCGCCCCGTGACGATCGATCATGGCCGACGAGTCGCCCCACGACTACTTCGACTCGATCGCGGCGTTCTACGACGCGAAATACCGGGATCAGGAGATCGGTGACCTGGACTTCTACCTCGAGACGGCGCGCGCGGCCGACGGCCCGGTGCTGGAGGTCGCCGTCGGGACCGGCCGGGTCTATCTCGAACTCCTGCGGGCGGGGATCGACGCCGACGGGTTCGACATCTCCGAGAACATGCTCGACGTCCTCCGCAGGAAGGCCGACGACGAGGGGCTCGATTCGACCGTCTGGCAGGGCGACATGACCGCGTTCGAGGTCGACCGCGAGTACGCCCTGGTGATCGTGCCGTTCCGGGCGTTCCTCCACCTGATCGACCTCGAGGACCAGCTGGCCGCGCTCGAACGGTTCCACGAGGCGCTCGCCCCCGGCGGCGAACTGGTCCTCAGCGCCTTCGTCCCGAACTTCGAGGTCATCTGCGAGCGGTACGGCGAGTGGACCGACGAGGAATTCGAGCGCGACGGCGAACGCTACACCGTCCGGTCGAAACAGGAGATCATCGACGAGGTCGACCAGGTGCTGTTGGAACACCAGCAGTACTACGACGC
Organism: Natronomonas sp.; assembly: GCA_047617305.1. Lineage (GTDB taxonomy): Archaea > Halobacteriota > Halobacteria > Halobacteriales > Natrialbaceae > DATFIX01. Next base: position 1,040 of record JBLGCL010000112.1, read on the forward strand.
GGATGGCGAACTCGTCGACTCGGCGGAGTTCCGGCTCAAACTGATCACCAAGCGGGAGTTCGAACTCCTGTTCCGGGCGTCCCCCTTCGACGAGTGGACGGTCCAGGGCGGGTTCGACGGCGACGACCTGGAGACCTGGGACCAGGAGATGGTCTGGACGGCGACCCGGTGAGGTATTCGGGTCGGTCGCCAGCCGGTTCCTTCGCTCAGCCGCCGGTCGTCTCGACGGCGCCGATCGGTTCGACCTCGACGCCGCCGGAGAGCTCCGTGTTGGGGTACGGCATGTCGATCCCCTCGGCGTCGAATCGTTCCTTGACCGCCTCGACGAACTGTGCGCGCACCCCGGCCGCACTGCTTTCGTTCGGGTCGATCCAGACGCGTCCGGAGAGCACGACGGCCGAATCGCCGAGGTCGGCCACGGGGGCCGCGGGTTCGGGGTTCTCGAGCACACCTTCGATCTTCGATCCTTCTTCGAGGATGGCCGTCCGGGCGTTCTCGATGTCGTCGCCGTATCCGATCCCGAAGTCGTAGGCCAGTCGCAGCGTGTCGTTCGCCACGGGGTTCGTCACCGCCGTGTTGACGAGGGTGCTGTTGGGAACCGTGACCAGTTCGTTGTCGAAGGTATCCAGCTTGGTCACCCGCAACTGAATCTCTCGAACGACGGCGGCGTTTCCGTTCCACTCGATCCAGTCGCCGACCTCGAAGGGTTCGTCCTGGATGATGAACACGCCGGCCACGAAGTTTGCGACGAGGTCCTGGGCGGCGAACCCGACGGCCAGCGCGAGCGCACCGGCCAGGGTCGCGAACGCGGCGAGGACGACCCCGAAGCCAGCGATCGTCGCGGCCAGCGCGACCGCCACGACTGCGGTCACCACGGTCGTCGTGCTCACGGCGAGGCCGACGAGCGTTTCGTCGAAACCGCGACGTTCGAGACCGGCGCGCACTGCCCGCGGCGCGAAGTACGTCCCGAGCAGGTAGATGAGCACGAAGACGACGACGAAGAGGACAACCGTCGCGAGCGCGTCGATGACTGGCGGAACGTACGTTTCCGGATCCAGGTAGTCTTGCTGGAGTGGTATCATGGTCCAACGACCTAGAAACCGTCTTCGGATGAAAACGTTTTCTCGATTGAAGCTTGTGCTGGTGGAGAAAACCTGGTAAACGTGGCGTTACGGACGTTTCTGACGCTGACGGCTTCACGACCATCCATCCCGACCGTCGCTCCGGGTCCTGCCCGGAAAGGGGTGGAACGAAGTGCACGAAATTCCTTTTCGATCCGAGAACTCCTGGCCGGATCCGCGGAGAACGATTAAGTGATTCCGGAACTTGGGGTTTGTGAACTATGTCCGAGAAGTCACACGGTTCAGGAAGCGTCGATCCGGGAGACACCAGCGAACGAGTGGGGGCCGAGGTGCTCCGCGAGCGGGGCGTCGACGTCGAGGAACTCCGCGAGAAACTCGTCGACGCCATCGGCGCGGAGTTCACGACGTATTACTACTACTCGAACCTCCGGATGCACCTCGCCGGCAACGAGGACTACAAGGAAATCACCGAGGACGCCCGCCTGGAGGATCGGGCGCACTTCGAACTCGTCCTGCCCCGCGTCTACGAACTCGGTGGGCACCTGCCCCAGGACATCCGGGACTTCGCCGACCGGGCGTCCTGCCCGGACGCCGAACTCCCGACGCCGATGGACGACCGGGGTCACTTCGACATGTCGGACCTCGATGCCGCCGACATCCTCGAGGTGTTGCTGGAGGCCGAGCGCTGTGCGATCCGCACCTGGTCGGAGATCTGTGACATGACCCGGGACGCGGACCCGCGCACCTACGACATGGCCTCGCGCATCCTCCAGGAGGAGATCGAACACGAGGCGTGGTTCATCGAACTCCTCTCGATGGAGCGCGACGGCGAGATCAACCCCGCCGGTCACTTCGTCCGCGGCGAACCCGGCGACGCGCCGTACTCGACGAACCGCCGGTTCAACGACAGCGCGTAAGGGGATCGGCCCCCAGCCAGACCGGGCGTCTCGGGAGTGGTCCGTCGCAACCGCACGCCCGACGCAAGCGCCGTTTCGGGGCCGTTTTCCGCCTCGCGTCCGATCGATCCGCATCCGATGACGAGCTACACCGTCGACTTCGTCGTCCCCGGGGAGTGCGACCTCGACCGGGCGGGCGACACCGTGACGATCGAGGTGGACGAGGACGCGTCGCTACTCGACGCGGCCCGTAGCGCCGGTCTCTGGCTTCCCGCCGACTGCCAGCAGGGGTGGTGTACCACCTGCGCGGCCGAATTGCTCGCCGGCGACGTCGACCAGTCGCTGGCCCGCCGGTATTTCGACGCCGACGAAGAGGCGGGACTGATCCTCACCTGCGTAGCCAAGCCGCGTTCCGACTGTCGGGTTCGCGTCTGTCAGCAGGACCGGATGCTCGACAACCGTGCCGAGCACGACCTCCCGCCAGGTCGGTCGAAGCGGTAGCGATCGGTGGGCTCGGGGGGAGTGAAACGGGCACGGACCGCCGTTTTCGACCCGTCAGATATAAGTTTTAGATGCGTCTAATTCAGGACGAGAATGCTGAGCGACGTCATGGAGGACTACCTGAAGGCGATCTACGAGTTGCAGGAGGATGCCGGCCCGCCGGTCTCCACCTCGCAGGTCGCCGGGTACCTGGACGTGACCCCGCCGACGGCCACCAGCATGCTGGAAAAACTGGCGGAGCGTGGCTTCGTCGAGCGCGAGAAGTACGAGGGCGTCGAGTTGACCGAGGAGGGCGAGACCGTCGCCCTCGAGGTCCTCCGCCACCACCGGTTGCTCGAGTCCTACCTGACCGAACACCTCGATTACGACTGGAGCGAGGTCCACGACGAGGCGGACGTCCTCGAGCATCACATCAGCGAGGAGTTCGAGCGCCGGGTCGCCGAGGCGCTAGACGACCCCGACGTTGACCCGCACGGCGACCCCATTCCGGGCGAGGATCTCGCTCCCCCGGAGTGTGACGGCTCGCGGTGTCTGTCCGAGGTCGACGCCGACGAAACGGTCGAAGTCGTTCGGGTCCGCGACCGCGACGACGAGGAACTCCGGTACCTCCAGTCGGCGGGCATCGCCCCGGGGACCGTGCTCCGCGTCGAGGAGGTCGCCCCCATCGGCATGATCGTCCTCGGGATCGGCGAGGAGACCCAGCACCTGCCCGAAGGGGTCGCCGACACGATCCGGGTCCGTCCCGTCAGTAGCGACGACGCCTACGGGGCACCCGAGGAGGTGTCCGAGCCGTGACGGGCTTTCTGGAGATCCTCGTCGCCGCGTTCGTTCTGCAGCTGTCGGTGTTGCCGGGGGAGAAGGTACAGTTCATCATCGCCGGCCTCTCGACGAAGTACAACCCGTTCGTCGTCGTGGCGGCGGCCGGGTCGGCGTTCGCCGGGTGGACCGTCGTCGAGTTGATCGTCGGCGAAGCCCTCATGCGGGCCTTGCCGGGGGTCGCGCTGGACGGGATCACCGCCGGTCTCTTCCTGCTGTTCGCCTACTTGCTGTACCGGTCGGCGCCGGGCCGGGAGGAGGATCGGACGCTGATGGGACAGGCGGAGACCGACGGCGGAGTCCTCACGCTGTCGGGGTCGGAACTCGACGTGAATCCGCAAGTGTTCGGCCGGGAGGTCCCCGACCGGTTCGGCACGTTCCTCCCGATCTTCGCGCTGATGGCCACCGGGGAGTTCGGCGACAAGACCCAGCTCGTGACCATCGGGCTGGCCGCCCAGTACGGCGCCCATCCGGCGATCTGGGCCGGCGAAATGCTGGCGATCATCCCCGTTAGCATCGCGAACGCGCTGTTCTTCCATCGGTTCTCCCACCGGTTCGACATGCGCAAGGCCCACCTCTTCGGCGCGGGCCTGTTCGCGTTCTTCGGCTTCGACACCGTGCTGGCGATCACGACGGGGCTGTCAGGCGAGTCGTTCTCGATCTGGGAGACGATCGTCGGCGCGGTCACCGACCTGCTCATGCTGGCGCTCTGAGTCGCCGGCGATTTGCCGAAGGAGACAGGTTTTTGCCCCCACCTCCGTCACGGACTGACGATGGCGAACCTCCTCGTGTCCGCCGTCTCGGGTGCCGTCTTCGGACTGGCCCTCGCCGCTCCGCCCGGCCCGATGAACGCCGTCATCGCCGAGGAGAGCGTGGTCCGGGGCTGGCGGGCCGGCTTCCAGGCGGGCCTGGGCGCGGCAACTGCCGACGCCGCGTTCTTCGTCCTCGCCTGGTTCGGCGCGGTCGCCGTGGTGGACCGCGAACCGACGATCCGCGCGGCGATGGTCGGCGTCGGCGGCGTCCTGATGCTGTACTTCGCGTACGGGGCTGCCCGCGACGCGGTCTCCCGGAGTACCTTCGTCTCGGTCGGGGACGAATCGGGTGGGTCGAAGGGATTCCGCAAGGCGTTCGCCCTGGCGTTGACGAACCCCTACCAGATCGTCTTCTGGCTGACGATCGGCGTTGGATTGCTCCGGCCGGGGACGCTCGACGTCCTCGCGCATGCCCCGTACGTCGGCGATTCGCTCGGGGGCGTTTTCGTCGTCACGACGGGCAGTCCGGCCCTCTTGATCGGGTTCTTCGCCGGCATCGGCTGCTGGATCGTCGGGTTCCCGGCGGCGCTGGTCGGTGCCGGGCGGCGGTTGGACGCCTTTGCGCCGGCGGTCGCCGCGCTCAGCGCGGTCGTGCTGGCTGGGTTCGGACTGCTCTTCCTCGCCGACGCGGCCGGGACGCTCGGGCTGGTCTAGGGTTCGTCCCCGCTCCACTCCTCGTCCAGCGCCGCGACCTCGGACTGGAGCCACTCGCGGAACCACTTGACGCGCTTGAGCCGCTGGTGGGCGATACCCTCGGCCGTGTCGCTGTGAATGCGGGCGGCGTGGTCCTTGCCACGCTCGAGGACGCGGTCGATCATCTCGGCGGCGTCCATGTGGGTCCTGGCCTCGTAGCCCATCCGCAGGAGCATCAGCACGGTCCCGTTCGCGCCGACTTTGTCCAGCAGGTCGGCCTCGACGAGACACTGGGTCTCCCGGGGCAGGTCCCGGATGTCGCCCTGGTAGGAGTGGTCCCGGACGGACTGGCACACCTCGTCGACGAACGACTCGGGGAAGTCGCCGTGCGATTCCAGGTACTCGCGGGCGATCCGGGCGCCCTCGTCAGCGTGGACGTCCTGATCGGCGTCGAGTTTGGCGACGTCGTGGAACAGGGCGGCCACCTTGGTCACGTCCGGATCGCCGCCCTCCTTCCGGGCGATGTGCTCGGCGAGGTCGACCACGTTGCGGATGTGGTTGTACCGGTACTCGGCGGAGTGCCAGGGGTACCATCGCATCCGCCCGCCTTCGTCCTCGTTTTCCACGCTGGCGGCGAGATACTCCCGGACGAACTCGGCCATGCGCTCGAACTCCTCGTCCGTTACCCTGGTTTCCTTTATCTCGACGCCCACAGAAGATCACCACCGACGAACGTGCTCTCGATCATGTCGTCTAGAGACAGGGCAGTTCGACTCTTTAGACTTACGTTAAAAACGGTTACTCGTCGGGCGATCGGCTGGCCGGGCGATTTTGCTCCGGATTACGGTGGTTTCGTCGGGCGATCGCCGGGGCACCGACGGGGCGGATCGGGTCCACGAGTCGGGACCCGACGGCGGTTCGATCCCACAGGCGACGACTTAAGTGGATTCGCGTCGTTCCCACGCGACGTGACCGAAGAACGCTTTCTCCAGGATTCGGCCGAACGCGAGTTCGAGGCGACGGTCGAGCGCGTCGTCGACGATCGGGTCGTCCTCGACGAAACGGCTTTCTACCCCGAAGGCGGCGGACAGCCGGCCGATCGCGGATGGCTCCGGACCCAGGACGGCCGCGAGTGGCGCGTGACCGACGTCCGGAAGCAGGACACGATCTACCACCACCTCGACGGCGAACCGCCGGCCGAGGGAACGACGGTCGTCGGCGAACTCGACTGGGACCGGCGCTACGCCCACATGCGCTATCACACGGCCCAGCACCTGCTCTCCGCGGTCGTCCTCGACGAGTACGACGCGATGACCAGCGGGAACCAGCTGTACGCCGACCGGGCCCGGATCGACTTCGAGCACGACCGGTTCACGGACGCGGACCTCGACGCCATCGAGTCGCGGGTGAACGAGTTGCTCACGGCGGCCCACCCCGTCCGGTGGTACGAGATGGACCGCGAGCGCGCGGAGGCGGAACTGGACACCGATCGCACCAGGATCGACCTCCTCCCCGACTCGATCAGGGAGCTTCGAATCGTGGAGATCGGCCCGGAGGACGACCCGTACGACCGGGTCGCCTGTGCCGGCACGCACGTCGAGAACACCGAGGAGTGCGGCGAGTTCGCGATCGTGGACCGGGAGACGAAGGGCGCCGACGAGGAGCGCCTGACCTTCGAGTTGTCCTGATCCCGGTGCGCATCTCGGGGCGTCCGGCGGGGCACCCGGTGCACACACCGACGCTGGGTTTTTACCCGCCGTACCGGTTACGGGTGGCCATGAGAATCCGTCAGGTCATCCCGAAGGACGCCATTCCGAGCGTCGACGATCCGGCGTTCCGGGATGCGAACGCCTACGACGGCGAACCGGACGACGACGTGATCGTCGTGGACGGCGACCCGTCGCGGGCCTATCCCCTGCGATACCTCGACTTTCACGAGGTCGTCAACGCCGAGCGGGACGGCCACCCGATCGCAGTCACGTGGTGCCCGCTCTGTGGGACCGCCGTCGCCTACGACCGGGAGGTCGACGGCCGAACGCTCACGTTCGGGGTGTCGGGCAAGCTGGTCAAGGACAACCTCGTGCTGTACGACCGGGAGACCGACAGCCTGTGGCGACAGTCCACCGGGAAGGCCATCGACGGACCGATGGACGGGGCCGAACTGTCGACCCTGCCGGCCTGGGTGACGACGGTCGACCGGTTCCGCGAGGCTCGCCCGTCGGGGCAGGTGCTTGTCCAGCCGGGCGGCGAGAGCGAGGCGGCCGGTCCCGGCGCAGATCCGGAGCCGATCGACTACGACGAGGATCCCTACCGTGAGTACGTCGAGAGCGACGGGTTCGGCCTCCGGGCGCTCCACGGCGGCAGCTCCCGCGAGTGGAATCGGGCCGATCTCGATCCCAAAACGATCGTGGTCGGCGTGGAAGTGGCCGAGGCGGCGCTCGGGTTTCCCCGGCCCGCCGTCGAGGCGGCCGGCGGCGTCGTCACCGCCAGCGTCGGCGACCTGGCCGTCGTCGTCTTCGCCACGGCCGACGGCCTGCACGCCTTCGAGGATCCCGGCCACGAGTTCCGACCGGCGGAGACCCAGGGTCGGTTCCTGGGCGACGGGACGACCTGGGACGGCTCGACCGGCGAGGCCGCTGACGGCCGGACCCTCGTCCGAGTGCCGGCGATCCGGACGTTCGCGTTCGCCTGGCAGGACGACCACGGCCGGGACGGGTTCTTCCAGCGGGAGTAGCGCGGTGGAGCGATCGCCGAAACTGTTTTGCGGTGGGGCCCGAATCCAAGAGCCAACGGTTTCATGAACTGGCTCGAGGATCTATTGGTTCCGCTGATCGCCGTAGCGACCCTCCCGATCGGGATACTGCTGTTCGTCGTCGACTTGGAGGTGTTCGCGTTGGCGACGTTCGTGATCGGCTGGTTCCTCCTCGTCCCCGTCCTGGCCATCCTCGGCGACGCCCTGTCGACCGAGACCCCCGAATCGACAACCGACGAGGATCCGCTCGAAGTGCTCCGGGAGCGATACGCCAAGGGAGCAATCAGCGAGTCGGAGTTCGAGCGCCAGGTCGAGCGCCTCCTCGCGACGGAGGAGATCGACGTGGAGGACCCCTCCGCCGTCGAGGACGTGCTGGACGCGAACGACGAGACGGTCGAACGATCGTACGACCGCGAACGCTCGCGTCGGTGACTGACGGCGATCACGGACCACCTTCCTGCGGTCGTTGCCCCGATACACGACCGGTTTCGTTCGCTACTCCGCAGGTGAACCGCTATTCACGTTACGGGGGTGTTCGAATAGACCGATCTCGGCAACCTCGACGACCCGTGCTGCCCTTCTCTCGGCCTCAATCGCTGCGGTCCGATTCGCCGCCCCCGCGAATCCGGATGAAAAGGCCGCCGAACAACCCTCCGCCGTCGTTCGCTTCCTCCTCCCCGTTGGCCGCTCGTTGCCGTCGGCGGACGGCCTCTCGCTTCTCGTGAGCCTGGGCCGCCCCAGTCGGTGCGCCCCCCGGTTCACAGTACCGTCCGCGACAGTTCTGCGTCATTGTTCTATTTGGACAATCTTGATCGATTTCAACGTTTGCTTCCCGAGGGTACCGCCGGGAGGACGACCGCTCGAATGGGTCGAGAGCCCCTCGGAAAACGGGGCCGGTGAC
>JBLGCL010000113.1:0-9411 GCA_047617305.1 Natronomonas sp.
TCGACCGGCGTGGCGTCGACCCGGGTGATCCTGACCTCCACCCCTCCGCCGGGCGGCACCGTCGTTCGGTTGACCGACACGCTCACCGATTCGTTCGTTCCGCCTTCGGGGAACGGGAACAGCGGCTCGCTCGGGCCCCCGGCCTGCAGGGAAATCCCCACGCCCGCGAGCATCGCCACGCCGGCGGCGACGACGATGGCCGCCAGGAGGAGCACAACCGGGTCGCGACTGGGCCGGTACGTTCCGGATCGGGCGGATTTCGAGCCGGCCGGCTTCGAGCCCCTGGCCGCCGAGAGGACGCGCGAGGAATCGAGGGTGAAAGCTACCACGGTACTGGCGTTCCCGGGCGGGTCTACGCGAGGTGGTCTCTTATACCATGTGGCGCCCAATAACTACCGCACTCGGATCGGAAACGGGGGTCCGGCCCGGGCTTACTGGAAGCCGATGCGACCGCCGGTCCGGCGCTCGGACGTCTCCCTGGCCCCGGACTTGAATTCCTCCTTCATCCGCTCGAAGTAGTCCTCGATGTCCTCCGTGATCGTCGGCCTGACGCTGTCCATGGCGCTCCGGAAGTGTTGCATCTCGACCTCCTCGGCGTCCTCGTCGTCGCGCAGCGCCTGGATGGCGGCCTCGCGGGCGATGGACTCGAGGTCGCTGCCGACGTAGCCCTCGGTCGTCTCGGCGAGTTCGCGGAGGCTGACGTCCGGCGACAGCGGCGTGCCACGGGTGTGGATCTTGAGGATCTGCTCGCGACCCTCGTCGCCGGGTTCGCCCAGCATCACGAGGCGGTCGAACCGGCCCGAGCGGATGAGCGCCGGGTCGATCATGTCCGGGCGGTTGGTCGCGCCGATCACCATCACGTCCTCCATCTCCTCCAGGCCGTCGAGTTCGGTCAGCAGCTGGTTGACCACGCGCTCGGAGACGTTCGATCCGACGTCGCCGCCGCGGGAGGGCGCCAGGCTGTCGAGTTCGTCGAAGAACACGATGCACGGGGCGACCTGGCGCGCCTTGCGGAAGGTCTGGCGGATCGCCTTCTCGCTCTCGCCGACCCACTTCGAGAGCAGTTGCGGCCCCCGGATCGAGATGAAGTTGGCGTTGGTCTCGTTGGCCACGGCCTTGGCCATCAGGGTCTTGCCGGTCCCGGGCGGGCCGTAGAGCAGGACGCCCTTCGGCGGCTCGATGCCCAGGCGGTCGAACTTATCGGGGTCGGTCATCGGCCACTCGACGGACTCCTTGACGTTCTGTTTGGCGTCCTCGAGGCCGCCCACGTCGTCCCAGGAGACTTTCGGGAGTTCGACGAGCACCTCCCGCATGGCGCTGGGTTCGACCTCGCTGAGGGCGCCGCGGAAGTCCTGGCGCTTGACGATCATCCGGTCGATGAGGCTCGGCGGGATGTCCTCCTCGTCGAGGTCGATCTCCGGGAGGTACCGCCGGAGGGCCTTCATTGCGGCCTCCTTGGTCAGCGACTCGATGTCGGCGCCGACGAACCCGTGGGTCTCGTCGGCCAGGTGGCCGAGGTCGACGTCGTCGGAGAGGGGCATGCCCCGGGTGTGGATCTGGAGGATCTCGCGGCGCCCCGACTCGTCGGGGACGCCGATCTCGATCTCGCGGTCGAACCGGCCGGGCCGACGGAGGGCGGGATCGACCGAGTCCACCCGGTTCGTGGCCGCGATGACGATGACCTGGCCCCGCTGTTCGAGGCCGTCCATCATCGTCAGGAGCTGGGCGACGACCCGGCGTTCGACCTCGCCGGTGACGTCCTCGCGCTTGGGCGCGATCGAGTCGAGCTCGTCGATGAAGATGATCGAGGGGGCGTCCTCGGTCGCGTCCTCGAAGATCTCGCGCAGTTGCTGTTCGGACTCGCCGTAGTACTTCGAGATGATCTCGGGCCCCGCGATGGAGAAGAAGTTCGCGGAGGTCTCGTTGGCGACGGCCTTCGCCAGGAGGGTCTTCCCGGTCCCGGGCGGGCCGTGCAGGAGCACGCCCTGGGGCGGCTCGATGCCCAGCTTCTTGAAGATCTGCGGGTGCTTCATCGGGAGTTCGACCATCTCCCGGACGCGCTGGATCTCGTTCTGGAGGCCGCCGATGTCCTCGTAGGTGATGCCGCCGCCGGTCTTCTCGAACCCGGAGATCGGCTCCTCGCGGAGTTCGACCTCGGTGTCCTCGGTGATCAGGCAGACGCCGTCGGGCTCGGTGTCGACCGCGATCAGCGGGATCGCCTGGCCGGGCGACCGCATGAAGGGATGGTTGGTCGAGGACATCACGGGGACGATGTCGCGTTCGACGACCGGGCGCTTGAGGATCTGGCGCTTGACCATGCCGGCGGCGTCGGAGCCGAACTGCACGCTCGCCTCCTCCGGCGGGGCCAGCACGAGGCGGTCGGCCTTCGTGGCCTCCGCCTTCCGGATGGTGACCCGTTCGCCGATGCCGACGTCGGCGTTCTGGCGGGTGAATCCGTCGATGCGGACCGTGTCGGTGTTCCAGTCCTGCCGGTCGGCGCGCCACACCTTCGCCGCGGTGGTGCTGGCGCCGTCGATCTCGATGATGTCGCCCGGACTCAGCTTCAGGTGAAGCAGCGTGTCCGGGTCCAGACGGGCGATACCACGCCCGGAGTCGTTCGGATAGGCCTTCGCGACCTCCAGTTGGACTTCGTTCATGATTCGGGGTTTGCTGGTGGTTTGTGTTCGGGCTCGCCGCCCGATATGTCTTTTGTTGGCGGGGACGTGGGCGACGTCGTCGCCGGCCGACGGCGCCACGACGCGACCCGACGTTCGAGCTAACCTGGGTCCGGGTAGTACTAATGCATACCGCCAAATCGTGGGGCGATTGCACGGCCGGACGGGACGGGCGTCCGGAATGCGGGTACCTTTATCGGCGTCGATCCCCGACCCATCGGGCATGCGTACCCTGGCCTTCGACGGCCGAACCGGCGCGGGCGGGGACATGATCCTCGGGGGCCTGCTGGACGCGGGCGCCGACCCCGCAGTTCTCTCGCCCGTCGAAAACGCGCTCGAGGTGACCTACGTCATCGGATCGACGAGCCGCGAAGGAATCGACGCGACGACGGTGACCGTTCGGACGGGTGAGGCCGTTGGGGCGGCCGACCGGCCGGAGCCCGGCGCCACCCCTGACGCCGGGGAACCTTCGTCCGAACGGGCCGAGGCCCGGCACCGCGACGAGGACGGGACCGACGCCGACCAACGCGATCCGGAAGCCGGGAACGGGACCGGTTCTGACGAGGCGTCGGCCGCAACCGGTCCCCCGGCGGAAGGACATGGGCCGACGAGAACGCTGGGCGAGGTCCGGTCGATCGTCGCGTCGATGGCCCTCCCGGAGGGCGTCGAAGCCGACGCGCACGCGATCTTCGACATCCTCGCGTCGGGGGAAGCGGCCGTTCACGGCACCGATCCCGACGACGTGCACTTCCACGAGGTCGGCGCCGACGACGCGATCGCCGACGTCGTCGGGGCGCTCCTCCTGATCGACGACCTCGACCCGGACCGGGTGGTGACCACGCCCGTCGCCGCGGGGAGCGGCGAGGTGACCTTCAGCCACGGCACGTACCCGGTCCCGACCCCCGCGGTGACCGAAATCGCCGCCCGCGCCGACTGGCCGATCGCCGGCGGCCCAGTGGAGGGCGAACTCCTCACGCCGACCGGGGCGGCCATCCTCGCCCACGTCGCCGAGGGCGTCGAGCGCCTCCCGACGCTCCGGGTCGCGGACACGGGCTACGGGGCGGGAACCCGGGAGTATTCCGGCCGTCCGAACGTCCTCAGGGTCCTCGTCGGCGACGGGCGTGGTGGCCTCCGGCGCGAGGAGATCGTGGTCCTCGAAACGAACCTCGACGACGCCTCCCCGGAGGTGCTCGGCGGCCTCCAGGAGTCGCTCGCCGCGGTCGGCGCCTTCGACGTGACGATCCTCCCGGCGACGATGAAGAAATCCCGGCCGGGGCACCTCGTGAAGGTGATCGTCGATCCCGAGGACGCCGACCGGGTCGCCCGCCGCCTGGCCGAGGAGACGGGTACCCTCGGGGTCCGGGAACACGGGGCGGGGCATCGCTGGGTGGCCGACCGCGAGGTCCAGAACGTCGACGTCGAGATCGACGGCGGGACCTACTCGGTCGAGGTGAAGGTCGCGACCGACGCCGACGGGGAACGGTTCGACGTCAGCGCCGAATACGAGGACGCCCGCCGCGTGGCCGAGGAGACGGGGACACCCGTCCGGGAGATCATGCAGCGGGCCGAACGCGCGTTCGAGGCGCAGTGAGTGCGGGACGGTTCACGCCGTCGCCCACACGAACACCTTCTCCCCCACGTCGTCCTGGTCGTCCTCGTCGTCATCGTCGTCGACGTTGCTCTCGGCTTCGTCGTCCGCCAGCGTGTCGGCGACCGCGGCCGTCCGCTCGACCGCGAACCCGGCCTCGCGAAGGAGGGCCGCCGTCCGATCCGGGCCGGGCTGGCTCCAGTGCATCTCGGCGCCGCCGCCGAGCCAGTCGTCCGTGCTCCCCTCCCAGTCGTCGCTGCCGACGGACACCAGCAGGGGTGCCGCGGGGCGGAGGACGCGCCGGAACTCCTCGAAGACGGTCGCGTGTTCCTCCCAGGGGACGTGGATGACCGCGTAGGCCGACACCAGCCCGTCGAAGGCGTCGGTCCGGAACGGGAGCGCGGTGAGGTCGCCCTGAACGAACGCCGTCCCGGGGAGGCGATCGGTCGCCAGGTCGAGCTGGGACCGGGAGAAGTCCACCCCGGTGACCGTCGCCCGGGTCGCGAGCCGTCGGGTGATCGGTTCCCCGCTCCCGCAGCCGGCGTCGAGGACGCGAGGGTCGTCGGGCAGACGGTCCACGACGGAATCGAGCAGCGCCGTTTCCGGCGGGTCGTCGTCGCGCTGCTCGTCGTACGTGCCCGCGATCTCGTCGTAGGCGTCGCGCACCCGCTCCCGATCGGTCATGGACGGAGGGTGGACCCGTCCCGGAGTAAGCCTTGCCCCAGTCTGTGACGGAGTACCGCGCCTAGTCCCCGCTGGAGTCCGCGTCCAGATCGGGGTCCCCGTCCGACTCCCCGCTCCGCCGGCGGTGTTCGGCCAGGGCCTCGTCGATCGTGAGCTGCCCCTCCGCCACCCGCCTGGCGAGGGCCTCGTCGATGGCGCGGTTCCCCTCGCTTCGTTCCCGCGAGCGGGACTTGATCACCTCGAGTTCGCCCTCCGTCGGCTCGATGTCGCGCGAGGAGACGACCTCGCCCTCGATCCGGGCGATGTTCGCCGCGGCGAGGACGTCGCCCATGCCGCGGGCGCCGGCCCCGAGATGGGGGGTGGTCCCGGTCTCGTCAACCAGTTCGACCGTGACCTCGTCGAGCGCGTCGACGATCTTCGCGCCCTGGATCCGGGCGCCGTCGCCGATTCGAACCAGCGGATCGACCGCCCCGTCGACTTCCTCGCGAATCCGGTCCGGAGCGTTCTCGAGGGGCACCTGAAACGCGGCCGTCACCACGTCGCCGACGACGACGGCGATCCCCGGCCTGGTGCCGGGGTCGACGCCGACGACGGTCCGGCCGCCACCGCCGCGAAGGTACGCGAGCGCCGACTCGATCGCCCGGCGCGGGTGTTCCGGGTCGGCCCTCACCTGTCGGTACTCCTCGACGGTCTCGTCCGGCCCCGTGATGACGACGTCCGTCCCCTCGGGAACCGGTTCGCCGGGCCGGATCGTCGTGAACGTCACCCCGCGGTCGCGGAGGCCGTTGACGACGTCGTGGTACACCTCGAAGTCCTCTGTTGCGACGACGATCACTGTCGGTATCCTACGGGGGCGGACCGATAAAAGGCGTGCCCCCTGCAGGGGCCGCCAGGCCGTCGTGGACGACCGCGAACTTTTTCCGGACACCGGGGGAAGCGAAGGTGTGAACGACGGCGACCCCATTCCCACCAGCTGTGATCCCGTGGACGAACTCCTCGGGAACGGTCTCGAACGCGGGACGGTCACGCAGGTGTACGGCCCGCCGGCGGCCGGCAAGACCAACCTGGCGCTCGCGGCGACGGTCGAGGCCGCCGCGGCCGGCGGCACCGTCGTCTACGTCGACACGGAAGGCCTCTCGATCGACCGGTTCGAACAGCTCGCCAGCGCCCGGGTCCGCGTCGACGACGGGACGACCGTCGACGACCTCGCGTCGCGGGTCGTCATCGAGTCGGTCCACGACTTCGACGAACAGGCCGAAGCCGTCCGCGACGCCGAGGAGTTCGCCGAACGGGCGTCCCTGGTCGTCCTCGACAGCGCGACGGGGTTCTACCGGCTGGAGCGGGCCGCCGACGAACAGGAGGGCGACGCCCTCCGACAGGTCACCCGGCAGGTGACCCACCTCCTCTCGCTGGCCCGGCGGTACGATCTGGCGGCCCTCATCACCAACCAGGTCTTCACCGATCCCGACTCCGACGGGATCCGCGCCCTGGGCGGGAACACCCTCGAACACTGGACCGGGACGGTCATCCGGCTGGAACGATTCCGGGGCGGGAAGCGACGCGCGACGCTCGAAAAACACCGGTCGAAGGCCGCCGGGGATTCGGCCCGGTTCCGGATCGCCGACGAGGGGTTGGTCGGGGTCGACGACGGGGCGATGCCGTAACGGGCGGGAGCGTCGACGGTCGGCCCCGCTGCTCGCGGGATTGACGGTTCGCCGCGTCCGGTCGGGATCGGCCGGACTCAGTCGCCACCCGTCGGCGAACGGGCGCCACACGCCTCACAGCGGATGATGAGCGCGCCCCGTTCGCGCTCGAGTTTGGTGTCCGGC
This sequence comes from Natronomonas sp., assembly GCA_047617305.1. GTDB lineage: Archaea > Halobacteriota > Halobacteria > Halobacteriales > Natrialbaceae > DATFIX01. The sequence goes on from JBLGCL010000113.1 coordinate 6,777, forward strand.
AGCCCGCATTCGGAACACAGCACGTAGGCGTCCGCGTAGGATTCGACGACGGACTCGATGCGATTCGCCGTGAACGACCCGGTCAACCGGGCCCGTCCGCTCTCGTCGATGTGGCCGCTGGTCCCCAGCTCGTTCTGCAGGTACTTGACGACGTGGGCGTCGTCGCGTTCGAGCTCGTCCACCGTTTCCTGGAAGTTCTCGTACACCGTGACGTTCCCCTCCTGTCGCACGTCGGGGTCGGGAACCTGGAACCGTTCGCCCGATCCCGCGATGTCCGGCGACTGCTCGAGGGCTCGATCGAGTTGCTCATCGTAGTCCATGTGCGATCGAAACCGTCGGGACGGTAAAACTCTGTTGAGGTCCGAACGGCGGTTTCATTTGTAGAGATATCGATTGAAATAAAAAATTTCCAAAAGTAACACCCATGGATTCGAAGGGAACAGCATGTTAACGGTACACGGGATAATAATATAACCCTGGAGGGGCTACCTTCGACTGATTCATGAAGAAGCAGGAGCTCATTCACCTGCACGGCCTTCTCGCGGAAGTATCGAACCAGTACGAAGCGTGGGAAGACACGACCCTGTCGCTGGAGGAATACGAGTCGCTGGGCGTTCGACCGACGTCGATCCACAAATCGAAAAGCGAGCACAAGACGGCCGTGTTCGCCCTGACACACGGCATCACCGACGGGATGACAGAGGAAGAGACGACCGAAGAACGCGTTTCTGCCGCCGCGGACTGAACCCGACACTTCGGGCGCCTGATAGCACAACTACCCCGTAGCGACGCGTCTCTCCGCCGCGATCAACGTCGGCCGACGAACGGAATGCCCGATCGACGTAGTGGCGCCAGGTCTCCGTCGATTCGATCGTAATCCCTCGTTATTCACGACGGACTTCCCGGTCCCGACGTCGCTTTCCTCGGAACGACGCGACCTCGTTATTCGATGAGGTCCTCGAACTCGGGCAGGACTTCCTCCTCGTCGTCTTCCGTAGTGTCCTCGGTTGGGCCGTCCTCCTCGTCGAAGTCGGCTTCGACGGTCGACTCGTCCGTCTCCTCCCGCTCCTCACCGTCCTCCTCGTCATCTTCGTCCTCGAGGACTTCGACTTCGATCACCTCGAGCGGGATGTTCTCGAGTCGCTGGCCGATCTCCTTTCGAGCGATCCGCTTCGCGTGTTCCTCGCGTTCCACGTTGAACACGGTCATCTCGAGTTCCAGCGCCACCAGTGCCTCGTCGGCGGCGATGAACGCCGGCGGCAACTCCTCCCCGGACGGGGACGTGCGCTCCCCCATGTTGATCTCGACGTAGTTGAGATCCGGGTTCAGCATCTCGCCGGTCTTCGAGATGGCGATGCGGACCGCTTCGTCGGGTGTTTCCACGTCGTATACCGGCACGGCTGCCTCGACGACAACTCTACAATTCATGGCTAGGTGGATCTTGTACGTAGGGTAGTATGAAGGTTGGCCTTCCAGGGGGTCCGTTCGGGAGGTCGATCGGTAGCGTATCCGAGATTTCTACAACGTAACCGCCCGGTCGGCGGTCCCGGCTCCCCACGGTTCGAAAGGCACAAACGCCGGAGCGACGGAACGGGGAGTGATGCAGCGTGGCGCACTGTCGATCGACGAGCTGTCGGGCGGGATCGACCTCGGGCTGACGATCGAGAGCGGCCAGACCTACCTGTGGCGCCGCGCGGACGGCCGGACCTACGATGGCGGCGTCACGCCTTCGCGGACGGATACGGACAACCCCCCGTGGTACGTCAGGGTCGTCGGCGTCGACGGGGACGGAAGGGTGTCGGCCCGCGATCCCGCCGACTACGCCGTCGTTCGGGTCCGCCAGGCCGACGGCCGCCTAGAGTGGGAGTCGACGCACGACGCGGAACCGATCCTCCGGGAACTGCTCCGACTCGACGACGACCTCGCGGCCATCGAAGCGTCGGCCCCGGACGATCGCCTCGTCCGGGAGGCCTTCGACGTCGCTAGGGGGATGCGGATCGTCCGCGAGCCGCCGTTTCCCACCACGATATCGTTTATCTGCTCAGCCCAGATGCGGGTCTCGCGAATTCACGACATGGTGACGGCCCTGACCGACGCCTACGGGGCGGCGGTGGCGTTCGACGGCGATCGCTACCACGCCTTCCCCACGCCGGATCGACTCGCCGCCGCGACCGAGGAGGAACTTCGCGACCTCGGCCTCGGGTACCGGGCGCCGTACGTCCAGCGCACGGCGGACCTCGTCGCGACCGGGCCCGACCACCCCGACGACGCCCGGGGGCTCCCCTACGAAGCGGCGCGCGAGTTCCTCACCCGGTTCGTGGGCGTCGGGGACAAGGTCGCCGACTGCGTGCTGCTGTTCTCGCTCGGCTACCTCAACGCGGTGCCGCTCGACACCTGGATCCGGACCGCCATCGAGGAGCACTACGGCGACTGTGACGCGGGGAAGTACGGTCAGACGTCACGGGCCATCCGGGACCGCCTCGGCGTTCGAACGGACTCCCTGGCCGTCGACGGCGGGACGCGGGAACGGGGGTCCCCAGCCCGAACGGCTGCCGGCGACGTCCGTGGGCGCGACGACGCGTACGCGGGCTACGTCCAGACCTACCTCTTCCATCACCTTCGGACGCGGTGACCG
>JBLGCL010000114.1:0-9325 GCA_047617305.1 Natronomonas sp.
ACTGGGTCGCACCGGCGTCTTCGGGGAGGCGACGCTCTTCGCCATGTTGTGGTCGAACCGCGTGATTTCGCCCGGCCACATATACTCCGACGAGCGCCGCTGGAACTACTCGCACCCGGCGACCGCCGGGTGGGGCGGCGACCGGTTCGTCGCGTACACGAACGGCACGGCCCACGGGTACGTCTTCGAATCCGTCTGGGACACCGAACGCGACGCCCGCGAGTTTTACGACGCGTACGTCGACCTGCTCCACATCAACGGCGGGACCGAGGTCGCCCCCGGGGTCTACCGGACCGCGAACTGGAGCGGTTTCGAGGACGCGTTCCGAATCGAACGCCACGGCAAGCGGGTGATCGTCGTGAACGGGCCGACGGTCGAAGCCCTCGACGACGTCCACGCCCGGGAGTCGCGTCGCCTCGAGTCGGAGCGGTGGAACGCGGCCGGGTGACTGTCGGGAACGAGAAGCCGCCCGACGATAGACCTGCCCGACCCGCTCCCGTCCACCGAAGGGGTTTAACGGCTGACCGGGCTATTTCAGAACGGTGGTCGCGAGAGCCCGGCTCCCGCAGCGCGCGGCAGCGCGCACGCGAGGAAAGTCCCCCCACCGCCGGGCAGGTGACCGGACGCAAGTCCGGGGCGGGAGACCGCCGGCACTGGAACAGCAACGACACGTCTCCGCCCGACCGATGCGGTGTGCGAACCCGGGCCGACGCCGGCCTCGCCGGGAAGGACCGGGGAGTTAACCCACCGAGGGATCGCGGTCTCCGACCGCGGTGACGGCGGAGGATCGATGGAACGGCGAACCCTCACCGGTGCAAGTCCGCGCGACAGGTAGCCCGGCGCCGCCCGACGGCTCGGCGCGGACGCTCAGCCGAATGCCGGGTCGAAACAGAAGGGGGCTTACTCCTCGAAACCACCACGTCGCTCCGTTTCGTTCGAGACGAGCAGCGGCGCTCGCGCCGATACGTCGACGGTTCATCCGTTTCGCCGTTAACGAGGTTCCCCGATCGGAACCGCCGCGCTGCGCTCGACACGAACCGTCAGAGTTAGGAATTCCCCCCCGAACCACCCGACAATGCTCCCCGATCGACGAACGAGGGTCTCCCTCCTCGCTGCCCTCCTCGTGGTCCTGGCCCTCGCCCTCGCCCTCCAGGCCGCAACGGCCGACTCCGGCTACGGCCGGGTCGTCGTCAACGAGAGCGACGGCGGGCGGAACGCGACCCTGATCGCGGTTCAGAGCTACGGCGGCTTCGGGCAGAACAACGGCAAGGCGTTCATCGTCCGGAACGGCGAGGTCGTCTGGGAGTTCGACCCGCCGAACAGCCGGGTGTTCGACGTCGAGAAGCTCGACGACGGCCGGATGATGGCCTCGGTCGCGACCAACGTTCCCGGCGACGACTGTCCCGAGGAGTTCTCGGGCGGCGACGGGTGCGTCCGGAATCGGATCGTCGAGGTGGATATGGAAACGAACGAGATCGTCTGGAACTACAGCTGGTACGACGTCTTCATCCACTACCACGAGGTCCACGACGCGGATCGACTCGAGAACGGCCACACGGCCATCATCGATATGGGGAACAACCGGGCGTTCACCGTCGACCGGAGCGGCGAGATCGTCTGGGAGTGGCAGGCGGAGGAGCACATCACCCCCGGGACCGACTTCTACGAGGAGTACGGCGGCCCGGAGAAGGAGGGGCCGGAGAGCGACTGGACGCACATGAACGACATCGACCGGCTGGAGAACGGGCACTTCCAGCTGTCGATCCGCAACTTCGACGTGCTGCTGGAGGTCGATCCGGAGACGAACGAGATCGTGGACGTGATCGGGCAGCCGCGCGAGGGCCCGGGGAGCGATCCCGTGCTCCACGAACAGCACAACCCACACCGCCTCGAGGAATGGGGGACCGTCATCGTGGCCGACAGCGAGGCCGATCGGGTGGTCGAACTCGACGTCGAAACCGAGGAAATCGTCTGGAAGTACGGGGACGACGGCTCGCTCCGGTGGCCGCGCGACGCCGACCGCCTGCCGAACGGCCACACCCTGATCACGGATTCGCTTAACTTCCGGGTCATCGAGGTCAGCGAGACCGGCCACGTCGTCTGGGAGTACAGGCTCAAGGACGGCGACGAGCGCGGGATCCCCTACGAGGCCGACCGAATCGGGTTTCCGGAGGAGCCCGGGGGCCCGCCGGGGTGGAACCTGAACGGAACGAACGGAGCCGACGAATCCCAAAACTTCGGTGCGATCGGGACGTTCGAAGCCTACGCTTTCCTGTACCTGCCGCAGTGGGTCGAGCGGACCGAACTCGCGACGGTCCTCCTCGGCGTCGTCGCGACCCTGGGCATCGTCCTCGACTTCGCGGTACTGGGCGTTCGGCGCGCGCTCCGGTAGTTACCGGTCGTCGAGCGCGTCCGCGATCTCGGCGTCCAGGGCCCGGCTGGACTCCATCGCAACGTCGACGGCGCGATCGTCGGCCTCGAACTCGACGAGGACCCCGTCGAGCGCGTCCTCGAACGCCTCGAGGATCGCCTCGTCGTGGCCGTCGGGGCCGACATGGACGTGGGCAGTGGCGCCGGTGCCCTCGAAACGCCCGGCCAGCACGCGAACGAACCGGAAGGCTGCCTCCGGATCGACGGCCCCGAGGACGTCCGAGAGGGAGTCGAAACAGACCGTGATCCGGCGTCCCTCGTCGGCCCAGGCCTGACAGAACCGACTGATCGACGTCCCGAGGGCCTTGAGGTTCGCGGGGTCCAGAACCGCGTCCATCACGAGCGGGTCGTCGAAGTCCGGCGTGTCTCGGGCGAGGGTCCGGGCTTCCATCCCGTCGCCGACCAGGACGACGCCGCGCTTGGCCGGCTGGCGCTGGTTGTGGCGGGCGCCCATCCCGATCCGCGGTGCGTCCGCGTCCGTGAACCGGACCAGTAGCTCGGCCCGCTCGTCGGCGGGGCCGACCGTCAGCGCCCGTTCGCAGTAGTGCCCCTCGACGTCGTCCGGCAGGTCGTCGTAGAGCAAGACGACGTCGCCGACCCCCACGAACGGGTCCGCCCATCCCCCGGCGGAGGAAGGTTCCTCCTTCCCCATTGTATCTGGGTACGCCGGCCGGGCCGGATATGGTTCTTCCGGCCGCCGACGAAACCGGACCGACGCACGCGATCGGATTCAGGCCAGGAACACGTGTCGGGGACGGTCGGCGAGGGCGTCACGGCCCCAGTCGACGGTGTCGGCGAAGTCGTCCGACCGGAAGAACGCCATCGCGTCGTCCTGCGAGTCCCACCGGCTCGCGATGAACGCGTCGTTCTCGTCCTCGTGGTTGACCATGAGGGTCGTCCGGACGTGACCGTCCATGTCGGCCAGCAGGTCGCCGACGGTCTCGAACTTCCCGACGAACTCCTCGCGGTAGTCGGGCCTGACGGTGTAGAACATGCCCATCGTCCCCCAGGTCTCGTCGTCGTCGCCCGCCTGGCGGGTGATCTCCGGGAGGTCGGCGAGGAAGTCGCTGGCCGTCTCGGCGGCGTCCTCGGTGTCCCAGATGCTCACGACGGCGGTTTCGTCGGCGTCGGCGTGGATTTCGGCCGGGCGGTACACCGCCGTCTTGACGTGCGTGTCGTAGTGCTCGAAGTTCCCACGGAGGTCGTCGACCGCCTCGGACAGCGTCTCGACGTCCGCGGCCGAGTACAGCACCATCGCGTACACGTCCTCGCCGTGGGGCTGTCCGGCGTAGATGTCCTGATCGGCGAGCGTGCCCCGGATGTCGTCGCCCGCGTCGGTCGCGACCGCCGTGGATTCGGTCGCGTCGTCGGCGCCGGCGGTTTCGCCGCGGACGGGACCGTCCTCGCGCTCCTCGACGCCCGGCAGGTCCTCGAGGAATCCGGCCGCGGTGTCGGCCGCCCCCTCGTTCGCCCAGAGGCTGACGATGGCCGCTCCGTCGTCCCGGGCCACCACCTCCGTGAGCAGGTGGCTGTCGTAGTGTTCGAAGTTCCCGCGAAGCCCGTCGACCTCGCCGGCGAGTTCGTCCTGCGGAGCCGTCGAGTGCAGGACCAGACCGTGAGCGTCCTCCGGGAGGTCGGCCGGGAGTTCGACGCCGAGGTCGCGGACCGTCTCGCCGAGGCCACCCGATTCCGATGCTTCGCCGTGATCGGGGGTGTCTTCGTGATTTCCGTGCTCGTGCTCGTGCCCGTGGTCGCCGTCGTCGTGCCCGTGGTCGGTCTCCTGCTCGTGGTCGTGGTCGTGGTCGTGCACCCGCCGGTGATCGTGGCCGTGTTCGGCCTCGTGGTCGTGTTCGTGGTCGCCGGCGTGGCCATGCTCGTGATCGCCGCCCTCGTGGGGATGTGGGTGGCTGTGTTCGTACGTGTGCACGTGCTCGTGCTCGTGGACCTCGTCCTCGTCCTCACCCTCGTGCTCGTGTTCGTGTTCGTGTTCGTGTTCGTGCGAATGCCTGTAGGTGTGGGTATGGGGATGAGCGTGCTCGTATGGCGATCCGCTTTCCTCGGCCGGGACCGGTTCGCCGTCGAGCAACGGCTGGAGGTCGTGCGGTTCGATCCGTCGCGCGAGGTAGAAGGGACCGAACTCGGCGTACTTCGAGGTCGAGGGGTCGAACCGCATTTCGTAGAGGAGGTCCTTGACCTCGGTCGCGTCCCCGGCGAACAGGGTGACCCCCCACTCGTAGTCCTCGAATCCGGTGCTCGCCGTGATCATCTGGCTGACCTTGCCCCCGTACTCGCGGCCGACCTCGCCGTGGGCCTCCATGTGTTCCCGGCGCTCGTCGAAGGGCAGGTCGTACCAGTTGTACTCGGGGTCCCGACGTTTCGACATCGGGTAGAAACACAGGTGTTCGTCGTCGGGGAGCGTCGGTTCGAGGCGCGACCGGATGTACTTCGCGAGCCCGGAGTCTTCGTCGAGGTCCCCCTCGAAGAACTCCCGGGCCCGATCGGTGTAGCCCGACGCCTCTGTCACCGACACGTAGGAGTCGGTGCGGTCGGTGAATCGGGCGAGTTCTGTCCGTTCGAAGCGGCGTTTCAGCGCGTCGACGTCGGCGGTTTCCGGCCGGAGGTGCAGGAGCAGCAGGTCGGCCTCGGTGCCAAGCACGCTGTACACTGCCGAGGCCCCCTCATCGGCGTCGTGCACGTCGACTGCCGACTCGAGGAACTCGACGCCCTCGGTTATCACTCGTTCGCGTTCGCGCCGGGAGGCGTCGCGCCAGGCGTCCCAGTCGACGCTCCGGAAGTCGTGGAGGGCGTACCAGCCCTCCGCCGTGTCGGGGGGTTCTCGTCGGTCCATACCCGGGTGTAGGTTCGGCCGCCTAAGGACCTTGCCCTCGCGGGAAAGGCTGCCGTCTGGCCGCCGGAGTTCCCGGCGCGGGTAGCTGAAAGGCGGGTCCGGTTTCGAAACGCTTTCAGGTTCCTCGGGCAAATCAGTCCCCAATGCGAAAGAGCGGCCCACCGAAAGGCCTGATCGCGTATCTCGTCTTGGAGCTTCTCGACGAAAAGCCACGCTACGGCTACGAGATCCTCAAGGAGATCAACGACATCAGCGGCGGCCACTGGGAGCCCTCGTACGGCTCCGTCTACCCGATCCTGTACAAGTTCGAGGACGAGGAGTGGGCAGAGCGACTCGATCGCGAGGACGAACCCGACCGGAAGTACTTCGAGTTGACCGAGGCCGGTCGCGAGGAACTCGAGGACCGCCGGGAGGAGAGCGCGGAGAAGGCGAGCGAGTTCGCCGACGTCATCCTCGGGTTCTATCACGTGTACGTCGCGTTCGCGACGGACGAACGGTTCGACGTGCCGGAGATAGACGGGCAGTGGCGCTTCGACGAGACCTTCTCCGCCTGGATCGTCGAACAGATGATCCGCCACCACGAGCACTACTTCGACGAGGACTTCGAACGGATCGAGGCGGTTCCCGAGGACTTCTACGAGCGTCACGGGATCGACCGCGAGGACTGATTTGGCGGTCGATCCCTCCCGGCGTGGGCGGCCGAATGGAAACGTTCAACCGTGGGCTGGACCGTAACGAACGCTATGACCGCCCAGGACCCGATCTCCCGTCGCGCGTTCCTCGCGAGCACCGCCGTCGGCGGTTTCATCGGGCTCGCGGGGTGTGCGGGTGGAGACGGTGCGGGGAACACCACTGCTTCGCCGACGGCGACGGAGTCACCGACCGCGACGACCGAGGACGGGTCGGGATCGCCGACCGGAACCGGTTCCGACGAGGCGTCGTTGCCGACGCCGACGCTCGGGCCGGCGGACGCCGAGGTCACGGTGTCCGTCTACGAGGACTTCCTCTGTGGCCATTGCGCTCACTACAACCAGAACGGGTTCCCGAAAGTCAAGTCGAACTACGTCGATTCAGGGTCGGTCCGCTACGAACACCACGACTTCCCGGTCGTTCACGACACCTGGTCGTGGCGATCCGCCTTCGCGGCCCGCAGCGTCCAGGCGACCGTCGGGCAGGACGCCTACTGGCCGTACGCCAAGCGACTGTTCGCGAACAGGCAGGATACCAGCATCGAACTGTACCGGTCGCTCGCGGACGAGGTCGGCGCGGATCCGGACGTGGTCGAGCAACACGTTCTGGAGGGGCAGTGGCGGCCTGTCGTCGAAGCCGACCACCGACGCGGGGTGGAGAAGGGGGTCCGGGGAACGCCGACCTTTTTCGTCGACGGGGGGGAGGTCGATCCCGCGGGACACGACTCGTGGTACGGCGCGGTGTCGGACGCCATCGATTCCGCCCTCGACTGACCCTGGGTCGGGCGGTCCGACTCCAGCTTACCCGGCGACAAGGCCCGGGCCGAACACCATCAGCAGGAAGCTGATCAGCATCGTCACCCCGATCGTCGTCGTGACGACCCGGACCGCTCGTCGCGTGGTTTGGACCGGTACCCGGGAGAGGACGCCCTCGGTGGTCAACCGGAGGATGTGGCCGCCGTCGAGGGGGAACGCGGGGATGCAGTTGAAGAACCCGAGCTGGACGTTGATCCAGCCGGTCCAGAACAGGAGGTTCGCGAACAGGAAGAGCCCGCCGTCCATGAACGCGAGCGGGCCGCCCTCGACGACGTAGAAGTTGACGACGTCGGGCGTGAACCCGGCGAAGTTGTACGGGAGCGCCTGGAAGACGAGGCTGGCGATCGGCAACAGGAGGACCACGAACACCTTGCCGACGAACGACGACAGGAGCGGCCCGAAGCCGTCACCCCGGTCACCGCCGCCGAGCGCGGCGAGGTAGCGGTCGGCCGGGTACGGCTGCATGCCGAAGTCGCTCACGGTCACCCCGGTCACGCCGGTCGCTCGCGCCCGGATGCCGAGGAAGCCGCCCTCGTCGTCCTCCCTGCTGCCGAGCGTGACGTCCCACTGCTCCCGTTCGCCGTCCACGTACAGCGTGACGGTGACGCGCTGGCCCGGTTCGGTCGGTTCGAGGGCCTCGACCAGGTCGCGATAGGAGACGACGCGCTCCCCCTCGAACCGCGTGAGGACGACCTCGGACTCGGGCGCCGTCGGGGCGCCCGCTTGTCCCAGGGGGTCACCCTCCATTACGCCCACGTAGGCTCCGGCGGGCGCCGTCACGGCCCCTTCCTCTTCGGTCCGGAACGTCGCCATCCCGGAAGTGTTCTCGAGCGCGTCGAAGAACCCGGAACTCGTGTGCACGCGGGTCCCGTTGACCTGCGTTATCGTCGACCCCTCCGGCAGGTCCGCCGGCCCGCCGGGGACGGTGGCGGTCACGAGGACCGATCGCGTGACGTTCTTCGTCGTCTCGCCGTCGTTGAGTTCCACCCGGACCGTTCGGTTCTCGTTTTCGGCGAGCGCCCGGTCGAGGTCGCTGGCGTTGGCGACCGGTTCGCCGTCCAGTGCGGTGATGCGATCGCCGGTTCCGATCCCGGCGTCCTCGGCGGACGACCCCGGCAGGGCCCCGACGACCGGCGCGCCCGTGGCGACGCCGACCGACCCGATCACGGGGCCGAACAGGAGGGCGAAGACGATCACGGTGATCGCGAAGTTGTTCGTCACGCCCGCGGCGAACATCCGGATCTGGCCCCCGCGATCGGCACGCTGGCGGCTCTCCTCCTCGGGTTCGACGAACGCGCCGATCGGCAGGATCGCGAGGAAGACGAGCCCCAGCGACTCGATATCGATGTCCTCAACGCGACAGAGCAGCCCGTGCCCGCCCTCGTGGACGATCAGGCCGGCCGCCAGCCCGAAGACGATCTCCGGGGCGGCCGCGAGCGGGAGGAAGTCGTTGACGCCCGGGATCACGAGGACGTTCCGCGGCTGGTTGACCGCGGTCGGCTCCGGGTTCCGGACGGAACTGATGGCGCTGGTCAGCAACACGAGGAAGGCGCCGACCATGACGACCAGCGAGATGCCGACGCCGAGGTTGGCCCAGGCGCGCCAGAACCGCTTCGGGCCGGCGAGCCAGTTGAGGAACGCCCGGCCCCGTTTCGTGTGCACCGTCAGGATCGGCCCCTGGGTCCCGATCGAGTCCGGGAGGACGTCCAGCCGACGGAGTCCGATCATCCCTAGCCAGTAGATCGCGATCCCGGCGAGGACCCACGTCAGGGTATCTACCATCGGTGACAACTCCGGGACGGATTCTCAAAGACGTTTGGTTCTCGGGACCTCACCCCTCCCGACGCAGGCGCTCGACGACGAAGTCCCTGTCCAGCTTCCCGAGGAACTGCCCCAGCTTTGGGCCCTCCGGCTGGTCGAAGAAGAGCCGGTAGCCGGCCGCGAAGAACTCGCCGACGTCGACGTCGTGACGGCGGGCCGTCTCGTAGATCTCGCCCTGGATGGTCTCGCCGTCGTGGCCCTCGGCGACGAACTCGGCCAGGTCATCGAGTGCGGCCTCGGTAGCCGAGTCGAAGTCGACGTCCGGCATCCCGGCGCGCTTGAGTTCGTAGTTGAACTCGTTGTCCGTCCGGCGCGCCCACCGGCGGGCGCGCTCGACGCGGGCCAGGGCTCGGTCGACGGCCCACTCCGGGGCGTCGTCCGGGACGTGGCCCTCCTTGCGGGCGATCGCCTCCCGGAGGTCGGGGTCGTCGGTCATCCCGAGGACGGCGGCGAAGGTGTAGGGGATCCGGATCCGGTCGGCGTGGCGGTCGTCGACGAGCTGTTCCCGGGCAGCTCGCTGAGACCCGTCGTCGGGATCGAACCCCAGCGCGCCCGCGAACGCGTCTGCACGATCCCCCAGGGCGGCGTCCGGGAGGTCCGACGGCGAAACGAGCAGCGGGTAAACGCGCTCGGCCAGGGCCTCCTCGCGGTCCGATCCCTCGGCCTCGCCGTAATAGAGGCGCTCGAAGCGGTCGAACTCGTCGACGAGGAGGTCCAGGCG
>JBLGCL010000115.1:0-9303 GCA_047617305.1 Natronomonas sp.
GCAGCGTTCAGGCAGCACTCTCTCGACTCGTTCGGGAAGTAACGACTTTTGGAAGTCATTCAGAACGGGTGGGGGCAGTCGCAACCTACCCCGAGCCGGCATTTTTATATTGGTGTAAACCACTCTTTACTGTAAAGGGTGTTTTACACCCTGGTGCCAATGACAGAAGAATTCACCGCGAAACAGCAAGTCCAGAAGCGCGAACAGTACAGCAAGTGGATAAACCGGTCCGTTGGATTCGGTGTTGCCAGTTTATTTATCGCAATGGCGACGTGGATGATCACTGAAGAACAGCTTGTGCTCTTTGTCGGATTGGGGCTGTACTGGCTTGGTGCCATCGGAATGTGCATCGGATACTGGCACTCGCCAGTTCCGCTCAGGGACGAATTCGAACAGCACATGGAGTGGGAAGCAAATCAAGCGACATCGGCATTTATTGCCGTCGTCGTTATCATCGGAATTCCGGCAGATGTCGTCCTCACCATAACTGGCACGTATACCGTTCCCGCAGTTATCCGAGGAGCGATCTGGAGTTATCTCCTATTGACATTTATCTTCGGAGCCGCTCACTGGTACGTGAAACGACAGTACGAATAGCCGACCTATCTATGGAAAACGAAATAGATGTTTACCGCGAACGGGCCGGGTTGAGTCAAGGGGACTTGGCCACAGCCGTTGGCGTCTCACGTCAAACGATAAACGCAGTCGAACGTGACCGCTACGATCCATCGCTAGAGTTGGCATTCAAACTTGCTGCTTACTTCGATTGCCGGATCGAGGAGTTGTTCGAGCCCGACATCGAACCGGTCAGAGAGTGACCGATTCGCGCCATAGGTTCATCAGCTGAATGTAGGCGCTAAGCCCCCTCCCTCAAGGAGTCGTTCGAGAATCGAAGATTCTCGTGATCCCGAAAATCGGAGATTTTCGGACGACACCGCAGTCCGCGCCAGCGGACAAGGAGCGCAGTAGGGAGGGGATACAGCGCCGTCATCATCTTTCATATACTGTGCGTCGGCAGGCCACAGGCCCACGCAAGCATTATATGTCGAACGCCGAATGAACGGCCAAGATGGGCGTTCCGACCTGTCGGCTTCGACTCGCTGGTCGTTCCATTCGGAACGACTCGCTCCTTGCGAAGCTGACGGACACGGACAGCGTTCAAACGCGACAAGAAGCGTGCGTTGTCCCACGGAATCACCCCGTCGATCAACTGGAGTGGGACACTCCGAAGAAACGCCTGTGGAGACTGCACTCCCTGTGGATACACCTGTATCTGCAAAGCGCGTCGTGGAAGCAGGAAGCCCCGCCCTCAGCGAGGCCGTCAGGCCGAGCAGGGCGGGGTAGTTCACCCACTATAACGCATCGGCGACGTCCTCCCTGCCGATCGTGTCCGCGACCTGTAGCAGCACCTGATACAACGTCTCATCGTCGACGCGTTCGAGATGGTCCACCACTCGAGAATCGACTTCGTCACGGGGACTGTCGCTGTGCTCTGTCGATCGCTTCCTCGGCCAGGTTCGGTTCTTCGATGTCCCGGAACCGGATCTCGGTCATCGTCGGGTTCCCACCACCCGCCGAGATGCCCACCGTGCCCAGTCCGACGAGGGATTCGACGACCGACTGCCTCCTGCCCACGGCCGCGATATCCTCGAGGCTAACGCTGGTTCTCTGTAAGGAGAGGAACCGGTACTCGCTGGTGATGCGCTTGGTGGTCACGTAGTACGTCGTCAGCGAGTTCTTCCAGTATCGGACGAGTCCGGTGAGCGTGAAAAAGAGGTACCCGGAGAACGAAAGGGTCGGGTACACGTAGGGGAGGTACGTACCGAACAGGAGGTAGATAGTGACGAGGAAGAACCCGCCGCCGACCAGCAGGAACGCCTTTGCCGCGAGCTGGTTCGGGTGGAACGTCGCGAGCACGCGCTCGTCGAAGGTCTTCGTCTCCGGCGCCATCCATCGGACGTAGAAGCCGAAGAGGATGACGAAGATACCGAGGAGGATGAACGGGCCGCCGAGCGAGTTCGGAAGATCGGGTGCCACAACGGCCGTGTAGCCGCCGAGACCCGTTATCGGTCCCCCCACGCCGAGCCCCCAAATGGCGGGTTTTCCTCGAGCCATCTCACTGTCCCCGCACCATCTGGACGAACGAGAGGATCATGCTCACGATCGTGACCGCGATGCTGGCCACCGTGACCGTATCGTCCCCGGAGAGACCGCCCAGTGGAGAGCCCTTTCCGTTCGAGAAGAACCCCCGCTCGGGGCGGGATCCGCTGTCGGAGGGCTGAACGTTCTCGGTAGTCGGCCGTGGACTGCCCTCCTCCGACACGTCGGTAGTGGTCGTAGCCGGGGCCTGACCCGGCGAAGTGCCACCGCCATTGCCCACCAGGTAGAGGGTCCCCTCGTGGTTGACGAGGATGCCCTCGGGAGTGATGATCGGGTCCGAGGCAGCGACGTGCGACTCGTCGCCGAGGGACGCCGGGAGTTCGAACCTCCAGCGTTGGATCCCGTCCTCGGCCCGCAGGGCGACGAGGTTCGCGTCCGCGACGAGATAGACCCGCCCGCCGGTGGTGGTGATCCCGCCCGCAACGCTGGAAACCGGATACGTCCAGTCGACGGTTCCACTGACTGGATCCAACCCGCGGTACATCAGCGACGAGGACCCGCTGTGGACGGTGAACACGCGGTCGTCGCCGATCGTCGGTGGGTAGTTGGACACACCGCTCTGCTTCCAGTTCGTACTCCCGTTAGTGGGAGAGAATCGAAAGGTTCCCACGGGTTCGGACAGTATGTACCCGGCGGACTCACCGAGAGCGGGGGGCGAGAACGCCCCCCGGGTGAGTTGGTACGCGGGCTGAACGATTCGGTCCACACGACGCTTCCGTCACTCGTTTTCAGCCCCTTCGCCCGGTTGTCGGGGTGGGTCCTCGAAAAGTTCACCACCAGCGTCTCTCCGCTGACTGCAGGCGTGGGACGACCGGAGGGCTGGTCCCGGATCCCGTTTTCGTCGGCCTCCAGCGAGAACGTCCAGAGCGGCTCGCCGGATCCCGAACTGAAGGCGTGGACCCGGTGTTCCGCGTTGAGCTTGTCGACCCGTCTCGTGAACCCGATGTACACCCGATCGTCCGTCACCACGGGGGTCGAGGTGAACTTCCCCGGGAGCCTCCTGCTCCATTGTTCCTTTCCGGACCCGGCGTCGATCGCCCGGAGGTACCCCGCCCGCGTCCCGATGTAGACGACTCCGTCACGAACTGCGGGCGCGAGCTGGACCGGGCGGGACGCTTCGTACCGCCAGTTCAGTTCCCCCGTCGCCAGGTCCCGGGCCTGCAGGTTGCCGCTCTCGTCGCCGAAATACACGGTACGTCCCGCGACGACGGGATGCATCTGGTTCAGCCCGACGCCGGTCGACCACCTGATCCGGGACGGTTTCTCCGGGTCAGCCATGGCCGATCTCCCGGTTCGCTGGACGTCCCCGTGGTACTGCGGCCAGTCCCCGTCCTCGGACTGCGCGGTAGCCGTCCCGCTCGCCAGTCCAAGACCACCTGTCGTGGCGAGGGCACAGGCCCCACGTATCGCTTGTCGCCTCGTCGTTCGCACTCCCGACAGCTCGCCCGACGCAGGTTCGGTTCCACACCTCCGGAGGTTCGCGTCGATCGGTTTTCCGTCCATATTTCGATTGCTAGCCATAGACGATCACCGTGAACTTTACTCGGGGTTCCTCGGAGTGGTCTGTGGTATGTTATGACATGTAAAAACGGTTGGGATGGAAAATCCCGACAGTTTACTGTCCGTGGGACCCGGTCGCTGTGTCCGCCCAATTCCCGCCCGATTTACCGGGGATCCCGTGCTGACTTCACCCGCTAAGCCGGTCGAGCCGGATATAGGAGGTCTGTAATCTGCCACACGGGGAAGTATGAAGACCTGAGCGAATTCCTATCAGTCGTCGGACGGTCCGACCCCGACCGCCTGGCCGGGTGCCGCGTCCGCAGGCCGGCTCTCGGTGAGCGCGACGCCCGCGAGGACGGCCGCCCCGAACGCCAGCAGGCTGGCGACGCCGACGGCGAACTGGATGCTCGTGACGGTCGCAAGGCCGCCGATCAGCGGCGGCCCGGCGACCCCGCCGACGCCCTTGGCGGTCGAGCGCAGGCCCATGAGTTCGGACTCGCGCTCGGGTGGCGCGACGTCGCCGATGAACGCGAGCGCGCCCGTAGTCATCGCGGAGAAGGCGGCGGCGATGATCACGAACGCGGCCGCGATCACGGCGATGCGGACGATGGCGGACTCGGGGATCGCCGACAGCGCGGCGACCACGGCGAACAGGCCGCTCCCGGCCATCCCCGCGACGATGAGGGGCTTGCGGCCGGCCGAGTCCGCGACCCGGCCGAAGAGGTACATGAACACGACCTGACCGCCGGGGTTGAACGCGAGGATGGCACCCATCAGGACCTCGCTCACTCCCAGCGGCCCGGTGATGTAGATCGCCATGAGGCTCATCGTCCCGAGGACGGTCATGTTCCGGAGCGCGAGGGCGACGTAGAGCCAGCGCAACCCGTTGGTCCGCAGGTGCCCCCGATCCTCGACGGCCGGGAGGAGTCGCTGGCGGACCTCGTTCGCGATCTCGGCCACCGAGAAGTCGCCGTCGGGCGTCGGCGTGGGATCGTACACGAGGGCCGCGGCCACGGCCGACAGGAGACTGATGCCCGCGATGACCAGGTACAATCCGGACGGGAGGAGCAGCCCGATGATGACGCCGGCGCCGAGCTGGCCGCTCATCATCCCGACCGCCCTGGCGCTGTTGAAGAACCCCATCGATCGTCCGCGCCCCTCCGCGCCGCCCTTGGCGCTGACGATCGTGAGCATCACCGGGACGAACCCGACCGCGAACGCGGCGTAGAGGGCGCGCAGGCCGACCGGGATCCAGGCGCCGCCCACCGTCAGGAAGGGAAGCGCGATCGTCGGTCCGGCCTTGCCGACGGTCGCGAGCGGGATCACGGCGACGGTTCCGAGCACCCCCGAAACCACCATCACGGCGCGGCGTCGGCCGGTCACGTCCGCGATGGCGCCCCAGATCGGGGAGAACACCATCATCCCGAGGAAGTAGGCGGTGAGCACCATGCTCACCACGAACTCGGACGCCCCGGCGTCCTCGACGTACAGGGCCATGACCGTCCCCATCAGGATGCTAGCCATGAACCGTCCCGACCCGGCGAACGCGATGAGCGCCCGTTGGACGGTGTCGTTCTCCGTGCTGATAGCCACTATTCGACCGTTACCCGATCCGCGTATAAACCTCCGCCGGACACGGTCGCCTTTTCCCCTTCGAGGGGCCGCAGACGGCCCTATTCGTCCCGAGACGAGGGGTTTCAAGCCCCGGCGGTCGAAGGGCCGGACATGAGCCCGGACGTACTCGTCCTCAGCCGGAACGTTCACGCGATGCCGATGGCCGACTACGCCGACCGCCTGCGCGAACGGTTGCCCGACCGCAACGTGGTTCACGCGCGAACGCCCGCCGAGGAGGCCGAACTCGTCGGCAAATCGACGGTGGTCACCGGTCACGCGCCGCCGGACGAACTGCTCGACGCGGCCGACGCCGTCGACCTCTTCGCGTGCACCTTCGCCGGCACCGATCACCTGCCCCTCGACGAACTCGAGTCACGGGACGTCGTCGTGACCAACGCCTCGGGCGTCCACGGGCCGAACGTGAGCGAGCACGCGATCGCCATGCTGCTGGCGTTCGCCCACCGCCTCGACGAGAGCCGGCGTCGTCAGGAGCAGAACCTGTGGCAGTCCTTCCCCACCGACGAACTCTACGGGTCGACGGTGACCGTCGTCGGGATGGGCGCCATCGGGACCGCGGTGCTCGACCGCCTCGACGGCTTCGGGGTCGAGACGATCGGCGTCCGGCACAGCCCGGAGAAGGGCAGTCCGGCCGACGAGGTCATCGGATACGACGACGAAGCCCTCATGGACGCCTTCGTGGAGACGGACCACCTCGTGCTGGCCTGCCCGCTGACGGAGACGACGCGGGCACTCGTCGACGAGGCGGCCTTCCACGCGCTCCCGCCGGACGCCGTCTTGGTCAACGTCGCCCGCGGTCCGGTCGTCGACACCGACGCCCTGGTCTCGGCGTTGCGGGCCAACGAACTCCGCGGGGCGACCCTGGACGTGACCGACCCCGAACCCCTCCCGCCGGAGCACCCGCTCTGGGACTTCGACAACGTCAGGATCACGCCCCACAACGCGGGCCAGACGCCGGCCTACTACGAGCGCCTGGCCGACGTCGTGGCCGAGAACGTTCGACGGGTGCTCGGGGAGCGCGACGACCCGATCGAGAATCGCGTGATCTGAGCGCCCGCCGGTTCTGGCCTCGATGAACCGACCCCCCGGAGGTGGGGCGTAGACGACCCCCCTTGGGCGGAACGTCTCCGCCGACGCACGCCGGGACGCGCCCGCTCCACGAGCCGTCGCGTCCCTGCGACCGACACGTCCCGTCAGGGGTTGCTCGACCCCATGGGGGTGGGACGGGTATCCGCCTGCCGAAGGGGTTATACACGACGGAACGGTGGTCCCGGACATGGACCGAGAACGCCCGGTCGACTCCGGGGCTGTCACCGGTTTCGTCCGTCGATCGCTGCTCACCGGGGCGGCCATCGTCCTGCCGGTCCTGGTGACGATCGCCGCCGTCTCGTTAGGCTGGAGCATCATCGTCGGGTTCCTCGCGCCGTTCGTCGACCTCCTCGGGATCGTTCCGGGGGCCGACTATCCGGCGTTCGTGCTGCAACTGCTCACGGCCGGGGGCGTCCTCCTCGCGATCCTGGTCGTCGGTGCCGTGGCGGAACGTCGAGGCGGCGAAAGCCGCGTATCGGTCGCGGTCGATCACTTCATGTCGACCATCCCCGGCGTCAGCACGATCTACACCAGCGCCCAGCGCCTCGGCGACGTGATCGTCGAGAACGACGCGGGGAGTTTCAGGGACGTCGTGCTCGTCGAGTTCCCGATCGAGGGCATCCACATGCTCGCGTTCGTCACCGCCGAGCCACACGAGGAAATCCAGACCAGAACCGACGCCGAGGTCACCCTGTTCCTGCCGCTCTCGCCGAACCCGGTGATGGGCGGCTTCCTCATCAACGTCTCGGAGGATCGCCTGGTCGACGTCGACATGAGCGTGGACGAGGGGATCAGCGCCGTGATGACCAGCGGCGTCGCCGTAGGGGACACCGTCGAGGGCGACCCCCTGTCGACGGACGACGTGGAGCGACGGGTCGACGGCGGGATCGACGGCGACGTGATCGAACCCGGATCGTGGTCCGGCAACGAGGGCTAGACCCAGCCCTCGCGAGCGAGGAGTTCCCCGTTGAGGACGCTCGCCCCCGCGGCGCCGCGGATGGTGTTGTGTGCGAGGCAGTCGAACTGGATCCCCCCCGGCGTCTCCTGGACCGGTCCGACGGCGATGCCCATGCCGTCGTCCAGGTTCCGGTCGAGTCTGGGCTGTGGCCGGCCCGGATCGTCGAAGACGGTGACCGGTCTCTCCGGGGCGCTCGGGAGGTCGATCCCTGGCGCCTCGCCCATGGCCCGTTCGGCGTCGGCCGGCGCGAGGTCTCCCCGCGTCTCGGCCCAGACGTTCTCCAGGTGGCCGTCGAGGGACGGCACCCGGTTGCACGAGGCCGACACCGCCGCGTCGTGGTACTCGACGGTCGCGCCGTCGAACGATCCCAGGAGCTTCCGGGTCTCCGTCTCCATCTTCTCCTCCTCGCCGGCGATGTGCGGCAGGACGTTGTCGATGATCTCCATCGAGGTCACGCCCGAGTAGCCGGCGCCGGAGACGGCCTGAAGGGTCGCCACGTGGACCCGTTCCAGCCCGAACCGGTCGAGCGCGGCGAGCGGCGGCACCATCGTGATCGTCGAGCAGTTGGGGTTCTTCACCAGGGCGCCGTCCCACCCGCGGTCGTCGCGCTGGACTTCGAGGAGGTCGAGGTGGTCGGCGTTGACCTCCGGGATCACGAGGGGCACGTCGTCGTCGAGTCGCGCGTTCGACGAGTTCGAGGACACGACGTACCCGGCTTCGGCGAACGCCGGTTCGACCCGATCGCCGACGCTGGAGGGCAGCGAGGAGAACAGCAGGTCGACGTCACCCGGGACGGCGTCCGGGGTCGTCTCGCGGACGGTCTCGTCGGCGATCGCTTCGGGGATCGGACCTTCCGCGCGCCACTTCGCCGCCTCGCGATAGGGACGGCTGGCGCTGTCCTCGCTGGCGGTCAGGGCCGCGATTTCGAAGTCCGGATGCGGGTCGAGCAACTGGACGAGGCGCTGTCCGACGGCGCCGGTCGCGCCGAGGACGCCAACGCGTACGGTCATGCTCCCCCGTAGCGGGACTGGCGGGCTAAACGGTTGGGGTCGAGACCGGAATTGCGGACGGGCATCGCGCACCGCCCCCTCGGCGGGGCGGTCGCTGGCGTCGCTCCAATGTCCTCCGTCGCGCCTCGAGAACAGTAGCGATCAGGAACCCTCGGAACCGGCGTTTTTCTTGTGGGTCACGTAGCCGGCGATCCGGTTGCGGACGCCCTTGGATTCGATGTTGGTCAGTTTGGTTACACTTTCCTTGTTCGTCTCGAAGTCCCCCGAGAACGCCTCCGGATACCGCTCCAGGAGGATCTTCCCCGTCTTCTTGACGTAGTCGGGTTTGATTGCCATGCCCGGTCTTTGCCCTGACGCGGCCTAAAAGGATTCGTTCTGCCCCGACCGGGAACCGTCGTCCTCGGCCCTCTTCCAGTCCGTCAGGGCCGTCAGTCGATCGAAGGCCCGCCGCTCCGGGTCGCCGCCGCAGCGGTCGACGACCGTCTCGAAGTACCGCAACCGCTCCACCAGCGTCCGGGTGTCGTAGGCGTCGACGTCCAGCCGCGAGGCGGCGACGGTCGCCTCGACGACGGCGTAGTACCCCCGGTTGGTCGTCGGAACGATCCGGCGCTCGATCCCCGAGTCGGTCGGCTGGAGCGCCCACCGTTCCCGTCTCGTCCCGTCGACCGTTTCGGCGTCGATCCGGTCGGCCTCGACCGCGGCCCAGGCGTCGGCGGCGTCCAGGTGGGGGCCGTCGACCTCGTAGACGTCCAGCGCCGCCCGCACGAACAGGTCCGGGTCGCGGAGGAAGTGGACGTACCCGTCACCCTCGCGCTCGAAGTTCCGCCGGGTCCGGGTGTTCCCCCAGGTGGTGGCCGTCACCGGATCGCCGGCGTGCAACCCGAGCGCGGCCACGTTCCAGCGGTCGTTCGGTCCGAGCGTGGTAACGACCGACTCCGTGATCCCGCGGAGGTC
>JBLGCL010000116.1:0-9298 GCA_047617305.1 Natronomonas sp.
GAGCAAAGTCTAGACGGCTTTGCGACGCGATCGACAGATTACCTTACCGATGAGTCGGAATATCGAGTCCGATTCGACCCCACAAGGCTACATCCCCTTCCAAGAGGCGAAGGAATCGCTCCCATCCCCGACTCAGAAGCGCGTCTCTGACGGGGTCGCGCTGGAGACGATGCACGTTTCCGGCGCCGGGCCCGCGCTCGTGTTCGTCCACGGTGGCCTCGGGTCGCCCTGGAACCCGTTTCCCCAGTTGCACGCATTCGCGGGCGACCGTGAGTTGGTCACCTACGCGCTCGCCGGCAACAGGAACTCGACGACCCGACTGGAGCAGTCACTCGACGGCCACGTTATCGACCTTCGCAATCTCCTCGATTTGCTTGTCATCGACCGACCGATCGTTCACGGGCACAGCTACGGCACTGCGATCGCCATCGAGTATGCAAGGGACCACCCGACGAGCGGACTCGTCCTCCATGGGGGCGGCGATCACGACCTTACGCCGGCGTGGGAGAAACCGCTGCTCCGGCTGTTCCTCGCGCTCCGGCTGTATCGATTCCCGTCGAACAGACTCTTGATGCGACAACTCGCCCACACCGTTGGAGCTCATGAAACGACCGCGCGGGCGGTACTCGATGACTTTCTGCAGTCGAACCCGCTGCCGCACCGTCGGTCCGCGTGGAGGACGGTCACGGAGGCGTTCTGGGGATACGACGGCCGCGACGACATGGACCGGATAGACTGTCCGACCTTGGTGATCCACGGCCCCGCCGATGGGATCGTCCCACTGTCCGTGGCACGGAAAACTGCAGGGCGGATCGATGATAGCGTGTTCTGTCGACTCGAACGCACCGGCCATATCGGACTGATCGAGCGGCCAGCCGTGTACAACAGCTTGCTTCGAGCCGTCTGGAGAACTGTCGAAGAAAACGATCCCCTGATTGACGCCGTGACCGCGGTACCTGACACGGAGGTCCAGACCTCTCGCACCACCGAGGGCCATACCGACGAGTCATACTACTGAGAGCGTATGATCGTTCGCGAGGTGTGCTTAATTGAACACGACCCCTGTCTTCCCACGTTCAGTGATCACGTTGGCGTTCTTCAAGCTCGTGTGCCTGCTCGCTTATTGTAGAGAGCTCACGGGCTGCCTCGTCATCGCCCCCTCCATGGGCCACTCGTACAGACAAGTCCAGCGGGGAGGGAACGAAACGAGCATCATCGTCATCATCGGTTCTCTCACCCCCGCGAAAGAGGGCGACGAACAGTTCCCACATGCTGGAGACCATATCCGACACTACGGAAGTGTAAAACATAAGCATTCACTTGACCGCCTACAGCCAGAATTCTACTGGCGGCAATAGTGTGCGACTAGGTCAGAACACGCGCACCACCCAAATCGAAAAGTCCGCTTGGACATAGTTACCAATATACCTCCACACACGCTCAATCGAGAACCCGACAGTTCCTCCTGTCGGGCGTCGATCGGTCACGGACGTGGCGAGCACTCGCCCTCGCCGTCGGCCTGGGTATTGCGACAGCAGTACTACGGATCGGAGCACCGTCCTCGCCCGGAGTCGGTCTTGTGTTTGGGCTTCTCCAGCGTTTATCCTCGAAGCAGCGCCGGCAGCGATGCTGACGGAAGGGATCGGCGTGATCACGATGGTTGGGCTGGCGACGATCCCCGCTTACCTGAACGAGGGCTACGTTCCAAGCCTGCTTGTAGCGGCACTCCCGAGCTATGGCCACTACGTATTCAACGGGCCGGGTGCGGCCCCCCTCTGGGCAGCGACCTATGTTCTTCCGTTCGCGATGACTGCGGGGCCCCTCGGCTTCCTCCTCGGGGTCGGAGGGCGCTGGGGCCCGCGGCCGGGCTAGACCACCGCCACCGTTCGCCGACGCCTGGCCGACCGAACTCCTCCCGCTCGATCCGACGTTCGTCCTGTTCGGGGTCAGCGAGGTGCTGTTCGGGCTCTTGCTGCTCGCCGACTGGCACACCCCGACGGTTGCGGCGCTAACGGCGCTGTCGCTGGTGGGTGTCGTGGCCAACCTCTGCGTGGGTGTCGCGGTCGGGGGGCCGTACGTGGACGTTCTGATCCGTGACCTGGGCTTGGCGCTCCTCGCGTTCGGGGTCGCGCTGGAGGCGGGGGCGCCCCGAAGCGGGACGCATCGCGGCCCGTAACGAGCCATTTATCCGACGAGTGATACCCCTTCGGTTGCGAAACCGGTCGCCGCTCCGCGGTCCGGCCCGGGCTAGTTCTTTATTTCCGCCTGGAGCGCCTCGAGTTCCTCGACGACCCGGCGAGCGTCCGCCACTTTTTCCCGCCCGCGCCGGTGGAGGTTGTCGACGTTCGATGCCGTCGTGTCCGTCGCCGCCGCCGCTTCCTGCCGATCCACGCCGACGACCTCCCGAAGGAGGTACGCCAGGGCCTGCCGTTCGGTGAGGACCGCGCCCGAGAGTCGTTCGGCCACGTCGCGACTGGTATCGATCAGCGCGTCGACGTCCGCCGTTTGCACGGTCCAGTCCGCACAGTGGAGGCAGGTCGCCCGGACCTCCGCCTGCAACCGACCGACCGGGTGCGTCGTCGCGTACCCGCAACCGGTGCAGGTGAAGGACCGCTCGACGTATCGTTCCTCGGCCTCGCCATCCCGTTCGTCGTTCGGGGTGTCCGAACCCGAACCCGAACCCTGGCCCGTCATGTCATCCGCATCGCTGTGCTCCCCGCTCATAAGACTTTGCATCTTTTTCGATGCAATACCGGCCGGTCTTCGTTCGGCACCCCAGGTATGACCGTCGCCACGGACGGGACGGGGGCGGCACTGACGCCACGTCGGCCATCTGGTTGCGACGGGGGACGACCAGGATCGGGAGCACGACCGTCAGCGATCCCGGGGGCCCACCGGCTGGTTCTCGCCCAACGTGTCTTCCCACCGCGACAACGCCGACGCCGTTACGCAACCGTTTTAGCCGCCCCCTCAAAGCCGAATGTATGAGCACGCACGTCGCCATCGTCGGCGCGTACGGCAGCGCCGGCGTGGCGGTCGCGAACGACCTGGCCGACGAACCGGACGTAGAACTCACGCTGATCGACGACGGGGATCCCGGCGGCGGCCTCTGCATTCTGCGGGGCTGCATGCCCTCGAAGGAGGTGCTCTCCGCGGCGGAACACCGGTTCGCCGCGCGGAAGGACGGCCGCCTGACGGGCGACCGCCCGGAGGTCGATCTCGAGCGCGTCGTCGAGACGAAGGACGAACATATCTCGGGGTTCGCGCAGCACCGCCGGGACAACGTGGCGTCACTGGCGGAGCGCGAGAACGTCGAATTCATCCACGACACGGCCCGGTTCGTCGGCGACCGTCAGCTGGAGGTCGACGACCGGATCATCGAGCCGGACTACGTCGTGATCGCGACGGGGTCGGACGTCAACCTCCCCCCGATTCCGGGCATCCGGGACGCACCGGTCCAGACCAGCGCGGACGTCCTCGATTCGACGTCCTTCGGGGACACGGGGATCGTCCTGGGGATCGGCTACATCGGGCTCGAACTCGTGCCCTACCTCACCGAGGCCGCCGGGATGGACCTCACCGTCGTCGAGTTGCTCCCCGGCGCCCTCATGGAAGCCGACGAGCCGTTCGGTGACGAGGTCGTCGAATACTACCGCGATCACTTCGACCTGGATATCCATCTCAGCGCCCAGACCCGGGAGATAGAGACTACGGAGGACGGCGTCCGGGCGCACGTCGAACTCGAGGACGGCGAGGAGACGACGTTCGAGGCAGATCAGTTGTTCGCGTTCACCGGGCGGGAACCCTCGCTGGACACGCTGAACCTCGACGCCACCTCGCTGTCGCCGGACGAGGGGTGGGTCGCGGACACGATGCAGGCCCGCAGCGACGAGCGCGTGTTCGTCGTCGGCGACGCCAACGGGCGTGAACCGATCCTCCACGTCGCTAAGGAGGAGGGCTTTACCGCCGCCGAGAACGTTCTGCGCCACCGCGACGGCGAGTCGCTCGTCGAGTACGAGAACGTCCACCACCACGTCGTGTTCTCCGGGCTCGGCGTGCTGCCGTTCGCTCGCGTCGGGCACTCGTCCGAATCCGCGAGGGAGGCCGGCATCGACCATCACGTCGTCACGACCGAGGCGTCCAGCGACGGCGTGTTCAAGGCCAAGGACGTTGCGGATGGACTTGCGCGACTCGTCGTCGCCGAGGACGGCACGGTGCTGGGCTACCAGGGCCTGCACTACCACGCCGACGTCATGGCCAAGACGATGCAACTGGCCGTCGAGATGGAACTCGACGTGCGCGATATCCCCGACCGGGCCTACCACCCCACGACGCCCGAAATCCTCGACAGCCTGGTCACGGACGCGGCAGCGATAGTCGACAACTGAGGTTGTTGGCCTCGTTGCCCTGAACCCGAAGATAGCGGACATCCGAAGACGGCCGTCGACCCCCGTCAGAACGCCCCCGACGGCTCGTCCATCCAGGGCTCGCTGCGATATTCTCTCCGCTGCAGTCCTTGCGTCGCCAGGATTGATCGAGACGGTCGCCACCTTCGATCCCACTCGAAGAGTGGATCCCCTGAGTCCGCGAGGTGGAGCGAACTAGATCAGTCGTCGGTCTGCGCAGCGCCCGGGCGGTAGTCCCGGCTGATGACCCTCCACTTCCCGGTCGAGAACCGATAGTAGTTGATCGCGGCCGGGATCGTGCTCTCGGCGAACAGCGTGAGGTACAGCCCCCAGATCCCGAGTGACGTCGTCGCGCCGAGATACGCCAGCGGAATGGCGACGACGACCATGCCGAGGAACTGGCTGTAGAACGGCCACCGCGTGTCGCCGGCGCCGGTGAGCGCCCCTGCCATCGTGGCTTTGACGGCCTGGGGCAGGATGGCGACGGCGCCGACCAGCACGAGACCGACCGCGATGGGAATCGTCCCCCCCGGCGGGTCGTTGACGAACAGTTCGACGATCGGTTCCGCGAAGACGGCGGCCAACAGGGCAAAGACGGCGTAGGTCCCGACGGCCAGGTGGGTGATCTCGACGCCGTAGGACTCGGCGTCCGCTTCGTCCTCCGCGCCGAGTTCCTGTCCCACGAGGCTCGACGCCGCGAGGCCGAATCCCCACCCGGGCGTGTTCATCAGGCCCCAGATCCGTCGCGCCACGATGTACGCCGCCAGCGTGGTCTGGCCGAACATCCCGACGATCGCCAACATCGGGAAGCGCGCCACGGTCCAGACGCTGTTGCGCCCGGTGACCGGGAGGCCGATCTCGACGAGGTCGCGCATCATGCCCCGGTGCAGATAGCCGGCCACCGGATTGACCCGTGTGGGGAAGTCCTTGGTCCCGGGGACGGAGCCGAACACGAGTCCGCCGGCGAAGACCCCGGTAACCAGCACGTTTGCCAGGACCGTCCCGGTCGCGGCACCTTCGACCCCCATCCCGAGACCGAAGATGAAAACGGCGTTCAGGCCGATGTTCGTGAGAGCCCCGCCGGACCGGACGACCATCGGCGTCCAGGCGTCGTCGACGGCGATGTAGACGCGACTGCCGATCAGGTTCAACCCCGCGAACGGCACGCCGAAGGCGATGATCCGAAGGTACGCGGCGCCCTGCTCGATCGTGGCCGGTTCGCTGCTGATGACGCCGATGAGTTCGGCCGGAAACAGGAAGAACAGCGCGGCGATCGGCAGCGTCACGAGGACGACGAGCGCGAAACTCGATCTGATCGCCTGGGCCATCTCGCCGTACTCGTCGGCCCCGTAGCGCTGGGAAACCAGCGCGATCGCTCCGGCCGCCACCCCTCCTCCGATCGAAAACGCCATGCCCCAGAACGGCCCCGCCAACCCGACGCCGTTGATGGCGTTGATCCCCGCGACTGCGCCGACCATCGCCACGTCGACGGCGTTTTTCGACATCCGGGCGATCCCGGTCACGATGCGCGGCCAGGAGAGGTCGGCCGTCCGGCGAGCGCGCTCGCGATCGACGAGGTCGACCCTGGCGAGGCCGCCCCCGATGGCACAGATCAGCGCGCGAATCGGGTTCGGAAGGCGAGACAGCCGGCGGAGAGGGTTCTGGCGGGGAGACACTCGTTCGTGTGGGTGTTTCGAATCGATACTCAAAGCGCTTTTCATGTGGGGCGAGGTCGTCCCCGGCGTCGGGTCGGATCCCCGCCAACCAAAAGCATTTCCTCGCGCTTCGCGGAGGAATGAGCACATGAATCCACAGCGAACTGACGTGCTCGTCGACGCCGCCTACGGCGCGTTAATCTTCGTTTCCGTCGCGCTGATCGTCGTCGTCGAAAGGGACGTCGGGCTGGCTTTCGGATTCGGCGTGCTGATCGCGTACTTCGTCCACGTCGCCTGGAAGATGTCCCAGTACGATCCCGATTGGATGGTCACCGCGGTCGAGGAAACCGTCGAGAAGCAGGTCGAGGAGTCGGTGGAGGAAACGGTCGGCGAAACCGTCGACGAAACCGTCGAACACTCGGTGGAGAAGACCGTCGGCGAGACGGTCCAAAAGCAGGTCGGAGAAACCGTCGAGGCGACGGTCGAAGAGACGGTCGAAGAGACGGTCGAGGAGAAGGTCGAAGAGACGGTGGACGAGACGGTCGAGGAAAAGGTCGACGAAACGGTCGAGGAGAAAGTGAACGAAGTGGAAGTCTCCCCGGACGAGGGGAACGAATCGGGCGACGGGGACGGCAGCGACGAACCGGAAAACGAAGCGGAAACCACATCCGAAAACTGATGCGCACGGTCGGTAGAAGGTCGAACCAGGAACCGACCGTCACGAGGTGAGGTGCCGGTGATTGCGGACCGCGTTTCTCGCCACCGTAGGTCGAACCACAATTTCAAACCGTCAGCGTTGGTACGGACTGGTGTGGCTCCTTCGCACGTTCTGGTCCCGCTCGACGGGTCGCCCCTGGCGGACGACGCCCTCGAACACGCGCTCGAGACGTTCGACTGCCGGATAACGGTGCTGAACGTCGTGACACCGCTCGACGCCCACATGAGCGAAGGCAGGATCATCGAAGCGGACGACGACCGGGTGGAGACGGCTCGACAGCGGGCCGACCGCTTGATCGACCGGTCCAGACAGACTGCGGCCGAAGCCGACCGCACGGTCGAGACGGCGATCGAGACGGGTGACCCGGCCGACTCGATCCTCGAGTACGTTCACGAGCACGACGTCGATCACGTGGTGATGGGCGGGCACGGGGGCGAACGCGGCGAGATCGCGCGGCGACTGCTGGGAACCGTCGCGACCGCCGTCGTCGGGGACGCCCCGGTGACCGTGACGGTCGTCCGGTAGGTCGGAAAAGCACCCATCACCGAATGCCCAGGACGGTCGTGAAGCCCCAGTAGACGCCGTACCCCACCGCGATCGAGGACGCCAGCGTGATGAGCCAGAACGCGACCGTCACGCCGATCTTGCGCCGGGAGACGCCCGCCGAGCCGCCGGCGAGGCCGCCGCCGATGACGCCCGAGATGATGATGTTGTTGAACGAGATGGGGATCCCGAGCGCGATCGCAAGCTGGGCGATGACGAACCCGGGTACCAGCGCGGCGATCGACCGCCGGACGCCAAGCTGGGCGTACTCGCGGGAGGTCGCCTGCAACAGTCGGGGTGCGCCCATCCAGGCGCCGGCGAGGATGCCGAAGGCCCCGACCCCGAGTAGAACGAGGGCCGGCAACCCGAGTTCGCCCACGTACAGGTCCTCCAGGGGCCCGGTCGCCAGGCCGACCTGACTGCCGCCGCTGGAGAAGGCGACGATGCTCCCCAGCAGGACGAGGAAGGTTCGGATGCCCTCGTCGACCGACGCCTGCGTGCGCCGCCGGATGAAGAAGAACCCACCGACAGCGAAGGCCAGACTCACGAGGACGACCATGACCTCCACCCCGGCGAGGGTCGGGCTCCCGACGAATCGTGCGACGAACGCGGCGACGGAACTCTGGGACGCCCCCGGGGGAGACGGCACGACGCCGAGCTGGACGTTCGCGA
Organism: Natronomonas sp.; assembly: GCA_047617305.1. Taxonomy (GTDB): domain Archaea; phylum Halobacteriota; class Halobacteria; order Halobacteriales; family Natrialbaceae; genus DATFIX01. The sequence continues at coordinate 7,995 of JBLGCL010000116.1, forward strand.
CGATCCCGGCCACGACCGCGGCGAGCAGCGGGACGCCGACCGTCTCGGGGATGTCGTCGCGCCGGAGCACCGTCGCGGTCGCGTACGCCATCCCGCCCGACATCGGCGGGACGAGGATCCAGAAGATCCCCAGACGTCGGTAGGTGTCGAAGGCGGGATCGCCGCCGAGCGAGAGGCCGACGCCGACCATCGCGCCGGTGGTCGCGAACGCGGCCGGAATGGGATACCCGGAATAGACGCCGGCAGCCATGAACCCTGCCGCCGTCAGCAGCCCGGCGGTCGCGGCCAGGGGCGTAATCGTCACGCCGCCGATCAGGTTCCGCCCGACCGTCTCCGAGATGGACCCGCCCTGTGTCAGTGCTCCCAACGCCGCGAGGAGGCCGATGAGAAAGGCGGCCCGCATCGTCGACACCGCGTTGGCGCCGATCGCGGGTGCGAACGGGGGCGAGTTGCTGTTGGCTCCCAGCGCCCACGCCATGAACAGGCCAGTCACCGTCGCCAGAACCGCCAGGATCCAGAACGTGAGTGCCGCCACGTCAGGCCCCCCTCCGCGACCCACCGGGTCCGGCCCGCTTCACGCGCTGTCGAAGGGCTGGACCGCTGCCAACGTCCATGTCATCAGGTTCCACTGCCGACGAGAAAAAGGCTTGGCGGAACCCCGGTTCTCCCGCTCCCTTTCCCGCCTCCCTGACGGACGGAATACGATAGACGGCTGCCCCGTGTCGATCACAACCTCTTAAGTTTCCTCCCCCCGGTATTTCAGAGGCAATCATGGTTTCGGTGTTACTTCTCGTCGGGATTCTCGCAGCGGTCTTCGTGGGGTTCAACGTGGGGGGATCGACGACCGGGCCGGCGTTCGGCCCGGCCGTCGGGGCGGACGCCATCTCGAAGACCATGGCGGCCGCGCTGATGACCCTCTTCTTCTTCGTCGGCGCGTGGACGATCGGTCGTCGCGTCGTCACCACCTTGGGAACCGAACTGGTCACCGACCCCGGGGTCTTCACGCTGGAGGCGAGCATCGGCGTCCTGTTTTTCATCGGCCTCGGGCTGCTGATCGGGAACCTGTTCGGCGTCCCGGCCTCCACCTCGATGACGGCGGTCGGCTCGATCGCCGGCCTCGCCATCGCCGGCAACGCGCTCGACTGGGCGGAGATGGGCGAGATCGCGACGTGGTGGATCGTCTCGCCGTTCATCGGCTTCTGGGTGTCGCTGATCATCGGCCGGTACTTCTACGCGCGACTCAACCGCCTGATCGCCATGGAGCGGAGCGATGGCCCGCTGGTCAAAATCGACCGCACGGGACC
>JBLGCL010000117.1:0-9086 GCA_047617305.1 Natronomonas sp.
GTGCTCCCCCGCCAATTCCTTTAAGTTTCATCCTTGCAGACGTACTTCCCAGGCGGCCCACTTCACGGCTTCCCTACGGCACAGCACAGGCTCGTAGCCTGTGCCACACCTAGTGGGCATCGTTTACGGCTAGGACTACCCGGGTATCTAATCCGGTTCGTGACCCTAGCTTTCGTCCCTCACCGTCGGGTCCGTCTTCCCGAGGCGCTTTCGCCACCGGCGGTCCGTCCGGGATTACGGGATTTCACTCCTACCCCGGACGTACCCCTCGGGTCTTCCGGCCCCAAGCCGACTGGTTTCCGCCGGACGCCTGCTCGTTGGGCGAGCAGATTTCCCGACGGACCTGTTCGGCCGGCTACGGACGCTTTAGGCCCAATAATAGCGGCCATCACTCGGGCTGCCGGTATTACCGCGGCGGCTGGCACCGGTCTTGCCCAGCCCTTATTCCTGCACCACCTTACGGTGCAGAAAAGCGAGGACTGTATGCCCTCGCACTCGGGATCCCCTTATCGCACTGTCGTGCAGTGTAAAGGTTTCGCGCCTGCTGCGCCCCGTAGGGCCCGGTATCTTGTCTCAGATACCGTCTCCGGGCTCTTGCTCTCACAACCCGTACCGATTACTGGCACGGTGGGCCGTTACCCCACCGTCTACCTAATCGGCCGCAGTCACATCCTGTGGCACCGTAGCGTTTCCAGCTCCCCCCACTCCAGGCGAGGAGCCGTACGGAGTATTAGCCTCAGTTTCCCGAGGTTATCCTCCTCCACAGGGTAGTTTGACCACGTGTTACGGAGCTTTTCGCCACGGGTCTGAACCCGTGCGACTAGCATGGCTGAATCGGATCCCAATAGCAATGGCCTCCGGCAGGATCAACCGGAATGGTCCCGAGCACGAAGCTCGGGGGGCTTTGGCGGGTATATCCCGAAGATCGGGATACACACCATGATCGTGTTCGATGCACCGACCGGGAACGCCGGCCGGGTGACACCGAACTGCCGAGGCTAACATCAGATTCCATCGTGTACGGCGGACCGCAGGGGTGGAATCCTCATTTCCTTCGGACCCGTAGGTTACCTGGGAAGGGTATTAAACCCTTCGAACCCCAGGCCAGCGCGGGGAACCGCGCTGGAGGGCCCGAGACGGCGGAACGAGTTGAACGTCCCGCCGATCGCGTCGTGCTTTGTCCGCATCTCATCCGAAGTGCCCTCGAACACTTAAGGGCATCGGACTCGATCGGCGCCGGAATACGTATCCGGCGGACAGTTTTTCGTTCTGACGTGATGGGCCAGTATTACTTAACCGCGCCGAACCGGATCGACGCGATTCGACGACCCATCACGCCGCCTGCCTTCCCCCGTGCCGGGTCTCGGCCGGAGGGAGCGCGACGTCGTCGCGCCGCGCCGTTCACACTCAATCGAAGCCGGGTGTTACACTTAAGACCGTCGAACTGCCGCCGCTGGGTATCCGGATACCATGCCACGGTTTTCCACGACGACGCGCCTCCTCCGAAGGGGTGTCGCGCGGCTGGAGGCCAACCGGTCATCCCTCGCTGCAGGCGTCGGGGGTCGGGTTGGGTGGTGACCGCGCACGTACCCCTGAGACCCGTCGATCACTAAGCGTTGGGATGTGGGCTCCCGCGGCCAAGAAAAGGGTGGATCGACTTACTCGTCGAGGTGCTCGATGCCTTTCTTCGAGACGTTCGCCTCGGTGATCTCGTCGGGCATCCAGTCCGGCTTGTCGCTCGGCGCCGTCTCCTCCCAGGCCCAGCCGTCGTAGATGTGAACTTTGTCAGTCCCTTTCTCCCGGAGACGGAGCTCGGTCCGGTCCGCGTCGTCCTCGCTCGGCGCCGGGTCGAGCCGTCGGGCCGCCTTCAGGGCAGCCTGCCGAGGCGTGTTCCCGGAAAAGACACTCGTTTCGGTTCCGTCGTCCTGGCGGAGCGCAAAGTTGCGCTTACCATCTTCGCGTACCATGGTTTTACCTCCATGCCAACTCAGAACACGACCCGTAATAAAGATACCCCTGCCGGCGTGTGATTTCACCACCCGAACGGGAGAAAGGATGGTGAAAACCCCATAGTTACTATTGATTGGCCCCGGAATTTAATCGAACGCGGCCCGATCGTTCTGGCGCGCGCGGCGACGACGGCGAAAACCGCTTCCGTCGGTCGAAAACACTTAAGTATATCCTATCGCCAATCTCCGGTAAGAAAGCGCGATGGTACGGAAAAAGAAGCTCAGTCCCAGTGGCGCAAAGGGCGAGGACGGGGAGTACCACAACGTCCACATCAACCTACACGAGGACGAACTCGCCGTCGCGGGCATGGAGATCGGTGACGAAGTGTTCGTACGCGTGCGCGAGGACAAGATTATCATTCAGAAGGCCGACCAGGACGAAGTCGAACACGACTTCTAAAACCATCGCGGAACCGCCCTCCCTCACCGCGGGCTTTATGGCCTCATAGCTGCCCCTGACACGTAATGCGTACATACGACGTCGTTCGACCGCTGTTCTTTCGGCTCTCCCCCGAGACGGCCCATCGGGTCGTCGAAACCGGCTTGACGTACGCCCAGGGAACACCCGTCGAGCGGGTCCTGTCGCGGTCCCTCGTCGTTGAGGACGACCGTTTGCGGGTCGACGCGTTCGGCCGGACCTTCCCGAACCCGATCGGCGTCGCCGCGGGATTCGACAAGAACGCTACCGTCCCCCGGAGCCTCGCCGCGATCGGCTTCGGCCACGTCGAGGTCGGCGGCGTCACGGCCGAACCACAGTCCGGCAACCCGAAGCCGCGGCTGTTCCGGCTGCCGGAGGACGAGGCGCTCGTCAACCGGATGGGCCTGAACAACGCCGGCGCCGACGAGATCGGCCGGCGGCTGTCGGCGACCGACGTGCCGGTGCCGGTCGGCGTGAACCTCGCCAAGTCGGAGCGGGTCTCGACCGAGAATGCGCCCGCCGATTACCGACGAACGTACGAACAGATCGCCGACGGCGGCGACTTCTTCGTCGTCAACGTCTCCTGTCCGAACGCAGAGGACTTCCGGGAACTGCAGAACCGGGACGCCATGGCGGCCATCTTCGGGGAGTTGATCGACGCCGGAGCGGAGCCGCTGCTGGTGAAACTCTCGCCGGACCTGCCCGAGCCCGCGGTCGAGGACGCGCTTGAGATCGTGGCCGAGTTGGACCTCGACGGCGTCGTGGCCACGAACACGACGACGACGCGTCCGGAGACGCTCCAGAACCCGAACCGGGTCGAGGAGGGCGGGCTCTCGGGCAGGCCCATCGAGGAACGGGCGACGAGGATGGTCCGGTTCGTGGCCGAACGGACCGACGTCCCCGTCGTCGGCGTCGGTGGCGTCTTCACCGCCGAGGACGCCTACCGGAAGATCCGGGCCGGAGCGAGCCTGGTACAGCTGTACACGGGCCTGATCTATCGGGGGCCGACGATCGCGCGGGAGATCAATCGCGGCCTGCTCCAACGACTGGAACGGGACGGGTTCGCGACGGTCGAAGACGCGGTCGGGGCCGATCTCTGACATTCTCCCACGGCTATCGTGGGCTTTCGCCTCGAAGATCTGTAGGCCCGCCGAGTAACCGCCGGACGAACCGAGAACGATCGTCCGAACCCGTAGCCCTTTGACCGCCGCGCTCCGACTCCGAGTATGCCCTTCGACCCCGACGCCGTCGCGACCGTCACGTTCGACTCCTACAGCACGCTGGTGGACGTCGACGCCGCGGAGAGCGCCCTGGCCGATCGCGTCGCGGAGCCGACGCCCGTCTCCAGACTCTGGCGGGCCAGGTCCCTCGAGTACACGTTCGTCGCGAACCACGTCGACGCGTACCAGCCGTTCTACGAGATGAACCGCGACGCGCTCGAGTACGCGCTGGCGGCCCACGGCGTCGACCTGTCGCCCGAGGAGCGCGACGAGATCCTCGCCGTGTACCACGAACTCGACGTCTTCGAGGACGTTCGAGATGGGATGGAACGGCTGGACCGGTCGGGATACGACCTGTACGTGCTCTCGAACGGGAACCCCGAGATGCTCGACTCGATGATCGAGCACGCGGGGATCCGCGACCTCGTCGTGGACGCGATCAGCGCCGACGAGGTCGAGACGTTCAAGCCCGCCACGGAACTGTACCGTCACGCGGCGGCGCGGACCGGCACGCCGATCGAGGAGATCGCCCACCTCACGGCCGCCTGGTTCGACGTGCAGGGAGCGATCCACGCGGGGATGCAGGGCGTGTGGGTCGACCGGAAGGGCGATCCCTGGGAGCCGTTCGGGGACGACCCGGACCGCACCGTGGCGACGATCCACGAGTTCGCCGACGCGCTTGGCGCCTAACGTCTCCGGGAAACCGTCACGTTCGGCCCCGGGCCGAGCGCCGTTCGGACTCCTCCGCTGCCACCCGAATCGGCGAAACGAATATGCCGCTGGTCGTAGAAACGAGTAGCATACATATCAGGTGGAGTTAAAGACAGCGGAGAGGGCCCGTCGGGCGGCGGTCGACTGGACAGGATCGTCGACCGCTGGTCGTTCGGCGTGGGCCTCCTTCGCGACGTGTCCGTGCGGATCGGGATCACCACGGGCATGGGTGCATCTCTGCCCGGATACGTCGCCACGTACGTCCTCTTGGTCATCGAGGCGGGTGGTTCGCTCAACGATTAGCTGACCCCGGACAGCAAGTTCGCCTACGAACCCGTCGGGTGGATCTTCTACGGCGCACACACCGTCACCGTCTCCTCGTCCAACCTCGACGAGTCGGAGAACGTCAACTACCTGCTCAACGCCCACGACGCCCTCGGCATGACGATCCCGACGGGAATCTACTACGCGATCCCGGTCGCGGCCCTCGGGCTCCCGGGCTACCTCGCCGCGAAGCGCGTCGGTCGTATTCGGGTACTTCCTGATCGCCGTCTCGAGGACCCACGACCCCCCGTCCTGACGGTCTCCCCGGTCGCCGGTGGCCGCCGTCGGTCAGGCCAGCGCGTCCAGCCGGAACTCGAACCCGACGACGGGGAGTTCCAGATCGTGTTCGACGAGCACCTCCGGATGGATCTCCCCGACGACGCCGGTTGCGTCGCCGTCGACGACGATCGTCGCGGTCCGGCCGTCGATGAACGACGGGTGCTCCGTCGCCGGGGTCGCCAGCTCGACGTCGAAGTTCCGGGCCAGCGCCTGCAGCCGGGCCTTCGCGTCCTCGTAGGAAACGTCGTGGCGGGCGAGGACGCCGGCGACGTGCTGCCGTTCGTCGACGCCCGTGTTCGCCGACTCGTCGACCGAGGCGACCAGCCCGATCTCGGCGAGGTCCTGGGGATACGCGCGGTGGGTGTTGTTCTCCAGGACCATGAGCAGGGAGGGGAGCGCCCAGGTGCGGAGGACGGTGTAGTCCTCGCTGTAGGGCGTCGTGATCCGTGGCGGTTCGGCCGCCCCGAAGGCGTCGGGATCGGCCGCCGGGTCGAGCCGCATCCGGTCGAACAGTTCGGCCTCGCTGGTGAGGTGGAAGTTCAGCAGGTCCTCGAACTCGAGCCCGACCAGTTGCGTCCGGACGGCGTTCTCGAGGGTCGATCGCTCGTGGCGCCCGCCGACCGTCCCGACGTCGGGGTACCGGGCGGAGAGTTCGTTGAACCCGTACGCGCGGCCGACGTCGTCGATCACGTCCAGCGGATGGAGGACGTCCACCCGGTACGGCGGGATCGTGGTCTCGTACACCAGTCCGTCGTCGGTTTCCTGGCGGTCGGCGTCCAGGCCGGAACGCTCTAGGAGGTCGACGACCTCGTCGGGATCGAGGTCGACCCCGAGCATGGACTCGATCCGGTCGTGGGCGACCGCCTTGGTCCTCGTGGAGAGGTCGGGGCGGACGAGCGACGCCCCCGGGCCGACGCGTTCGGAGTCGTCGCCGGCGTACAGGTCCCGGTCGGGATACTCGACGGCGACCTCCTCGATCGTCGCGCCGCGGGCGTCGAACGCGTAACAGACGATGTTCAGCATCTTGTCGATCGTCCACTGATCGGTGCCGGTCATCTCGACGAACAGCTCCCGGGAGTCCGTCGTCACCTCCGTCCGTCGCCCGTTGATCACGGGGGGGAACGAGAACAGGCCGATGTCGTCGTAGATGGCCGGGTACGAGTCGTACTCGCCGACCAGGTCGGCGTACGTCTCGCCGATGTGGTGGTCGGCGATGACCTCCCCGGGGGTCATCTCCGCGTCGCTGTCGAGCGGGACGAACCGGTCGCCGTCCGGTGCGATCCCGGTGTACCGGATCGACTTCTCGGCCGTGCCCTCGACCGTGTCGGCGATCGTTTCGCCCTTGAGCATCGCGAGGTCGTGGATGCCGATGGCGCCCTTCGCGCGCTTGCGGCCCATCGTCGCGTGCAGTTTCTCCTGCAACTGGATGATCGAGTCCAGCGTCGTCTCGTCCAGATCGACGCCGCGGATCACCGCGCCGGTGACGTACGGGCGCTCCGGCGGGACGTCCTCGACCTCGATGGTCCAGGTCGCCTCGTTCGTGTTCGGCACGTAGACCCCCCGATCGTCGCCGTACTGGTAGCGCAGCGACCGGGCGATGCCCTCGACCGAGAGCCGGTCGAGGCGGTCGGGTTCGAGTTCCAGCTTCGCGTCGCCGTCCTCCGTCTCGCCCTCGTACTCGAGGCCGAGGTCGAACAGGTCGCGTTCGAGTTCCCCGTCCGATTTCTCGTCGTGGCCGGTCAACTCGCGGAGTTCGTCGTAGTCGACGTTCACGACGGGCATCAGTGGAGCACCTCCGTGTCCCGCAGCAGTTCGAGGTCACACAGGGTTCCGTGGACGTCCCGGATGTCCTCGAAGCCGTAGATCAGCATGAGGAGCCGTTCCAGCGAGAGCCCCCAGGCCATGACGTCGGCATCCACGCCGAGCGGGTCGAGCACCTCGTCCCTGAACATCCCGCTGTTGCCGATCTCGACCAGTTCCCCGGTCTCGGGATGGGTACCGAACAGCTCGAAGCTCGGCTCCGTGTAGGGGTTGTACGTCGGCTTGTACTCCAGGTCGGTGATGCCGAACTGGCGGTAGAACTCCTCGAAGGTGCCCATGAGGTCGCGCACGGAGAGGTCCTCGGCCAGCACCCACCCCTCGATCTGGAAGAACTCGAGCAGGTGGGTCGGATCGAGCGTGTCGTTGCGGTACACCTTCTCGACGCTGAAGTACCGCTCGGGCGGTTCGAGGTCGGCGCCGGCGTTCCCCGAGAGGTAGCGCATCGACAGCGAGGTGGTGTGCCCGCGGAGGGCGATCGACCGCGCGAAGTCGAGGTCCCAGGGGGCGTGGTAGCCCTCGCCCTCCTCGCCGACCCCGTTGCGGTGGGCGTCGCGGACGCGCTCGACCAGGTCGTCCGGGAGGTCCTGGATCTTGTCCGGGTGCTCCAGCGAGAAGCGGTCCCACTGGGTGCGCGCCGGGTGGTCCTGGGGCATGAACAGGCAGTCGTTGATCCAGAAGTCGGCGTCGGCGTGGGGGCCCTCCATCTCCTTGAACCCCATCCCGACGAGGACGTCCTTCACGCGCTCGGCCGTCTGGCGCAGGATGTGGACTTTCCCGCCGTGGGTCTCGGCCGCGTCGGCCTCGACGTTGTAGTCGGCGAACTCGACGTCCTGCCACTCGCCGCTCGTGAGGAGTTCGGGCGTCAGGCGATCGACGGTCTCGGCGACCTCGACGTTCTCGAGCATCATTGCGTCGACGCCGTCGTCGGTGAGCGTGACGGATCGGCGGGTCCGTTCAGAGACGTCGACCAGCCCCCGACGTTCCAGCTGGTCGAGGACGTCGCCGGAGACGCCGGCGGTCGGGTCCTCGTCGGGATCGTCCGGGTCCGCCGTCAGCGCCTCGAGGGCGCGAGCTTCGGGATCGACGTCCGGATCGGCGTCCTGGTCGGCGGTGACCTCGCCGCTCTCGATGGCTCCGTAGCCCTTCCGGGCGTAGTTCGAGAGGGCGATGTCCGCCGCGGGACCGTCGAGGCCGGCGGCCCCGATAACCCGTCCCATCGGGATCGGTTCGTCGGCCGCCCCGGCGTCGAGCGCGGCGCGGTAGAGACGGACTTCCGGGAGGCCGTCCTCGACGTACTCGGCGCCCTCGTCGGTGATCGAGGCGCTGGATTCGGAGCGCTCCTCGACCGCGAGTAAGCCGTCGTCCTCGAGTTCGAAGACCGCGCCGGTGACCGTCTCCGGTTTGTGGCCGGTTTCCTCGGCGAGCTGTTCGATCGTCTTCGGGTCGCTCGCGCTCGCTGCCTCGAGCACGGCGACCTGTGCTTCCGGGAGTTTCATTCGCTTGAATCGTTCTCGCGTGGGGTACTCAGTTACCTGTTCCGGATGCCGACGGGGCTGGAAGCCCCACGAGCGCGGTTTCGGCCGCCGTTCGCCGTCCGGTGTCGGCGCCCCCGGCGGGATCCACCGCGCTCAGGCCGCGAAGAAGAAGCCGAACCCCGCGAACGACTGCCGCAACTGACTGTCGACACCTCCTGATCGGCGGGATTCGGACGCCATGTGGGGCAGTGATCGACGATCGATAAAAAGCCTTCCGGAGTGTTGGGTGTTCGACGCGACGATCCCTCCCCTCGCCGGGGCAACGTTCACACGTCACCGCGTCGAACGGGTAAACATGGTCCGCGTACTCTCGAGCGGGGACGTCGCCGCCGTGCTGAAACTGGACGAACTCCTCCCGGTCATCGAGGACGCGTTCCGCAAGCAGGGTCGCGGCGGGGTCGAACGGCCGGACCGACCGCATTACCCGGTCGGGACGGGACTCGAGGGCGACGAACCACTCGGGACGGGACTGGCGATGCCGGCCTACGTCCACGGCGAGCCGACCTTCGCGACGAAGCTGGTGTCAGTGCACGAGGGCAACGTCGACCGCGACGTTTCGACCGTGAACGCCCAGATCGTGCTCGCCGACGCCGCCACGGGGGAACCGCTGGCGTTCCTGGAGGGCAACCGGATCACCGGGGGGCGTACCGGCTGCGTCGGCGGCCTGGCCGCCCGCGAGTTGGCGACCGGGCCGGTCCGCCTCGGGTTGCTCGGAGCGGGGACGCAGGCCCGCTGGCAGGCACGGGCCATCGCGGCCGCGACCGACCTC
>JBLGCL010000118.1:0-9005 GCA_047617305.1 Natronomonas sp.
GCCCCGCGTCGACGACGTCGAACGGACGATCTTCCTCTGCCCCTACCGGAACCTGGGGGCCGACCGCTGGGGGCAGAAGTGGTTCTGTCACGACGTCCTGGACCGGGTGGATGACGGCTACGTGACTTTCCTTCGCCGGCACAAGGGGATCGACTATCAGCGTCCCAGAGGCTGTGCGAACCTGGACTACTGCGACGAGTCGGCGTACTGCTACTCGGAGGTCACCGAGGGCCGTTCCGGCCGAGGATGACGGATCGAACCGCGGACGGTGTGGGGGCGACGGGGAGTGGGCCCGGCGGAGACGACGACCCCTCGACGGCCGAACCGCTCCACCGCCGGGTGCGTGACCACTTCACCGACGACGGGGATCGGGACGACCTGTGGGCGGGGTTCGCCCGCTTTCTCGACACGCGGGCGTACCTCAACCTCGGCTACTCGCGGTGGTACCAGCCGCACCCGATCGGCGACAGCCAGCGACGACTCGCCGACAGGGTCGGCCGGGACCTCGCCGCCGCCCTGATACGGACCGAGGGCGTTCGCCTGCTCGACGCCGGCTGCGGTCGCGGGGGGCCGGTCACCCACCTCGCCGCCGAATTCGGCTTCGACGTGACCGGCGTGGACCTCGTTCCGTACAACGTCGAGCAGGCCAGGGCGAACGGCCGGGAGCGGGACGTCGACGCCGCGTTCGTGCTGGGCGACGCGACGGCGCTGCCGCTGGGATCGGGCGTCTTCCCCGTGGCCGTCGCGCTCGATTCCCTCGTGTACGTGCCGGACGAGGCCGCCGCCTTCGCGGAACTGTCGCGGGTACTCGCGCCTGACGGTCACCTCGTGGTCACGGACCTGGTCGCCCGGGACGGGATCGGCGCCGACGGACACCGGGCGCTCGAAGCGTTCGCGGACGCCTGGGACATGCCCGTCCCGTCCACGCTGTCGAGCTACCGCGCCGCCGTCGACGGGGCAGGCTTTGCCGTCCGGACGGTCGCGGACCTCTCCCGGAACAGCACCGGCCGGTTCCGGAAGTGGTCTGGGCTTTACCTCGCGCTCGCGTCCGGGCCGACGGACGGGACGTTCGGGTGGCTCCACCGCCGACTCGGACTCGATCCCGACGTCGTTCGCCGGCAGGTGCGGACGGCGCACGAGGCGCTGCCGTCTCTCAGGCGGGTGCTCCTGCACGCACGACGGGACTGATGCCGGGGGCTCTCCGTGACGGTACATCTAAGGAATCCCGGAGGAACTGTCGGACAGCCATGACGTGTCCAGTCTGCGGCGGAACGGACCGGAAAACGATCAACGTCCGTATCAGCCGTGACAGCGACCTGAAGCAACTCGTCGGGAGCACGTGGGACGCCCGAAACATGGCCCGGTGTAACGACTGCGGCGTGCTCTACGACCATCGATACGTGGAGTCGGAGGGATCCGATGACGGGACCGAGGTGGGGCGGACGACCCCCGACACGGTGAACTGCCCCGACTGCGGATCGCCGAACCCGGGCGACCGTGACACGTGCGAGTACTGCGGAGCGCAGTTGAACCCGTCCTCGACCCAGTCGTAACGATCACCCACCGCTCACGCCAGCGTGTACCGATCGAACCGTCGCACGGCGTACCGATACGCCACGACCGGCGCCAGCAACAGCGGGACCAGCGCGACGGCCGCGATCCAGTAGAGCGTCCCCTCGCCGACCGACCAGCCGAAGGGAAGCGCCCACGAGACCAGGCCCGTCGCCAGGATTCGGACGAACTCCTCGGCGACGATCCCGGCGGCCGCGGCCGTCCCGAACAGGGACAGCGTGAACAGCAGGAAGGCCCACCGGCTCGGAAGGACCGTCTTCATGGACCGGGTGACCGTCGTCGCCTCGAACTTCGGGAAGGCCATCCCGATGCCGACCGACAGCGCGGCGGCGACGAGCATGGTGACCGGCGTGGCCGCGAGGAGGACGGCCGTGGTTTCGACGTCGACGGGACTGAGCACGGCGACGGCCGCCGTCACGATCACGCCGAGCGGGACCGCGACGACGAGGCCGGCGAGCACGATGGCCCGGACGAACCGCCGTCCATCGACCCGGCTGAGCAGCGTCGAGGCGAGGGCGGCGCCCTGGTCCCCGAGGGGGTTCAACGTGAAGATGACGCCCGCCATCCAGGCGACGAGGACCACCACGAGGTACGGGAGATACTCCGGGACCTGCCCGCTCTGGAGTATCCCGGCGAGCGGGCCCGCGATGAAGAGCAACGGGTAGAAGGCGTACAGGAGCTTCATCGGCGAGCGCCGGGCGCGTCGCCACGAGAGGACGATCCGGGAGGCGGTCGCGCGGCCGAAGATCGGAGCGAGTCGGCGCTCGAAGCCGGGCGCCGAGTCCTCGGCCGTGGTCGCCCGCGGTTCCGCGCCGGCCAGGGCGGGGTCGGAGAACCAGTGGCGCTCGGCCACGCGGGTGCCCACGACCACGCCGAGGACGCCGACGACGAGAGTCAGGACGATCGCAGCCGCTGCCGAGCGGGTCGCGGCGTTCAGTGCGGGCGTCCCGAGCAGTCCGAGGTCGGCGTACCAGCCGAACGGCGAGGCCTGCATCGGTTCGAACAGCTGGATCATGATCCGGTCGAGCGTGCCGGTCGCGATGATACCGAAGTAAGCCACGAAGACGACGAGAACGATCCCGCCCTTGTGACGCGCGACGAACTCGAACCGGGTGGCGACGTGGCGGATCCCGAGGCCGACCGGGTAGCCGATGCCGACGCTCGCCAGGCCCGCCGCCGCCACCGCCAGTGGGACGAGCAGGGCGGGTGCCAGCGTCCCGCTCCCGATCGCCAGTCCCACGCCGATCCCGATCCCGGGGGGCAGGAGCCAGAGCAGGAAATAGACGTACTCCGCGAGCAGGAGACCCACCACCGCCTGCCCCGTCGGAACGACCGTCAGGATCCCCTCGGCCTGGGCCAGCGTGCCGCGCTGCCCGACGGCCCGGACCACGTAGACCATCGTGAGCACCAGCCAGAAGAGCGCGAGGATCCCCCGGACCGCCTCGATGGCGGTGAACGGGCCGACGTCCAGAAGTCCCGCGTTCCCCCCGGCGAGCGATTGCCCCGCGCGATAAGCGACGTAGCCGCCGCTCAAGGTGGACGCGCCGAAGATCACGACGTACATGACGGCGCCCACCGCGGACGTGGCCCCGTTCCCCCAGTCGGTGTGCTTCCGGAGCATCCGCGTGACGTCGATCCACGCGAGCCGCCGGCTGTGCGCGAGCGCGCTCATGGGCCGACCTCGTCGGGATCGGCGTCGGTCGCGTCGCCGTCGTTCTCGCCGCCGTCCGTCTCGGGGGCAACCATCCCGTCGTCCGTTCCGGCCGCCGGCTCGCTCCCGGCCGCGGCGTACTCCTCGGCGTGGTCCGCGGTGACCGCGAGGAAGACGTCCTCCAGCGACCCCGCCTCGCCGCGCTCGGCGCGACGTTTGAGTTCCGCCGGCGTCCCCTCGGCGACCAGCCGGCCGTCGTGGAGGACGCCGACGGCGTCGGCCAGCTCGTCGACCACCGACAGGATGTGCGTCGAGAGGAAGATGGTCGTCTCGCGGTCGGCCAACTCGGCGATCAGGTCCTTGACCGTCCGGGCCGCCCGCGGGTCGAGGCCGCTCGTGGGTTCGTCGAGGAAGATCACCGGCGGGTCGTGGAGGATCGCCTGGATCAGGCCGACCTTCTTGCGCATCCCGGTCGAGTAGCCCTCCTGCCGGCGGTCGGCCGCCCCGGCGAGGTCGAACCGGTCGAGGTACTCCCGGATGCGCTCGTCGGCCGCCTCCGCGGGGAGGTCGTGCAGGGCCGCGACGTGCCGGAGTTGTTCGCGACCGGTCAACTCGTCGAACAGCGGCGGCTCCTCCGGCAGGTAGCCGATGTGCTGGATGAGTTCGCGACGGTCGCGGACGTCGACGCCCATGATCCGTGCCTCGCCCCCCGTCGGCCGGGTCAGCGACGTCAGCATCCGCATGGTCGTCGTCTTCCCCGACCCGTTCGGGCCGAGGAAGCCGTAGACGACCCCGCGATCGATGGAGAGATCGAGGTCCTCGACGGCGATGACCGCCTCGAACTGCTTGGTGAGCCCCCGCGTCTCGATGGCGAAGGTGTCGCCCGCGGCGTCGATGGCGTTCGGGGAAGATTCCATGGAACGTATTGGATCCTTAACTACAAGTAGTTTGACTCCTGACTGCCCCAATTCCGGACGGAGAGGCGTGTTAACGGCCGACTAGCGAGTATCGAGCCGTCGACTAACGAGGTTCGAGGCGATCGTCGAGAACCTCCTCGAGCGCCCGTTCGTCAGCGTCGGTCCGGCGGCCGTCCGTGCCCCAGTGGACCTCGCCGTCCCGATCGACGAGCAGGGCGTAGATCGCGTCCTCCGTCGGGAGGTCGAGCGATCGCCGGAACGCCGTCACGTTCAGGTAGAGGGTGATCGTCCGTCGCCGGGCCAGGTCGTCGTGGACGCCCCCGCGCATCCCGCCGTCGATGAAGGGTCGGACCGGGACGTACAACCGATCGATGACCGGGAGCTCGTAGTACCGGAGGTCGGGGTAGTCGTCCTCGAGACGTCTGGCGGTCGGGACCCACGTGTCCACGTCGGCCTGTTGGTCCCGGCGGAAGGCGACGAGGACCAGGTTCAGCCCCCCGTCGAAGTCTCGGGGGAGTTCGTACGACGTCCCGTCGAGGCTCCGCCCGTCGACTTCGGGGAACGTCCCGTCGTCCGCTACCGTCGCCATACCCCCGTCTCCGGCCACCGGACAGTAAGCCCTGACGAATATCCGGGATGGACACACCAAAGGAGTTGCGGAGCGTTTCTCGGGGTATGAGCTTCAGCGATTCCAAGAAGAGCCTCGAATGCCGCTGTACCCGCTGCAAGTACAACAACAACGGCAGTTGTGGGTACCAGGGCCGGGTACTCATCAACGCCAACGGCGAGTGCGAGGTCATGGAGGAGGGCTTCGGCGGCGGACCCGGCCCGTACGGTTGATCGAGCCGATGCCGGCGGGGAGCACGGAACGGGCCCATCGAGCTGGTATCTGCCCTCACCGCCGGACCCGAACGGAAACGAGAGCCAGGCGGGGTAGTTCACTCGTACCGGATGGTCAGGAGTGATCCCAATGTTCGAGCGATCCGGCGGACGACTCGCAGGCGGCCTCCCGGTCGAAATGGGCTGGCGTCACGTCCAGTTCGCGAACTGGCCCGTCGGTCCCGCCGTCGTGGCGGCCCACCTGCCGGACTGGCTGACGGTCGACACCTGCGACGGCGACGCCTGGCTCTCGGTCGTCCCCTTCACCAACGTCGCAGTCCGGCCCACGGGACTGCCCGCCAGCCTCGGGTTCGCCCTCCCGGAACTCAACCTCCGGACGTACGTGATCCACGACGACCGTCCCGGCGTCTACGCCCGAGAGACGTGATCGATTCTGCCGCGAGACGCGACGGGACTCCATTCCCCCGGCGGACGGGAACGCACGTCGCGTCGATTCGTTGTCGTAAGCATTTTACGCTAGTGACAAAAACCTCCCACGTGGTTCTCCAATCCATTCGGCAGCGAGTCTCGACCGGTCTGCTCGCGCTCGTCGTCTTACTCCTGGTACTGTCGAGTGGTTCGTTGACGCTCTCCTACGAAACGCCCCAACTCGAGGCAAAGCAGATCGAATCGCCGGCGAACGGGACGACGATCGTGGCCACGCAGGGGTGGAACGCCGGCGGGTATTCGCTCTCCAACCGTCCCGCCCGCCTCGTTGCCCTCGGGTCGCGGGGTACCGTCGAATGGATACATGATGGCCCGGACGACCGGCGGAACTGGTTCTACGACGTCGACCCGCTCCCCAACGGAAACCTGCTCGTCGTCAATCCCGTCTCCGGGTCGACGGTGGTCTACGAGTACGACCCGGAGACCGGCGACCGCGTCTGGACCGAACGGTTCGACCTCCCGGACGTCCACGACGTCGACCTGATCGACGGCGACGAACTCCTCGTCGCGGGCATCAACTACGACGATGACCGGCGCAGTCGGGACCGGGTATTCGTCTACAACCGCACCCGGGACGAAGTGACCTGGGAGTGGTACTTCAAGAACCATTATCCCGACGACGCCGGTTCGGGCGTCACCGCTGGGGACTGGACGCACGTCAACGACGTCGACCGGGTTCGCGAGGGCGAATTTCTCGTCTCGGTGCGCAACTTCGACCAGGTGATCGTGGTCAACCGCTCGACGAAGGCGATCGACCTTCGGCTTGGCCACGACGGGGATCACGGAACGCTCTACGAACAGCACAATCCTCAGTATCTCGAGAGCGAGAACGGCACGCCCACCATCCTCGTCGCGGACTCCGAGAACGACCGCGTCGTCGAGTACGAGCGGGTCGGGGGCCCGCCGGGCGAGGGCGAGTGGGAACGCACCTGGACGCTCACCGGGGACCTGAACTGGCCCCGAGACGCCGATCGACTGCCGAACGGGAATACGCTGATCGTCGACTCGATGAACCACCGCGTGATCGAGGTGACCCCGACGGGGAAGGTGGTCTGGGAGGCGTCCGTCCCGTGGGCGACCTACGACGCCGAGCGAGTCCCGTACGGCGACGAGGGGCAGGCGGTCTACGAGGATCCGAGCGACGCGCCGACCATGCGCGATATCGGCGCCCAGGGCGCATACGAACTCCAGGGGGGCGCCGAGACCGGGGTGTTCGGCCTGCCGCCGATCCCGACCGTCGTGGCAGGGGCCGTCGCCGGAACGCCACTGGTGGGACCCCTGGAGTGGGTCGCGATGCGATGGCACCACGTCGCGCCGTGGTTCACGCCCACCTGGATGCCGACCTGGGCCGCCTCGCTGCTGGTCGTGGTCGGCGTGATCCTCGCGGTCTCCGGGCTGCGGGTTCTCGGCAGGCGGCTCTACCGCAGCGAGCGCCTGCGTCGCGGACTCGACGCGATCCGTGACGACCGCCCGTGAGCGGAGTTCGGGAACCGGGGACCACTCGGCGTCGAGCCGTGGCCGGAGCCCGGCCGCTTCCCAAACCGTTTTCGCGCTCGCCCGCCCCATCCCGGACATGACCGCCGCCGCCGACCTCGTGCTGAAAAACGCCGAGGTACACACGCTCGCGGAACCGGACGAGACCGCCGAAGCCCTGGCGATCCGGGACGGCAGGATCGTCCGTGTCGACAAGGACTACGAGATGGACTTCCTCGTCGGGATCGACACCGACGTGATCGACCTCGACGGCCGCGTCGTGATCCCGGGGTTCATCGACGCCCACACCCACATGGAGAGCTTCGGCCAGTACCTCGTCCACGCCGACCTCTCGGACGCCGGGTCGCTCGACGAGACGCTCACGACGCTCCGCGAGGAAGCCGAAACCGGGGGCGACGACCGCGAGTGGGTCTTCGGCTTCGGCTGGGACGAGAGCGACTGGCCGGAGAACCGGTACCTGCGCAAGGAGGACCTCGATCGAATCAGCGACGAGCGCCCGGTCGCCGCGATCCGGGTGGACATGCACCTGGCCGCGCTGAACTCGGTCGCCCTGGAACGGCTCCGGGGCGAGATGCCCGACGCCGACGTCCGGACGGAGGACGGCGAGCCGACCGGCGTCGTCGTCGAGGACGCCGTCGACCCGGTCCGGGACGCCGTCGCGTCCGACCCCGGCGAGACCCGGGAACTCCTCACCGCCGCCCGGGACGAGGCGCACGAACTCGGCGTCACGGGCGTCCACGAGAAGGTGCGGGACTCCCACGCGCCGCGGGTGTATCGCGAACTCGACCGCGAGGACGAACTCGGCCTGCGCGTGCGGATCGACTACTGGAGCGACCACCTCGACGCCGCCCTCGAAACCGGCCTCAGGACGAACCACGGCAGCGGGATGGTCCGGGTCGGTGGCATCAAGAGCTTCACCGACGGGAGCCTCGGCGGGCGAACCGCCAAGCTCTCCGAGCCCTACGCCGACGACCCCGAGGAGACCGGGCAGTGGGTCGTCGAACCCGACGAACTCCGGGCCCTCGTCGAGCGGGCCGACCGCGAGGGGTTCCAGCTCACGGTCCACGCCATCGGCGACGGGGCGACCCGCGAGACCGTCGCCGCCTTCGAGACGTGCGACGATCCCGGCGGCGCCCGCCATCGCGTGGAACACGCCGAACTCGTCGACCAGGACGTCCTGGACCGCATGGCCGACGCGGGCATCGTCGCCTCCTGTCAGCCGAACTTCCTCAAGTGGGCGGGCGAGGAGGGCCTCTACCAGGACCGCCTGGGCCAGGAGCGCCGCCGCCGGTCGAACGCCTTCCGCGAACTCCTCGACGCCGGCGTCCCGCTCGCGTTCGGGAGCGACTGCATGCCGCTGGATCCCCTGCTCGGCGTCCACCACGCCGTCAACGCGCCCGACGACCGCCAGCAGCTTTCGGTGACCGAGGCGATCCGCGCGTACACCAGGGGCAGCGCCTACGCGGCCTTCGACGAGGACCGCCTCGGGACGATCGAGGAGGGGAAGCTGGCGGACCTCGTGGCTCTTGAACGGTCGCCCTGGGAGCATCCGGACGCCATCGGGGACATCGACGTGACGCTGACGGTCGTCGGGGGCGAGGTCGTCTACGACGCCCGGCCGCAGGGCTGGTGAGGCGATCGGTCGGAGCGTCAGAGCTTCCCCGTGTCCCGCGCCTGTTCGGCCCGCCGGTCCAGCTGGTCGAGCCGGCGGTCGATCGCCCGTTCGAGGTCGTCCGGCAGGTCCGCGCCGGCGTCGGCGAGGCGGTCCGCAACGCGGCCGAGCCGGTTCCGGACGGCTTCGAGACTCCGGTCCGCCGGCCCCCGTTCGCCGGCAGCCGCCCGCTCGGCCGCATTACGGGCGGCCTGGGCCACGGCCTCCAGTGCCCGGGCGAGCCCCCGGACAGCGTTCTCCCGGCCGCCATCGCCGGCGCCCTGGCCGCCCGCAGCGTCGTCATCGTCGCCGGCCTCGTCGCCGTCGGCCTGCACGAGCGCCTCGACGTCGGCGGCGGTCTCCCCGGCCACGCTGGCGAGGTACCCGGCGAGCG
>JBLGCL010000119.1:0-8978 GCA_047617305.1 Natronomonas sp.
CGAACTCGCCGGTCCGTTCGTCGACGGTCACGTCCACGAACTGGGCGCCGTAGGGCGGCGGCGACTCGTCGGTGCTGTGGCTGGCCTGCCCCATGATCTGGACGCGCTCCTCGTCGCCGTAGATCGACTCGTAGCCGACCGCCTCGAACGTGACTGCTTCCCCGGACGTTTCGCTCACCACCCTGGCGTCCTCGACGGCGAGGGCCTCGGGTGGGTCGCCGAGCATCCGCGACGCGACCGACAGCAGTTCGTCCAGGGTGTCCTCGGCCGCTTTCTTGACCGCCTGGCCGGTCAGGTAGGTGGTCGAGGAGGCGTACGCGCCGTACTCGTGGGGCGTGATGTCGGTGTCCGTGTCCTGGACGACGACGTCGTCGGGATCGACCGTGAGCACCTCGGCCGCGATCTGGGCCATCACCGTGTCGGCTCCGGGGCCGATGTCCACGGCGCCGCTCTGGAGGATGAACGACCCGTCCTCGTTCATCTTGAGGCGGGCGGCGCCGAGTTCGTCGGCCGCCACGCCGCTTCCCTGGGCGGCGAGCGCCATCCCGCACGCGCGATGGCGGTAGTCCTCGGAGGGCTGCTCGACCTCGCCCCAGCCGATGGCGTCCTTTCCGCGTTCGATGCATTCCGGGATCCCACACGACCGGATCCGCCGGACGTGGCCCTCGGCGGCGTTGATACCTGCCGCCTCGTCGAGGTCGCCCTCCCGGACGTGGTTGCGGGACCGGAACTCGACCGGGTCCATGTCGAGGGCCCGCGCCACCTCGTCCAGGTGCCCCTCGATGGCCATGTGGCCCTGCGGGGCGCCGTACCCCCGCTGGGCGCCGCCGACGGGCAGGTTCGTGTGGACCGCGTCCATCTCGAAGCGCATGTTCGGGACCCGGGGATAGAGCGGCAGCGGCTTCGTGCCGACGTTTCCGGTAACCGTCATCCCGTGCGGGCCGTACGCGCCGGAGTTCGAGACCACGTTCAGCTCCAGCGCCTCGAGGTCGCCGTCCGTGGACACCGCGCTCCGGACCGAGAGCCGCATCGGCCGGCGGAACCGCATGGCGTAGAACTGCTCGCTCCGGCTCGTCCGGACCTTGACCGGGCGGTCGGCGGCCCGGTTCAGGGCAAGCGCGATCGGCTCGACCATCATCGACTGCTTGGAGCCGAACCCCGCGCCGATGCGCGGTTTTGTAACCCGGACGTCCCGGATCGGAACTTCGAACAGCTGGGCCAGCTGGCGCCGGGTGTGGAAGGGGACCTGCGTGCTCGTGATCAGGTGATATCGGTCGTCCTCGTCGCGGTGAGCGATCGTCGTGTGGGGCTCGGGGACGCAGTGGGACTGGTAGGGGACGTCCCACTCCGTCTCGACGACGATCGCGTCGTCGCGCCGACGAGCGTCGTGGATCGCGGTTTCGACGTCGCCGATCTCGCCCTCGACGTGGGACTCGACGTTTCGTTCGTAGTCGTGGCCGGCCTGCTTGTTCTCGACCTCGTCGGGGTCGTGGATCCGCGGGGCGTCCGGTTCCATGGCCGCCTCGGGATCGAACACCGGCTCCAGTTCCTCGTACTCGACGTCGAGCAGTCGCACGGCCTCCGTCGCCGTCTCGGCGTCCTCGGCGGCGACGGCGGCGACCGGGTCGCCCACGTAGCGGACCTTCTCGCGCAGGACGCGCATGTCCAGCGGCGAGGGCTCGGGGTAGGACTGGCCCGCCGAGGTGTACTTCCCCTCGGGGATCTCGTCGCTCCAGGGCGTGAGGACGGCGTAGACGCCGTCGAGCGCCTCGGCTTTCGCGGTGTCGATGGACTTCACGTATCCGTGGGCGATCTCCGACCGGAGGATCTTCGCCTCCGCGAGGTCCCGGAAGTGCTCCGCGTAGTCGGCGGTGTACTTCGCGTCGCCGGTCACGATCTTGCGGGCGTCGTCCTTCTCCTCCCGGTGGGAGATCACCAGCCGTTCAGTCTTCGACTTCCGGTTGTTCGGCGCCTCCTCGTACTCGATCGGGTGCTCGGCCTCGAGATCCGACGGGACCTCGCGATCCGCCGGCGGTTCCTCCGTTTCCGCCGGTTTCTCCTCGACCGGTCGGGAGTCCAGCTCGTTCGTGTGACTCATCGGCCCTCACCACCGTGGACGGGATCGTCCCGGTTCGCGCCGCCGCCCGGGGCCGTCCGACCGCCGTCGGCGGCGACGGCCGGCTTGAGGCGCTCGGCCGCGTCCTCGACCGCGTCGAGGATCTTCTCGTAGCCCGTACACCGACACAGGTTGTCCGACAGGGCCGCCCGGATCTCGTCCCTGTCCGGATCCGGGTTCTCGTCGAGAAACGCCTTCGTCCGCATGATCATGCCCGGGATGCAGAACCCGCACTGGAGCGCGTTGTGGTCGACGAACGCCTGCTGGATTGGGTGCAGGTCGTCCTGTTCGCCCAGCCCTTCGATCGTCTCGACCTCGGCGCCGTCGACGCTGGCGGCGGGTCGCAGGCAGGACTTCACGGCTTCGCCGTCGACGATGACCGTACAGAACCCGCACGACCCCTCTTCACAGCCCCACTTCGCCCCGGTGTAGCCGTTGCGGCGCAATACGTCCAACAGCCGGTCGGACGGTCTGGCCTCGAACTCCCTCGGCTCGCCGTTGAGCGTGAGTTTCACTAACATGGTGTGTCGGGTGGCCGGCACTGGCCCGTCCACTGATTCCCATAAACATAGGGGACTGACAGCTTAAGGCTCGACGGTAAATTCTGTGGGTATTCGGGGACCCTACCGTTCGGTCCGATCCAGAGGCGGGCGACAGGGCGGCGAGGTCCGGCCGCGCCGCGCCAGTAACGGAGGCCCGACCGCGTTCCTGGACGGGGGCCCAGCCCGTCCGGCGTCGCCCGTCGGGGACAGAGTTGAACCGTCCCGAACACCGACTGGTGGCCATGTTCTCGACTGCCGAACGGGCGTACCTGGAGACGGCCCGGGTCGGCCGGCTCGCCACTGCCGACGAGGGTGGCCGGCCGAACGTGGTCCCCTTCTGCTTCGCCCTGCACGATGGCACCCTGGTCTCGGCGATCGACGAGAAACCCCAACAGGGGGATCCCGCGTCGCTCCGTCGAGCGCGCGACGTTCGCGAGAACCCCTACGTCGCCGCCGTCGTCGACGAGTATTCCGAGGACTGGTCGGAACTCCGATGGGTCCAGGTTCGCGGGCGGGCGGCCCTCGTCGATCCAGGGGACGACGAGCACGGAGCGGGGATCGCCGCGCTCCGGGAGAAGTACGACCAGTACCGGAACCACGCGATCGAGGACCGGCCGCTCCTTCGGATTCGGCCCGGTCACGTCCTGTCGTGGGGGCTCGATTGACCGCCCCTCACTTCGGGACGTACACGAACGGGTTCTGCTGCCAGGCCGGATACCGTTCGTTCTCCTCCGTGACCGACCAGACGCTCCGGGGCCACGTGCCCAGTGCGTCGTGGATTCGCTCGTAGGAGAGCAGGTTCTCGCCCTCGATGACCAGTTCGAAGCGATCGGCGAACGTCTCCGGACTCCAGGCCGAGGACTCGTCGAGGTGTTCGTGCGGCGATTCGGCGATGCTCTCGAAGATCGACCGGGCGAACCGGTTGTGGTAGGTGAACACGAGGAAGCCGCCAGGTGCGACCGCGTCGTAGAGGGTCCGGAGGGCCCGCTCGACGTCGGCGACGTAACAGAGCGTGTAGAGCGCGGAGACGACCTCGAACTGGCGGCCGGGGTCGAACTCCGGGAGGACCGCGCGCTCGAAGGCGACGTTTTCGGTTCCGACCTCGCGTGCGCGTTCGCGGTTCAAAGCGAGCACGGGTTCCACTGCGTCGTAGCCGACCACGGTTGCGTCCGGATAGCGGTCCGCGACGTCGAAGACGACCGCCCCGCCGCCACACCCGACGTCGGCGTACGATTCGAGGCCGTCGTTTTTCGCCAGGAATTCCGTGAAGGGATCGAGCAACAGGGTCGCGCCACCGTTCGCGTCGTCCTCGGCTACGTCCGTCGATTCGTGCCAGTAGTCGTTCCAGTCGATGGTTCGGTCGAAGGTGGTGTCCGTCATCGTGGAGTTTGCGTCGTGGTTGGGTGTAGGACAGTCGTGTCCGTTCCTCATCATTTCGGCGTCTTGCGGTAGGGCGTGGTTCGCTACAGCTAACAGGGAAAACCACCCCAGACAGAAAAGAATTATTATTTCAGTATAATTTATTTCTTGCTTACAAATCAGTGTCCGCTTCGTTTATCGTTTTCGGACACACCGGTGTGGGAACCGGGATCGGTGCGGAAGGGGTTGGCGTACGTTCCCCGATCGACAGACGAGTCGGACGCGTCGGCGCGCGAAGAACCGTCGACCCGGTCCCGTACCTACACAAAAACCTTCGGAGGTCGAGGATCCAGCTCCCCATCGAGTCCCTCACTTTCACTTTCACCTTCCTGTTAACGAGGCTTTATGGGGCCGGCGGCGGAACGACCGATCATGGCAGCAGACGCAGATCTGGAAGACCTTCCGGGCGTCGGGCCGGCAACCGCAGAGAAGCTCCGCGATTCGGGCTTCGACTCCTACCAGGGGCTGGCGGTCGCGAGCCCCGGCGAACTGTCCAACACCGCCGACGTCGGCGAGTCGACGGCGGCGGACATCGTCCAGGCGGCCCGCGAGGCCGCCGACATCGGCGGGTTCGAAACGGGGGCGGCCGTGCTCGAACGCCGCGAGAAAATCGGTAAACTGACCTGGGGCGTCGAGGCCGTCGACGAGATGCTCGACGGCGGCGTCGAGACCCAGTCGATCACCGAGGTGTACGGCGAGTTCGGCTCGGGGAAGTCACAGGTGACCCACCAGCTCTGCGTCAACGTCCAGCTCCCGCCCGAACACGGGGGACTGGCCGGCGGCGCCGTCTTCGTCGACAGCGAGGACACCTTCCGGCCCGAGCGCATCGACGACATGGTGCGGGGGCTGCCCGACGAGGCCATCGCGGCCCTGCTGGAGGAGCGCGAGATCGAGGGCGAGCCGGGAGACGAGGACGCGATGGAAGCGTTGCTCGAATCCGTGCTCGATCACATCCACGTCGCGAAAGCGTTCAACTCCAATCACCAGATGCTGCTGGCCGAGAAGGCCCAGGAGCTCGTGAGCGAGAGCCAGGAGGACGAGGTGCCGATCCGCCTGCTCTGTGTCGACTCGCTGACCGCACACTTCCGGGCGGAATACGTGGGCCGGGGCGAACTGGCCGAGCGTCAGCAGAAACTCAACAAGCACCTCCACGACCTCGACAAGGTCGGGAACCTGAACAACTGCGCGGTGGTCGTCACCAACCAGGTCGCGTCTAACCCCGACTCGTTCTTCGGCGACCCGACCCAGCCGATCGGCGGCAACATCCTCGGCCACAAATCGACGTTCCGGCTATACCTGCGCAAGTCGAAGAACGACAAGCGGATCGTCCGCCTGGTCGACGCGCCGAACCTGGCCGACGGCGAGGCCGTGATGCGCGTCCAGGACAGCGGCCTCATGGCCGAGTGACGACGGCGGGAGCGTAACGACCGGGAGTATTGTTCCGCCACCGAACGGTTCTTTGGTGGGTAGAACCGGGAGCGAGGGCCGAACTGCGGATTCGGCCAGTTCCCCCCAAGTGGCTGCTTACCACACTGGAATGATACGTAATAACATGGAGCAAGCGACGGGAGAACGGATAGGTTTCCCACTTTCTTGGAATAGACGTACAATACTATTTATGCTGGGGGGTTACCAGGATCCGTGAGTTACCCATGACCGGCTATGCGATCGTCATTGCGACCGACGAATTCGAGAAGATTACCGCGGCGAGCGTCATCAGTTCGATCGCCGCCGCGTCGGACATCCCAGTCGAGATCTTCGTGACCATGAACGGCCTGAAGGCCTTCGAACGCGAGACGGTGGAGACGAAAGAGTTCAACACCGGAAAGCTCGGCGAGGCGATGCTCGAGAACGAGGACGCGGACGTCCCGCTGTTCACCGAGCAGTTCGAGGACGCCAAGGCCATCGGCGACATGAACCTCTACGCCTGCACGATGGCGATGGACATGTGGGGCAAGACGCTGGACGACTACGTCGACCTCTTCGACGACGAACTCGGCGTGTCCGGCTTCCTCAACAAGGCCGCCGACAAGCAAGTGATCTTCATCTGAGCACCGCCAGCAAGATACATTACCGAACGCGACGTTACACGACACGCAAGACACGACATTGGTGATACGACATGAGCGAATCAATTTCGGCCGACGTGACGATCGACGCACGAGGATCCGCCTGCCCCGGTCCGCTGATGGACCTGATCGGCAAGGTGAAGCAAGGCGACCCCGGCACCGTCTACAAACTCCAGACGTCCGACCGCGGTTCGATGGAGGACGTTCCGGAGTGGGTCGAGAAGGCCGGTCACGAACTGCTGGAGACCATCGAACAGGACGACTACTGGGACATCTACGTCAAGAAGACGGAGTGACTCAGGATGTCAGAACGGATCGTCGTCGTCGGCGGGGGTACCGGTGGGTCCGTCGCGGCCAACCGCCTCGCCGAGAAACTCGAACCCGAAATCGACGCGGGGGACGTCGAAGTCACGCTCGTGACCGACGACCCCGACCACGTCTACAAGCCGGTCTTCCTGTACGTCCCCTTCGGCAAGAAGACTCCCGAGGACGCCCGCCGGCCGATCCGGGAACTCCTGGATCCGGCGGTCGACCTCCGGATCAACCGCGTCGTCGACATCGACACGGGCGAAAAGCGCCTGGAGTGCCAGGACGGCCACACGACCCTGGAGTACGACCACCTGATCGTCGCGACGGGCGCGAAACTCGAACCCGACGAGGTGCCCGGACTGGCCGAGGACGGCCACCACTTCTACGGCCCAGACGGGGCCGCGAAGTTGCGCGACGCCCTGGCCGACTTCGATGAGGGCCACATCGTCCTGAGCGTCGTCGGCGTCCCGCACATGTGTCCGGCCGCACCGGTCGAGTTCACGCTGATGGTCGACGAATGGTTCCGCAAGCGCGGGATCCGGGACCAGGTCGAGATCACGTACACCTACCCGATCCAGCGACTCCACGGGCTGGAACCCGTCCACGAGTGGATGGAACCGCGCTTCGAGGAACGGGACATCAACAGCGAGACGTTCTTCAACGCCGAGGCGGTCGACCCCGACGAGAAGGTCCTCGAATCGATGGAGGGCACGGAACTGGACTACGACCTCCTCGTGACCATCCCGCCACACACCGGCGACGAACTCGTCGCGAAGGCCGGACTGGGCGACGACGGCTGGATGGAAGTGAACAAGCACACGCTCGAGTCCGAACGCGCCGAGAACGTCTACGGCCTTGGTGACGCGGCGGACATCCCGACGAGCAAGGCGGGCAGCGTCGCCCACTACGCCGCGGGCACGGTCGCCGACCGGATCGCGAGCGAGGTCCGCGGTCAGGTCCCGACGGCGACCTACGAGGGCAAGACCGTCTGCTTCATCGAGGCCGGCATGGACGAGGCGACGTTCGTCGAGTTCGACTACGAGCGCCCGCCGGTCCTGCGCGACGAGAACAAGTTCGTCCACTGGGCGAAACTCGCCTACAACGAGACCTACTGGCTGACCGCCAAGGGGCTGCTCTGAGGTGATCCGATGAGCGAACCCGAATCCAGCAGCGAGGACGCCCTCGCCGAGGCCATCGAGGAAAACCCCGAGGCCGTCGCGGAGTTCGTCCGCAAGCTCGACGTCGTCAACGAACTCCTCGACAACCTCCAGTTCGCCTCGGCGATGATGGACGACGAGGCGGTCGAGGGGCTCACCGGGATGGCGCTGGACGTCTCGGAGAACTCCGACAAACTCGTCGAGTCCGCCGAGGGGTTGTCCACGGACGAGACGGTCAACCTCGCCACCACCGTCGGCGAGAACGGCACGGAACTCTCCGAGGCCGTCGAAACGCTCGTCGAACTCCAGCAAAGCGGCACGCTGGAGGACCTCACCGAGGCGTCCCAGATCGTCTCGCTCGCCAGCGGGGCGATGGACGACGAGATGGTGATGGAACTCGCCGGGACCGGCGACCTGCTGGCCGAGTCCGCCGACGGTCTCGCCACGCGCGAGACGGTGGAACTCGCCGGCGCCGTCGGCGAGAACGGCGAGGAACTGTCCGAGGCCGTCGACACCATCGTGGAGCTCCAGGAGAGCGGGACCCTCGACGACCTCGCCGGGGCAGCGCAGATGGTCTCGCTGGCCAGCGGCGCGATGGACGACGAGATGGTGACGACGCTCGCACAGGCCGGCAACAACCTGGGCGAAGTCGCCGACGCCGCAGCGGACCCGGCGGCGTCCCGGGGGCTGGAGATGTTGCTCCAGTCGATCAGCGAGTCCTGCGTCCACGAGGAACCGCCCGAGCGCATGGGCGTGGTCGGCCTCATGAAGGCGATCCGCGATCCGGACGTCCAGCGTGGGCTGGGCTTCTGGATGAGCGTCGCCAGGAACGCGGGCATGATGATCAACGAGCGGACCTGCCCGCCGGACGAGCAGCAGCCCTGACGATCGGCGATCGTTTCTTCGCGGTTATCGGGCCCGTCGGACCACCACGCTCGCGACGGCCAGCGACGCGAGCGTGAAGGTGCCGAGCGCGGCGAGCGCGATCCACAGGTCGGCCGTCTCGCCACGTCCGAGGACGACGTACTCCATCCCCTGGACCAGGTAGGTGACCGGCATGACGCGGGCCGGGTATTCGAGGTAGATCGGGAGGTCCTCGACCGGCATGAACGTTCCGCCGAGGATGACCTGCGGCGTGATGACCAGCGGGATGAACTGGATGGCCTGGAACTCGTTCTCCGCGAACAGCGAGACCAAGACGCCGATCCCGAGCGCGGTCAGCGCACCCAGGATCTCCAGGAGGAAGAACAGTTCGACCCCGTGTTCGAAGGTCACGTTCAGGAAGTAGATGCCCGAGACCAGCAGGACGATCGACTGGACCGTCGCGAGGAGTCCGTACCCGAGGACGTACCCGGTGACCAGGCCG
>JBLGCL010000120.1:0-8886 GCA_047617305.1 Natronomonas sp.
GACGACCTCGATTGTCGGGTTCGGGTCGCGGGCGTCGGCTCCGAGGAACTCGGGCTCATGGGGAGCGCGGCGCTCGCCGACGCGCTCGACCTCGAACGCGTCCGGGCCGTCGTCAACGTCGACGGGGCCGGTCGGGAGCGCGACCTCGTCGCCATGACGCAGGCGTCCGAGACGGCGGAGACGGTCGTCGAGTCGGTCGCGGACGGGACGGTGCATCCGATTCACGTCGATCCGGATCCGCATCCCTACAGCGATCACTGGCCGTTCCTCAGGGAGGGGATCCCGGCCCTCCAGCTCCACAGTCGGGTGCCAGACGGCGGCGCCCGCGGGCGCGGCTGGGGACACACCCAGGCCGACACCCGGGACAAGGTCGATCCCCGGACGCTCCGCGAACACGCGATGCTCGGGGCGTTGCTGACTATGGAACTGGCGGGGCGCGACCCCGATCCGATAGAATCCGCCGACCTCCGCGAGGCGATGCTCGAACAGGACTTCGAACCGGGGATGCGGGCGGCGAACCTGTGGCCGGCCGCGTGGGACTAGTCCGGAAAACCCGTCGGGGTGGGGACGTCGAGCCGCGCCGGAACCGGCCGTCTGAACCCCGACCAGTCGCGATCCTCCCTAGTTGAGACTGGCCTCGCAGTGCGGACAGATCTCCAGTCGCGGCCGGACGAGTTCGCCGCAGGTCGGGCATTCGATCCCCTCCTCCGATTCGACGTAGTAACTTCGTTCCACTATCCTTTCCCCCGGTTGCGAAAGGGGGTGCCACCGGATTAAGGACTCCGTAATTGATCACGCAGATCCCGACTGGAATTACGGTCCTCCGGCGGCGAATTGAGGTATTTGGGTTTCCCCTCTTCCCGCAAGACACTTACCCATCTCGTGGATACCCCGCCCATGCCCTCCCCCGTTCCATCCTCGTCCACTCGCCGTTCCCTCCTGGCGAGCGGTCTCGCGTTCCTCGCCGGCTGCGTTTCTGGAGTCGACGCCGGCGACGCGCCGACCGAGACGGTCGACACGTCGACCGAAGCGACGCCAACGACCGTGACGACCACGAGATCGACGCCGACG
This sequence comes from Natronomonas sp., assembly GCA_047617305.1. Lineage (GTDB taxonomy): Archaea > Halobacteriota > Halobacteria > Halobacteriales > Natrialbaceae > DATFIX01. The sequence goes on from JBLGCL010000120.1 coordinate 1,072, forward strand.
CCGTCCGGTTCTCCTCCCGTCTCGTTCGCCGGGTATGCCGTCCAGCGGTCGGCGTTCTACCGACGCCACCCGGACTTCGAGGTCGTCTGGGTGCCCCCGGACCGACAGTTGGTGTTCGCGACGGTGGCGGTCGAGGGCGGTCGGCCGACGGACCTCTCGGTCGAGGACTTCACGCTCCGGATCGACGACCGGACCGTCGCCGGCGCCGACGCCGTCGAAGGGAAGGATGGGGGAACCTACTCCCCCTACCCGGACGAGTGCGAGTGCGAAACCGAATACGACACCTACGCGACGTTCCCCCTTCGGGCGCCAACTTCGGCGTCGACGGCCGAGGTCCGGTGGGACGGTCCGGAGGAGACCCGGACCTGGTCGCTCCCGGACGAGGCGATGGGGACGTTGGGGAGCCCCACGACCGAGTGGGAACGCGTGTCCTTCGACGCGCCAGAGAGCGTCGGCCCGGACGAGTCGTTTTCGGTCGCGATGGCGGCCCGCAACGTCGGCGGCGCGGCCGGGACCTTCCGGGGCGTGCTCAATCAGGAAGGGCCCATGTACGGCGTGTCGGCGAAGTGGAAGCGGGACGTCCCCGCCGGGGCGACGATCCGGCGGGAGGACCGGATCGACGACGTCCGGCGGATCGAGTCCGACGTGTCCGCGGTCCGGTTGCGCCTCCGGTCCGTCGCCGGCGACGTCGATCACGAGGTCCGGGTCGAGTGAACCGTCGACCGTCGGTCCGGCCGCCGCGCCCGACCCGCGGTGGCCGAGGGCCAAGTTTTGTTATTACGGCCGCCGGAGTGGTACCCATGAGTCCCCGCGACTCGTCCTCCGGTTCGGAATCGTACGGCTGTCCGAAGTGCGGTCACGCCGACGCGGACGTCGGGTCCGTGTCGATGACCGGCGGCGGCCTGAGCAAGATGTTCGACGTCCAGACCAACAGCTTCCGGGTCGTCTCCTGTACGAACTGCGGATACACCGAGTTCTACCGGGACACCGGATCGGACGCCAGCGACCTGGTCGACGTGTTCCTCGGGTGATCGCCGTGGCCGCTGCCGGGATCGCGGTCGTCCTCGCCCTGCTGGCGCTGGCGGTTCCGTTCGTCGTTTACGCGCTCTCGAAGCGCGAGCGCATCGGCGACAGCGACGGCGACGTAGACCGCTCGGCGGCCGAGCGGTGGGCCCGCCGCGACGGCGACGAGGATCGGCGGGATCGACGGTAGCGACGCTCCTCTCCGGGAGATTCGCCATCGGAACTGGGATCGATTTCAGGTACTTTATGACGCGGCCGCCCCAACGCCCGGTTGGATCGAACGGGACTCGACATGTTCACCGGGATCATCGAGGACGTCGGCGTCGTCCGAGCGATCGATCGACGGGGGTCGGCCATGACGATGACCATCGAGTCGGACGTCGTCGTCGATCCCCGCCTCGGGGCGAGCGTCGCCATCGGTGGCCCCTGCCTCACGGTGATCGAGACCGATCCGGCGGCGGAGACGTTCACCGTCGAGGTCACCCCCGAAACGTATCGACGAACCACCCTGGGATCGCTGGAGGCCCGCGATCCCGTGAACCTCGAGTCGGCCCTCACGCTGGACGACGAACTCGGCGGGCACCTGGTGACGGGGCACGTCGACGGCACCGGCGTCGTCACCGGCACCCGGCGGGAGGGGAACGCGACGATATACTCGATCCGTCCTCCTGGGGACCTCATGCGGTATCTAGCGCCGAAGGGCTCCGTGGCCGTCGACGGCGTGAGCCTGACGATCGTCGACGTCGACCGGACCTTCAGCGTCTCGGTCACCGAGTTCACCGAGGCGGAGACGACCCTCCGGGAGACCGGGGTCGGCGACGAGGTCAACCTGGAGATCGACGTGATCGCCCGCTACGTGGAGCAACTGGCGACCGGCGACGGCGCTGGGTCGGCCGACCTCCTGGAGAAACTGCAGTCGATGGCGGAGCGATGAGCCGGACACCCCCTCGCGGACCGATCCCCGCACCGACGCGATCACCGACCGACGGAGACATCACCCACTCATGACCATCACCGAGGACTTCGACGTCACGGAACTGGAAGGCGAACTGGACGCGACCGGCTTGCGGTTCGGCATCGTCGTCGGCCGGTTCAACGATCTTATCACCGGCAAACTCCTGGACGGCGCGCTGGATTCGCTCAAACGACACGGCGCCGACGCCGACGACGTGGACGTGGCCCGCGTGCCCGGGTCTTTCGAGATCCCGCTGGCCGCGAAGCGGATGGCCAACTCGGGCCGGTACGACGCCGTCATGGCGCTCGGGGCGGTCATCCGTGGCGAGACGCCCCACTTCGAGTACGTCTCCAACGAGGCGACGAAGGGCGTCGCCAAGGCGACCCTGGACACCGAGGTGCCGATCGCCTTCGGCGTCCTGACCACGGACACGACCGAGCAGGCGATCGACCGCGCGGGCGTCAAGATGGGGAACAAGGGCAGCGAGGCCGCCGAGAGCGCCATCGAGATGGCGAACCTCCTCGAGGAGTTCTGAGCCCGCGATCGTTTTGCTGTCGGCCGCGTCGGCAGGGTTCGCCGTTCCTGCGGAGCGGCTTCTCCGAAGCCACGTCTTCGTGCCCGGACTCGCGGCTAACCGTCCCGCTGTTTTTGGAGTCGAAGGTCGATCCGAGCCAACGGACGCTCTCGTCGCCGTGGAAACGCGCCGTTCGACCTGGTATCGTGGCGACGACGAGGCGGCGGGCGCTCACGAAACGACGACGTAGGTCCGATCCCGCGTCGTCCCGCGCGCCTCGAGCAGGTCGTACTCGACCAGTTTCGAGAGATAGGTCCGGACCGTCCGATCCGTCCGGGGGTCCTCGACCCGGTCGGCGTAGCGGTCGTAGACGGCTCCGGGCGCGATTGGGCCGTGATCGTCGACGATCTCGTAGAGCGTGCGCTGGTGCGGCGGCAGCGATTCGAGGTTCTTGCGGCGGAGTTCGGCCCGGCCCTGCGGTTCGACCGTGTGGACCGTCTCCGGCGTGATCCGGTCGAGGTCGCGGTCCTCGGCGCCCCGGGCCGCGTTGCGAAGGAGACCGATGGCCAGGCGGGCGTCCCCCGCCGCGGCGTCGGCCATCGTGGCGAGCGCGTCGTCCGTGACGGCCCCCTCCACCAGCCCCCAGCGGGCACGGTCCTCGAGGATCGCGACCAGTTCGTCCAGGTCGTACCGGTCGAACGCGACGCGGTGGCTCCCGCGCAACCGGCTGCGGAGGCGGTCGTCGACGCGGGCGAACAGTTCTTCTTCGCGGTTGGCGATCAACACCGGCGCGAACCCCGTCAGCGAGTGGAGGTCGTAGACGAGGTCCATGGCCTCGAGCTGGTCGGCCTCGTCGAGGATCACGACGCAGGGCGGGCCGTCGTGAGCCTCCAGGCGAGCCACGAGTTCGTCCAGCGGCGTCGACTGGCGGTGGATCTCGACCGCCTTGCCCAGGCCGTCGAGCACGCGGTAGGCCGCGCGGTAGCCGGTGTGGTTGCGCCAGCAGTTCACGTACTGGGCCTCGACGTCGAGGGTCTCCTCGCGCAGGCGGTCGACGACGTACCGCGAGACGCAGGTTTTCCCGGCCCCGGCCGGCCCGGTAATGACGACGGTATCGACGGGGTCGCCCCGTGTGAGCGGCTGGAGGGCGTTCGCCAGGTCGTTCACCTCCCCGTCGCGGTGGCGCACCTCCCGCGGAACGAACCCTTCCCGGAGCACGCGGGCGTCGCGGATCATCCACCACGGGACTCTCGTTTCCGTGGCCTTAGCCGTCGGCCACGCGGACCGGAAGTGAAACTGGTGGGCACCGACGTCCGTCGCCGGCTGCTTGGCCCCCGTCGTCCGGACAAACGGCGTCGAGCGCGCCCCGGCGAGGAGCTATCGAAACCGTTCGACGGTCCGCTCGCCCGCGCCCGTCCGCCGGTCGACGACAGGACGGACGGCGCCGTGGCTGCAGCGCGTCGAAATCGGCGGCGCGGGTCGGGACGGCGGTCGAGTCACTCGGGCGCGTAGTCCTCGTGCATCCGGTCCATCCGCGCCGCCATCACGAAGTCGGTCTTGTGCAGCCCGTCGATCTTGTGGGTCCACATCTCCACCCGCACCTCGCCCCACGAGAGGCGGAGATCGGGATGGTGCCACTCCTCCTCGGCGAGTTCGCCGATCTCGTAGGTGAACTCGAGCGCGTCCCGGAAGTCCTCGAACGGGTACGTCCCGTCGAGGTGATGGTCGTCGACGACCTCCCAGACGTCGTCGTTCAGCTCCTCCAGGTACGGTGCGTACTCCGGTTCGGTCAGCGGTTCGTCCTCGGACGTGCAGGCCTCACACGCCTGGTCGGCGAGCGCGGTCGACATGCTTTCACAAAAGTAATCCGCCGGCTTGTATCTTCGCTCCGGTAGTCGGGGCCGCGGGCCGGGACCGATGCAGTCCGGTCACCGACGCCCGATCATCGGGACGAAGGCGTTCACGTCGTCCCGGTAGGCGGCGTACTCGTCGCCGAACTCGGCTTCGAGCGTCGCCTCCTCCCTTGGCAGGAACCGCACGGTAACGATGTACATGACCGGGGAGGCCGAAAGGAGCAGGGGGAGCCCGAGGAGCAGGGCGGTACCGGGGAGGAGCAGCCAGATCCAGGCCGCGTACAGCGGATGCCTGACGAAACGGTACGGACCGTCGGTACACAACTCGCCGCGGTCGATAGCCGCCCGAACCGAACGGGAGGCCGCGACGATCGTTCCCACGCCGGCGGCGACGCCGACCAGGCCGACAACCGCCGCGATCGTCCGGTCCACGGGAAAGCCGATCCGGGGCAGCACCCACCAGTTCAGCGCGGCGACCGACGACACGTACGGCGCCGTGACGGCCGCGATCCCCCAGATCGTTCGTTCGCTTCTCATCGGTTCGTCGGTGCACTCGACGAACAGATAAATCCCCAGACCACTGCCGTGGGAACGGACGGGACCGGTCGCCACGGTTCCGGAAGGAACCGTCGGTGACCCATTCTGGTTGATCGATTATTACAATCGGGCAAGGTTTTTGGTTGTACGACGTTAACATGTGTATTGGTATGTCAGACCACGATCCCGAAGGTGCACAGGAAGAGGTTTTCGAGTGTTTCGACTGCGGCACGATCGTTACTCGCGAGGATTGCCCAGGCGAGGACTGTCCGGAAACCTGTCCCGAGTGCGGCGGCGAACTCCGGTCCAGGTCGAAGGAAATGCTCTAGTCTCCGGTCCGAATCGTCCGAATCCACGAGCTGACGACGCCAGCCAGGGTCCCCCCGTTTTTCGGTGGTCGGTCCCCGGCGTGCCCGAGTTCGTCGAGGATGGCCTGGATCGCCGTCTCCGCCTTGACGAACCGCCAGCCGACCCTTCTCCGAGGATCGTCCTCGGCCCCTCGTTCTCCGGGTGGTGGTCGGCCGTCCAGGCGATTCCGAGACGGCTCCCGAGTCGTTCGTGTGCCGGCGGAACACGACCGCGGCACGGCAAAAACAACGGACACAAACGGGTCAAACACGGATCGAGCTATGATGACACCATCGGCACCGCGCGACTCGGTCCTCGGGACGATCGGCGACACGCCCCTGGTGCGCGTACACGCGTCACCGCCCGAAGTTTCCGTTTTCGCGAAACTCGAGGCGTTCAACCCCGGCGGTAGCGTCAAGGATCGCATCGGGGAGTACATCCTCGAACGGCTGATCGACCGGGGCGATCTGCCGAGGCGCGGGACGGTCGTCGAACCGACCGCCGGCAATACCGGCATCGGGATGGCCCTCGCCGCCCAGCAACTCGATCTCGACGCCGTCTTCGTAGTCCCCGAAGGATTTAGCGTGGAGAAAGAACAGCTGATGCGGGCGCTCGGAGCGACCGTCGTCAACACGCCACACGACGAGGGCATGGACGGCGCGATCCGGAAGGCCGAGGCGATCGCCGCCGACCGCGACGACGCGGTCGTTCCCCAGCAGTTCTCGACGCCGCTCAACGTGGACGCCCACTACGAAACCACGGGGCCGGAGATCTTCGAGGCGCTCGACGGCGAGGTGGGCGCCGTCGTCGCCGGCATGGGAACCGGTGGGACCCTGATGGGTATCGCCAGGTACGCCCGGGAGCAGGACCCCTCGATCCACGTCGCCGCGGTCGAACCGGCGGGATCGGAGTTCGCCGCGCTCCTGGGGAAGACTCCGGACTCGGGCGAGTACCGGACCGAGGGAATCGGCACGCACCAGCCAGAAATTGCGGACCTCGTGGATCCGTCGTTGCTGGACACGATCCACCAGGTGCCCGACCGGGAAGCCCACGCTGAGGTCCAGCGACTGGGCCGAGAGGAGGGCCACCTCGTCGGCTCCAGCGCAGCCGCCGCGAGCGTGGGCGCCCGACGGGTCGCCGAGTCGATCGCCGACGGCGAGATCGACGCCCCCCACGACGCCGTAGTCACGGTGTTCCCCGACTCGAGCGAGCGCTACCTGTCGAAGGGGATTTACGGCTCCTTCGAGGAGTGGGCGAGCGATGACTGAGGACGACCCCGAGACGTTCGAGACGCGGGCCATCCATGCGGGCCAGGAACCGGACGCGGAGACGGGCGCGGTCATGACGCCGATCTACGCCTCCTCCACGTTCGCACAGGACGCCCCAGGCGAGGACCGCGGCTACGAGTACTCACGGACCGGCAACCCGACCCGGGCCGCCTTGGAGGCCAACCTCGCCGCCCTCGAGGGCGGATCGCACGGCCGGGCGTTCGCCAGCGGGATGGGCGGGGTCAACACCGTCCTGAACCTCCTGGAGGCGGACGACCACGTGGTCGTCGGCGAGGACGTGTACGGCGGGACCCACCGCCTGTTCACCCAGGTGTACGAGGACTACGACCTGCGCTTCGACTTCGTGGACGCGACGGACCCGGACGCCGTCGCCGAGGCGGCCGGCCCCAACACGGAACTCGTGTGGGTCGAAACGCCGACGAACCCGCTCATGCAGGTCGTCGACCTCGCGGCCGTCGCGGCCGTCGCGCACGACCGGGAGGCGCTCTTTGCCGTGGACAACACGTTCGCGACGCCGTACCTCCAGCGGCCGCTCGAACACGAGGCGGACATCGTGTCACATTCGCTGACGAAGTACCTCGGCGGCCACTCCGACGTCGTCGCCGGCGCGCTGGTCACGGACGACGCCGACCTGGACGAGCGCCTGGGCTTCTACCAGAACAGCGTCGGCGCGACGCCCGACCCGTTCGCCTGCTTCCTCGTCCTTCGGGGCGTCAAGACGCTGCCGGTCCGCATGGACCGCCACTGCGAGAACGCGCGCGAACTCGCGGCGTGGCTCGACGACCACCCGGACGTCCAGGTGGTGTACTATCCAGGGCTGCGGTCGCATCCGGGCCACGAGGTTGCGGCCCGCCAGATGGACGACTTCGGAGGCATGCTCAGCTTCGAACTCGACGGCACGCTCGATGAGACGAGCACCCTCGTTTCCAGCACCGAGGTGTTCACCCTCGCGGAGAGCCTAGGCGGAGTCGAGAGCCTGATCGAGCAGCCGGCGGCGATGACCCACGCCGCGATCCCCCGGGAGGAGCGCCTCGAAGCCGGCCTGACCGACGGTCTCGTCCGGGTGAGCGTGGGCCTCGAGGGGATCGACGACCTCCGTGACGACCTTGTAGCGGCCATCGAAACGGCGCTGTCGGCCTAGCGGCGCCAGACCGAGTTTTCGCCGGTCGTCGTCGACGGTCCCCGCCGATCGCGTTTCCCTCTCCGCAACGGGAACCTTCGGCCGGGCGACGCGACCGACGATCCGCCAGGCTGGACTCGTTGTATGAACCATGAGAAAACAGACCATATTTGGGG
>JBLGCL010000121.1:0-8884 GCA_047617305.1 Natronomonas sp.
GAAGCGACGCCGAGGACGTGGACCGAACTCCCGACGTCGAGACGCTCCTCGACGAACCGCCACTCGGTCGGGCCGGCCAACTCGAACTCGGCGACGATCGTGTCGAGTCGCGAACGCCGTCGATCCTGGAACAGTCGTTTCGCCCAGGGGGCATCCCCGGCGTCGAACGCCGACTCGACGAACTCCCGGATCGGGTCCGGGAGCGGGTCACCGACACGGAAGGTCGTTTCGTGCGTTTCGAACGCGAGGTCGGCACTGTGGGGACCGACGAGCACGCTGGCTGTGCCATCGTCGACGTAGAACGGGACCGCCGCCGTCTTGTCGTGGAGGGGCCGCCACCCGTCTGGAGTGAGGAATTCGTCCAAGCCGATCGAGTCCGCGTCGCCGACGACGCTCGGATAGTACGCTTCGACGGTCGACCGGCAGACCAGACAGGCCGTATCGGTGAACGGGGACCGGAGGGGTTCGTCGTCACGCGGTCTGGCGACGCCGGACACTTCGACCCGACGCCCGTCGGCAGCCAGCGAGAGGATCGGCGTCGCGGGCGCCCTGATGCGGAAATACCGAATCGACGATCGAACGCCGGCCACCAGGGCGAGCAGTCCGAGCACCGCGACCGAGACGGTGAAGACGGGATCGCCCGGGAGTATCGATGGATCGAGCGGCACCCACTCCGGCGTCGCCACTCCACCTGTCGTCTTCATATCACTATAGTTATGAGTCGGGCAGGAATAAGGATAGCGCTCGTTTGCCGCGTGGGCCTCGCTAACTGCGCTCGTATTGCAGGCCGAAGGCCCCCTCCAGCGTGGCGTACCACTCGTCCGCCGACACCGTTCGCTCGTACTCCTCGGCGGCGACGGTCTCGATCAGCGTGTCGCCGGAGAGCTTCAGGTGGCCGTCCTGGGTCGCGATCGAGACGACCGGATCGCCCGTGAACGGCGACTCGGGGGCGCTCTGGAGGTAGTCGTTGGTCGCCTCGAAGTAGTCCAGGTCCCGCCGCACGTCGCTGAATACGAAGCGTCGGGTCCAATCTTCGTCCCCGGGTTCGCGGAACTCCAAGCGGTAGGTCTCGTCCGGCCGGTCGCTCTCGACGATCCGCCACTCGACGCCCGCTTCGTCGGTCCGGACGTCGCCATTCAGGGGCACGGGGCGGCGCATGACGGGGGCCCCCATCCCGACGTCGACCACGTAGCGACGGTCGAGCTGGACGACGTTGGTGTGGTGGTTCGCCGGGGGTCCCGCGTCGCCGTCGCTCGTGACCCTGGCGGCGACCCGGTCCACCTCGTAGCCGACTTCGGCGAGCAGCCAGTGGAAGAGCCCGTTGAGTTCGAAACAGTAGCCGCCGCGGCCGCGGTCGACGAGTTTTTCGTACATGGCCGGAAGCGAGAGTTCCACGCCGGGACCCGAGCGGTCGCCGTAGGGGTCGCCGACGATGGCGAGGGTTTCGAAGGGAACGGAGGTGACGTGGGCCCGCTGGAGGCGTTCGAGCGTCGCGAGATCTGCCGCCTCGACGGTTTCGGGTGCCACGCCGATGCGTTCCAGATAGTCCTCGCTTGCCGGTTCCTTCTGGCGCTCGCCGGACAGCTCGAAGGTGCCCCCCTCCTCAGGGCCGGTATGCGGCGGGACCGACGAATCGCGTGCCATGTCGACCGGTGGTTCGATCGGCCCTCCCTTTACTCTATCCTGTATGCCGTTTTTGTAACTATGGTGATGCTCATGAGGGGCCTGGATGAATGAGGAAACGTGGCGGTCCTGTCTGCAAGAACCCTGGGTAGGCGATCATATAGCTCATTGAAGGCCGATTACTGACTTGGGAACTCCATCACGTGAACTATCGACAGTCGGCTCCTGAACCGTCCAAGCGGGGGTGTTGGAGGGACAAAAATGCGCCAATATGATAGTAGAAGTGGATGATAGAATCTCGATCAATTTCCGGCGTCCGGCCGGTTCTGGACCGTGAGCCAGTACTCGCCGGACATCGACATCCCGGTCGAGGAGCCGGAGCGCGACCCGTACTTCACCCGGATCGCCGAGGTCTACTTCGACGAGGACGACACGCCCGGACAGGGGAGAGGTCCCGGACTGTAGCCCGAATCGGCGACCCTGGGACCCCCGGACTCGATCCGGCCTGAACGCCCGGGTCCGGCCAGCCTGCCGGTACGTGAAATGCCCGTTTGACCTTGGGCTACCTTCTTTTTGAGGGACTCCGTGTGTACTCGTATGAGCGTTCACACTCGGCCCTCCATCTTCCACGAAGCGTTCGCCCGCGCCTGGCGAAGCGTCAAGGAGTTCACGCAGGGGTTCGCCTTCTGGAGTGCCATCGGCCTCCCGTTCGTCTCCGTGCCGCTCCTGTTGACCGGTCTCGGTACCACGGGGGAGACGATGGCCTTCCTGGGGTTGCTCGTCGCGAACGTCCTCGCGCTGATCGCCGGCAGGGGGCACGCCACCGGTGAGTAAACTCCCGTGGGACGGCGGGCGAAAACCTCCGCTGCCGTACCGGAAGGGAAACAATTGCGTCGCTAGTTCTCCGTAGCCAGCTCGAGTTCGACGGTTTCTGGAAGGTCGTCGACGGCCGGCGAAAGCGTCCAGACGCCGGTGAAGACGAGTTCCTCGGCCGAGCGAAGCGTCTCCCGCAGGTCCTCCTCGTCGATCTGATCCAGCGAGCCCCAGGGTTCGACGGCGACGGTCGCACGCAGACGCCACCGTTCGGGCCAGTCGAAGGGATCGCGCCGCGCCGGCCACAGCGACATCGGAGCCTGTGGCGACGATCGGAGCTGGACGACGACGTGGAAGGCGTCCAAGTTTCGATTGCGCAACGTACTTTCGATCGACCCCTGGGCGTCCGGCCCGACGACCTCGGGGGCTTCGTCGGCCGTCGCCGTGACGAAAACCCGATCCGTGCCGCCAGGGTCGAGGCCGTCCGCGAGGACGCTGTCGGTCGCCGGATGGAGGACGCCGCTACCGGTGTTCATCTCCAACTCCGGTCGCGCGGACGCTCCGAGGGCGGAGCAGCCGGCAGTGCCGACTACTGCGAGGGCGGGGACGCTACGAAGGAGGGTGCGGCGGCGCATGGTCGGGTGATAATCAGTCAGTCATAAAACCGCTACGATCGTCCGACCGGGCAACCACTCCAGTCGACCGGGTTCGGACCGTTCTATCCACGTTCAGTGGTCTTTTGCACGTCAGCAAGGACGGTCCACACATGCAGACGGTCACTATCGACGAGGTGGACAACAGCATCCAGCCGGCGGCGGTCATGCGCCAGCTGACCGAGCCGCTCGGCCTCACCGACGTGGCGATCAATTACTACGAACTCGAGCCGGGCGACAGCCTCGCCTTTGCGTATCACGATCACGAAATCCAGGAGGAGATCTTCTACGTGCAGGAGGGGACCGTCACGTTCGAAACCGAATCGGGACCCGTCGAGGTCGGTGCGGGCGAGATCGTTCGCTTCGGCCGGGAGGAGTTCCAGCGAGGGTGGAACCGGGAAGACGGGCGCGCGGTCGTTCTCGCCCTCGGAGCCCCGCTGGAGTACGGTCGCCAGCACAAGCTCCGGTACTGCCCGACCTGTGACACCGACACCGACAACCAACTCGCCCGGGCGGACGACGAGGATGCGGTGGTCGCACGCTGTACGGACTGCGGGACCGAAACCGGGCGCTGGTATCGGGGATCGATGGAGGGCGAGGTCCCGTAGGTCGGCCTCGGGAATCTGCCTCCGAGGAGGTTCGCGAAACGGGACGCTCCGAGGGGTTTAGTGGAACGGCCACTACGTTCCCCCGATGACCGTTCTCGTCCTCGGCGACCAGCTGTGCCGGGAGGTCGGCCCGGTCGCCCGACGCCCCGACGAACGGGTGGTGATGATCGAGGCGACCGAATTCGGCCGCCGTCTGCCGTATCACCCGCACAAGCTCACCCTCGTGTTCTCCGCGATGCGGCACTTCAGGGACGCGCTTCGTGCGGACGGGCGGCCGGTCGAGTACCGCCAGGTCGAACGCTTCGCCGACGGGTTCGACGAACATTTCGACGCCCACCCGGGCGACGACCTCGTCGCGATGCGTCCGGTCGGCGACGGCGCCGCGAGGCGGCTACGGAACCTGGTCGGGGAGCGAGGCGGGACGCTCGAGTTCGTTCGCGACGAGCGATTCCTGTCGGATCCGGCCACCTTCGACGAGATCGCGGGGGAGCCGCCGTTCCGCCACGAGGGGTTCTACCGGGCGATGCGCCGGCGGACGGGCTACCTGATGACCGACGGCGAACCCCTCGGCGGCGAGTGGAACTACGACGACGAGAACCGGGACACGCCGCCCGCCGACTACGATCCGCCCGACCCACCCCGCTTCGAGCCCGACGGGATCACACAGAACGTACAGGAGTGGGTCGATGACGAGTTCCTGGCGAGCGAAGAGGTCGGGTGGCCCCAAACTGGCGCATGGGCGGATCCCGAGCCGTTCGCCTGGCCGGTCACTCGCGAGGAGGCGCTGACGGCCCTGGCGGACTTCGTGACCCACCGCCTGCCCGACTTCGGTCCGTACCAGGACGCGATGGTCGCCGACGAACCGACGATGAATCACGCGCTCCTCTCGCCCGCCCTCAACCTGGGACTGCTCCGGCCGAGCGAGGTGATCGAGCGGGCCATCGCGGCCGGAGGAAACGACGCCGTCCCGATCAACAGCCTGGAGGGGTTCGTCCGGCAGGTCCTGGGCTGGCGGGAGTTCGTCCGCCACGTCTACCGGCGGACCATGCCCGACCTGGCGTCGGCAAACCAGCTCGGGGCCGACCGCGACCTCCCCGACGCGTACTGGACCGGGGACACCGGGATGCGCTGTCTTCACGACGCCGTCGAAGGGGTCCGTCGACGCGGCTACGCCCACCACATCGAGCGGCTGATGGTGCTCTCCAACTTCGCGCTCCTGTACGGCGTCGACCCGGCGCAATTGAACGAGTGGTTCCACGCCGGCTTCGTCGACGCCTTCCACTGGGTGACGACGCCGAACGTGATCGAGATGGGGTCGTTCGGTGCCGGCGTCTTCGCCTCGAAACCCTACGCCGCCTCCGCTAACTACGTCGACCGGATGAGCGACTTCTGTGGCGACTGCCGCTACGACCACCGGGAGACGACCGGCGACGACGCCTGTCCGTTCAACGCACTGTACTGGGACTTCCTCGACCGAAACGAGGACCGACTCCGACCGAACGGTCGGATGGCCCTGGTCTACAGTCACCTCGACGACAAGGACGAGGACGAACTGGCGGCGATTCGCGAGCGGGCCCGCGAGGTTCGACGGCGTGGGCGGGAGGGCGAACTGTAGGCGTCGTCGAAACCGCTTCGATTCTCGGGATTCGGTCCAATTCACCCGATTCAACGGTTATCGGGTCGACGTCCCTCGGAGGACGGACGAACGTTTTTGGCCACCGAGTCGTGACAAGAGGGTGCAATGACGACGTCATCACACGGCAGCGGACGGCCCGAATTCGGAACGGATCGGCCCACCGCCCTCTTCGTCGCGTGGCTGTTCGTCGGCCTTTCACTCGCCGCGCTCGCCCTGTTCGACGTCGTAACCGAGGGCTTCGGGGACGCGTGGCCCTTCCTGCTCGCCAGTCTGCTCTTGTTGTGGTTCATGCTTCGGGACTGGTTCGTTCGCGATGGCGGCGAATTCGTCAGGCGAAACGACGATCGGCTTTTTCTCGGTCTGACGCTGTTCGTCCTCGCGATTACCGTCTGGTCGTTACTCGGCCAGTTCGTTCTGTGAGGCGGATTGCCGCCGTCCCCGATGAACCGCATCCCCGACCGATTCCGACGCGATCGGCGAAATGCGGGTCGTTTTCAGGGTGCGGTCCATAGCGAGCCCAGGATGACGGACATCGGGATCGTCGGGGCAGGCGTGGCCGGCGCAGCAGCGACCTACCTCCTCGATCGGACGCTCCCCGACGCCGACCTCACGGTGCTCGAACGGTCCGACACCGTTTCCGGCCGTGCGGTCACGGCCACGCGCGACGGCGTGGTCTACGACTACGGCGCGAACTACGTGACCTCGGACGACGATCGCGTGAACGAGTTGCTCACCGAGGAGATCGACGCCGAGGGCCTCGTGGACGTGCCCGAACCGATCTACGTCTTCGACGAGTCCGGGACCGTGTCGAAGGGACGGGAACCCGACGAGCACAAGTGGACCTATCGGACCGGGCTTTCGGAACTCGGTCGCCGATTGCTCGACCCGACCGATGCAGCGATCGAACTCGGAACGGAGGTCGCTCGTCTCATCCGCGATCCGGACGCCGAAACCTGGCTCGTCAACGACGCTGAAGGCGGCGAATGGGGCCCGTTCGACCGACTCGTGGTGAACCCGCCCGCCACCGAGACGGCCCGGTTGCTCCGGACCGCGGACTGGGACGCGGACGTCCGCGAGTTCCTGATCGTGGCCCTGGAAGACGTGACGTACCGCACGCTCTGGTCGGCCGCACTTCACTTCCCGTTCGAGATCGATCGCCCCTACTACGCCCTCGTCAACACCGACAAGGAACACGAGATCGGGTGGATCGCCCGCGAAGAACGTAAACCCGACCACGTTCCGGCGGGCGAGTGCGTCCTGATCGTGCAACCCAGCCCGGAGTGGTCGGTGGAGCACTACGACGACCCGCCCGACGCCAACGCCGACGCCCTCGCGAGTCACGCCGCCGAAATAATGGACGACGACCGCCTGGCCCACCCGGACTGGTCGGACTACGGGCGGTGGCGGTTCGCCCTGGCCGACGAGGCCGTCGCCCAGGGCCCCGTTCAGCGCGCCTGGGACCACGACCTGTACCCGATCGGGGACTGGGTTGCCGGCGAAGCCCGCTTGCACGCCGCGATGCGGAACGGGCTCGACGTCGCCGAGCGGATCGTGTACCGCCTGTGAGCGATCGCCGTCTCGATCCCGCCCCACTACCGACAGAATTCCGGATCGCGGGACGTGCCGTCGACCTAACGTCGGTCACAACTCCAGCGAGAACGCCTTGTTGACGCCGAGGGCGAGCAGGCAGAGCCCGAGGACGGCGATCACGGCGCCGTACCCGAGCACCCACCCGCCGACGTCGGCCAGGGTCCCGACGACCACGCTGCCCGAGGCCGCGAGGAACATGTAGACGGTCCGCACGAACCCGAACCCGAACCCGCGCTCCTCGTCGGCGAACTGATCCATGAACCGGGCCTGCACGGAGCCGGGCCAGGAGATGCCGGTTCCGAGGACGACGGAGCCGACGACGACCCCCGGGACCCCGGGAACGACCAGCAGTACCGCAAACCCGGTTCCGGCCAGCGTCACGCTGCCGGCGATCGCCGCGTCGCGCGAGTACCGGTCCGACAGGCGGCCGGCGATCGGCTGGGCGACCGTGGACAGGCCGAAAACCACCGCGAACAGGAGGCCCGCGATTTCGGGGTCGATGCCGCGGTACTGGTCGAGGAACGTGGTGAAAAACGACGAGAACGCCTGGAAGGTAAATCCGACGAGGACCGCGATGAGGGTCGTATACGCCACGCTGGGACGGCCGAAGAGTTCCCCGATCGCGTCCAGGTCGATCGCGGCGGCGAGGCGGCGCTCCGGGTTCGCCGGGGTCACGGACGGGAGGTACAGGAGCGTCCCGGCCAGGACCGCGACCGTGACGGCGGTCGAGAGCAGAAAGGCGACCCGCCAGCTGTACTGCTGGCCGACGAACCCGCCGACAGCAGGGTAAATCATCCCGCCGAGCGCCCCGACGGCCGTGAGGGTCCCCAGGGGCCCGCCCTGCTCCTCGAACAGCCGCGAGAGTAGCGACGAGGCCGGCGAGAAGTACAGGCCTGCGCCGGCCCCGAGCAGGAGGACGAAGACGGCGAACAGCCACAGCGAAGGGGCCAGCGCGACGAGCACCGCGCCGACGACCGTTCCCGCCAGCCCGAGCGCGAGGAGGCGGTGCTCGCCGACCCGATCCGCGAGGACCCCGCTCGGGAACTGCAGGAGGGCGTAGATGCCCCACAGCCCGCTCAGCGCGAGACCGACGTTCGACCTGGTCGCCCCCGGGAAGTCCGCGAGGATAAGGGGCACGAGGGCCCCGAGCAGCAGTCGCGTCCCGAGCTGGGCGAAGTTGCCCGTCGAGACGACGGCGAGGATACCACGACGACTCCGTTTCGTTTCGATACCCACACCGGAACGCTCGCGGCTGGGGCCCTTATAGCCCCGGCGTAGCCGATGGTGAGGAACCGGGGAAAACGGCCGGGACCGACGGGATTGGGACCCCTTCGATCACGCTCGGGCCGCCGTTCAGGCGAGGAGGTGGTCCGACGGGACGGCGCACTCGAAGGTGCCGACCATGACCCGGTCGCCGGTTTCCAGGCGCTCGACCTCGCATTCGACGACGATCCCGTCGGCCGCCCCGTCGACCGTCGCCGTCGCCCGAACCGTGTCGCCGACGGCCGTCGGCGCGGTGAACGAGGTCTCGGCCCCGACCAGGACGACCGTCGGTTCGTTCACGGCGAGCATCGCCGCGTAGTCGGCCGCCCCGAAGACGAAACCGCCGTGAACGAGGTCGTGCTCGTCGACGGCCATTTCGTCGGTGGTTTCGAGTTCGACGACGGCTCGGCCGTCCTCGATAGTGACCGCCCGACCGACGTACCGTTCCGAGGTTCGCTTGTGGGTTCGCTGTTCCGCCATGGGCCCCACTCCGGAGGCCCGATACATCCGTCCGACGATTCAGGCCACGGGGCAGGGACCCTTCGGGCCCTGTCGGGCGCTCGCCAAGGGATCAACGACGCTCGAATTGTGGGCCGTCAACTCGATACAAACGCCCGACAGCTTGCCGATTCCGTGGAGTTTAACGCGCCCAAAACCCAACGTTCGACGTGGGGTGGCCGAGTCCACCCTGCTCGAGT
>JBLGCL010000122.1:0-8883 GCA_047617305.1 Natronomonas sp.
ACCCTTCGCAGACGACCCACCAGTCGGGTCTCGCGAACAGCTCGCAGCGAACGTTCGTGTCGAGCCGACGGGCGAGTTCGCGAAACCGGTCGCCGTGACTCGGATCGCCGGTCTCGTTGAGCAGGTGGGCGTGAATCAGCTCGTGACGAATCGTGGCCGCCGCGGCCGACCAGCCACGCTCGGCGAACTGCGCCCAGGTGAGGACGACCGACTGTGGATTTCCGGCGCGATGTTTCACGGCGCCGGCGTGTCGTTTGGCGTGCTCGCTCACCGTCCATTCCAGATCGCTCACCGACACGGAGAGGTCGTGCCGGTCGACTACTTCGCGGGCATACACTTTCGCCACGGCAATAAACTCCTCGCGGGAACAATCCGGGTCGACTCGAAACCGGCGGGCCGTGGCGGTGACGTCGGGTCGCGGCGGTCCCTCGGCACCCCTGTCGAACGTATCGGCCGAGGCCGGCCGTTCACATTACCGTAACGGGTGTCGTCGCGACAGGAACCCGGACAACGATCGTGATGGTTATCCGTGGTTCGATACTTTTTTATCCGTGTTTGGAAAACGCTACCACGAAGCTCGTGTCAACACGTAACACGGGTGACCGAAGCAGTCACCGACCGAGGTAAAAAACGAATGGAGCACCCGACACCCCGCGCGACCGCAACGCTGGATCGAGACGGATTGACTACGATCGAAACCAAACGATGGCTCGTGGGCAGTTTGTACGAAGAAACGGACCGTGCGCCCGAATTCGGGGCCACGAACGAACGCGTGGCCAGCGACTGAGACGCCTGTTCTGTCGGTACACGTTCACTGACGCGCCCTGCAACGTCCGATCCCCCGGTAGTCGACGGCACGATGTCCCGACACGTTTGCGTTTCGAGGGCCCACTTTCGCCTGCACGTCTCGAACGCGTCCACGTCCGAGCAGGTCTCGAAATCGTTCCCGCACCAGACCGACGTCCGTGGGCGATCCGCCTGCCACCCCGGCGAAGGCCGAGAATCGACGTGACTTTGCCGCTGGGAGCATCGGTTACGAGTATGGACGCCGACCGACGTCGCGATCTCGCACGGGAGGCCGCCGTCTCCGGGGGCGCGGTGGCGTTAGAGTCGTTCCGGGAGGACATCGACGTCCTGACGAAGGACGGCAAAACGGACGTCGTCACGCAGGCCGACCGGGACGCTCAGTCGACCGTCGTGGCGGTAATCGAGGACGAGTACCCGGACGTCGCGATCGTCGGGGAGGAGAACGACGCACTGAAACGGGTTCCCGAAACGGGCCCGGCCTGGGTGATCGATCCGATCGACGGGACGAACAACTACGTCAGGGGCATTCGGGAGTGGGGGACCAGCGTCGCCGCCGTCATCGACGGGGAGCCGGTCGCGGCCGCCACGGCCCTTCCCGCGCTGGGAGACACCTACGTGGCCGGTCGGAACGACGTCACGCGGAACGGGGAACCGGTGGCGGTGAGCGACCGGCGGGATCCCGAACTGAGTGCCGTCTCCCCAACGATCTGGTGGGGGTACGATCGCCGGGAGGAATACGGGACGATCGCGACGGAGATCGTCGAACGGTTCGCCGACCTCCGTCGGGTGGGGTGTGCCCAGGCCTCGCTGGCGATGGTGGCTGACGGCGCGCTCGACGGTGTCGTCACCAACGTGAACCCCAATCCCTGGGATTCGATCGCCGGGGTTCTCCTCGTTCGGAGCGCCGGTGGAAGGGTGACCGACATCGCCGGCGATCCCTGGCGACACGATTCGCGGGGCCTCGTGGCGTCGAACGGACGGATCCACGACGAGTTGCTTCAGGTCGCGAAAGCGGCCGATTCGGCTCGCCGGGAATGAGTTGCGCACCCCTATATTTCAGTAACAATACGCGTTACCAAACAATCATTGCCCTGGGGGGTATACTCGGCACCAATGGCCGAGGAAGAACTACCGGACAACCGTCTCTTCGAATGGTATCGGTCCTTCATCGGTGAACCGGACGCCAAAACCGACGTCTACCTGGGGTTCGGGCTGTTCTTCGCCGGGGTCGTCCTCGCCCTGGGAGCCATGGCGATCTACCTGTACGCGCTCACGGCGGGACCGCCGGACACGCCCGCGTTCTATCGACCGGCTGAGTGGGCATACGGAATGGGCATGCTGGCGATCCCGGTCGCCACGACCGCCGTCGTGGTGTTGCTCCCTATCGACCGGCGGGCAGTCTACGCCACCGCGGGCGGGGACGTCCTCATCGTCCTCTCGGTGATCCTCTTTCGGGAGGCGTACTGGAGCGACTGGCAGGGCTACGGCGCCGGGGAAACGGTCCTCGTCTTGGCGTTGTACGCGCTCGGGCTGGCTCTCGTGGTCGGGTCGACGGGTGCGGCCCTGGTCGCCGACCAGATCGAGCGCGCGCGGATGCCGGAACCGAGCGAGATCGAACCGATGGAGGAGGAGGAGGAGCAGACCGCGGAGGAGTCCTACACGGAAGACGAGATTCGGCGGGACATCGACGAGGCGATGGCCGAGGTCGAGATCACCTGGGGTGGCGTGGAAAAACACGAGGGACGTAGCCTCTCGTTCGAACAGGACACCGACCTCGATACGTCCGGCCTCGACATCGAACCGGAGAAGACCCGGTCGTCGAGCGTCGACGAGCAGGTCGCCGGGCTCCAGGGGCTCAAAGGGGGCCAGGAGAACAGGGCGACCTCCCAGTCCACCGTCGACGACCAGACGCAGAAACTGAACGAACTGAAGGCACAGAAACGGCAAGAAGGCGAAACGCAGGATTGCTCGGGTGGCTTCCTCGGCAACCTCCTCGATCGCTTTTGAAGTCGCCTCCGGCACCGTTCACTCCGTCCGGTCCGTTCGTCGCGTAACCGTTCCAGGGAACGACTGTGAACGGACCCGGTGCCAGGAGGGTTCTGGGACCGCCGCTCGGTCGCTGTCCGGGGGATCTTTCACGCCCCGAGGACGGGGACGGCTCGGCCTTCGTTCGCCGTAGATCGTCGGACGGTTTCGCCTCGGGAAGGGCGGAGCAGGACGAGTCGGCGGGAGGGGTACGACGGGTTTATTGATGCAACAAAATCTTATCGTATATATTTCACATACTTTTATGATCGGTGGTTAGGTTGGTTTGGGTATGGCCAAAGGCCTAGACGTCGGTACTATGAACATCCTGTCCGCACGACAGGATGGAAACGACACGGTGTTCGTGCAGCAACGCAACTCCTTCGTCGAAATCGAGTATTCGGACATGGCCGAGCAGATGCTGTCCCGGAGCGAAGTGCTCCACATCCGAAAGGACGACAAGGTGTACGTCGTCGGGGACGACGCGCTCAACTTCGCGAATATTTTCAATAAAGAAACACGTCGTCCGATGCAACACGGCATCCTCTCGTCGGACGAGAAGTCGGCGATTCCCATGATCAAGCTGATCATCGAGCAGGTCGTCGGCGAACCCGACCGACCGAACGAGAAGCTGTACTTCTCGACGCCCGCCGACCCGATCGACTCCGACCTCTCGACGCTGTACCACCAGAAGACCATCGAGTCGTTCCTCTCCGACATGGGCTACGACGCCGAACCGATCAACGAAGGGATGTCGGTCATTTACTCGGAACTCGCCGACGAGAACTTCACCGGCCTCGGCGTCAGCTTCGGAGCGGGCATGACGAACGTCTGCCTGGCCTACTACGCCGTCCCGGTCATGAAGTTCTCCGTCGCGCGGGGGGGCGACTGGGTCGACCAGCAGGCCGCCCAGGCCACCGGTACGCCCGTCGACAAGGTCACTTCGATCAAGGAGGAGGACTTCGAACTCGACTTCACGACCGACGTCGGCGGCGTCGAGGGTGCGCTCTCTATCTACTACGAGAACCTCCTGGACTACGTCATCGAGCGCGTCGTCGAGGAGGTCGACGAGGAGGACGTCGAGGAAGGGCTCGACGTCCCCGTGGTCGTCACCGGCGGGACGGCGATGCCGCCGGGCTTCCTGGACCTGTTCCGCGACCACCTCGAGGACGCCGACATCCCGTTCTCCATCAGCGGCGTGAACATCGCGCAGGAACCGCTCTACAGCGTCGGTCGCGGTGCGCTGGTAGCGGCGCGCTCGGACGAGGAGGAACAATCAGACAGGGGCCGGGACACGACCGACGAGGAAGAGGAAGTCGAAACCGCGACGCCCGACGAGTAACGGCCGTCCCCCAACCAACCACTTCTCGGGTCCTTCGTCCGTTCTTTTCCAACTCGTCGATGTACTCGTTCGTCGGTTACTCTTCCTGGCGGTGCTCGTCGTAAAACCGGTTGAGGGCGTCTTGCCAGGACTCGCGCGGGCCCGACTCCCGCTGGTGGTCGACCGGGACGTCGGCGTACCCACAATCCTCACAGTACCAGGCCGTTCGCCCGAAGAGGGAGTACGAGTCGAGTCGGGCGCCACAGCGTGGACATTCCTCCATACCCGTGGGTGCGTTGGGAATCCCCATCAATGTTGTACTTGGCGTCCGCCCCTGTTCCGGACCCCCCACGTGGCTTCGCCGTCGTCGGCTCGACAGCTGAGGGCGTCGTGCCCGAACCCGAGATCGATGGCTGCCGACCACGAAACCGACGGACATCTAACGGTCGAATTCGTCTTGTCTTCCATGGAGTCAAAGCGGGACCTGGCCAGGAAACTGGGACCTGTCGCCGAGTTCGAGGAGCCCGACCCGGCCCTCGAGCAGTACGCGACCCCGACGGCGGTCGCCGCGCATCTCGTTCACTTCGCGGATCTCCAGGGTGACGTCGGCGGACGGACCGTCGTCGACCTCGGCACCGGAACCGGTACCCTCGCGTTGGCCGCCGCGCTTCGTGGCGCGAGCCCGATAATCGGCGTCGACGTCGATTCGGCCGCACTGACCCGGGCCCGGGCGAACGAGCGGCGGATCGATCCCCCGAACTCCGTGGCGTGGATCCGTGGCGACGCCATTCGAGCCCCGCTCCGTGTCACGGACGTCACCGTCGTCATGAACCCCCCGTTCGGGGCCCAGAACGGACAGGAACACGCCGATCGACGGTTTCTGGAAACCACCGCCGAAATCGCGGCCGTTTCGTACTCGATTCACAACGCCGGCAGCGAGGCGTTCGTCGAGTCCTTCGCCGCCGACCATGGCGGAACCGTCACCCACGCGTTCGAGGTGTCCTTCGACCTTCCCCACCGGTTCGCTTTCCATCGGGACGCGTCCAGGGAACTCGCCGCCGAGGCGTACCGGATCGAGTGGAACTAGTTGTACGACTCCTTCTTCGCGACCCGCACGACGGTGCCGTTCCGAATCGCATAGATCCTGTTTTCGACTCGGAGCAGGTCCAGCCCGCCGACGCTGGTCGCCGCCGACGCGTTGTGAACGCTATCCGTTTCGTTCAGCACCCCGATCCGCTCGATCCCGAGCGTCGAGTTGTTTCGCGTCACCACGATGGAGAAGGCTCCCCCCGACGGAACGACCGAGACGTTTCGGCCACCGATCACCGGTTCGGCCGTCACCGGGTTCGAAACGAACGCGAGGCGGCGGTCCCCGTCCGGCGGAAAGAGCCACACCATGTAAGCGGTCCCACCGCCGACGGCCGACCAGCCTCGACGGATTGCAACGACCCGCTCCCGCCAGCCGACGCCCCCGACGGTGACCCCGGCGCGCCCCGAGAACGCCAGTCGGCCCTTCGACACCTGCTGGGTCCAGATGTGGCGGCGTTCGCTCACGACAATGACGCCGCTGGTTTTCACCGCCGTCGTCTCCCCGAGCGCGTCGATGTCGACGACAGAGACCATCCGGTTCTCGACGTTCTCCGCGTAGTAGACGGTGTAGTCCCCGGCCTGGACGCTCGCGTCCGGCGGGGACGCGTCCCCGATGGTCAGGAGGTTCGTGGCGATCGCCGGGCCCGCCAGTGCGGAGGCGCTCAACAGCAGGACGCTCATCCAGACCTGCCGACTCGAGACCGTCCCGATGATCTCCCGGTCGCTCGTCGTCACGGCGAGGGTGACCACGATGGCGAGGATCGCGATCAGGGCGACGCCAGGCCCGCGATAGAGCACGAAGGTCTCGTTCCCCCGGAACCAGTACACGGCCCACAGCGCTTCCTCCGCGGCAAAGAAGAGGACCGCGAGCCAGACCCGCCAGGCGTCGGGACGATGACCGCGTCGCCACAGCAGCCCGATCCCCAGCAGGACGCCGATCAGGAGACCGATCGCGTGGCCCTGGATCGCGATCTCGGCCCACCACGGGGCGCTCGGTGGCCGCGGCTGCGGCGTTACCTCCATCTTCGGGTTGTTCAGCGCGCCATAGATCAGTGACAGCGTCCTGGGGCCCGCCACTACCGCCACGATGGTGGTCAGTGGATAGCGGACGATCGCGAAGCCCGCGAACGCAAAGACGACGCCCGAAAAGCCGATGATCGGGCCCAGGGAAAACAGGCCCGTCGCCAGGCCGACGCCGAGCACCGCGGCCGGAAAGATCACGAGCGCCCGGATCCACGGATTGTGACGCCACGACCGGAAGGTTTCTGTCCCATCCGCTTGCGGGAAATGGCCCCAGGCGTACTCGGCGATCGGGGCGAGCACGATCGTTCCGAAGAGGTTTCCGAGAAGGTGTCCGGGACCTCGGTGCGAGAACGGCGCCGTCACGATCCCGAGCGGATAGAAGAACGACCAAGAGCGAAACGGGATCGTCATCGGGTTGAACCAGCGGTCGAGGCCCCCCTGCACGAACAGGTACATCGCCAGCACGAACGCGACGACGACCAGGGTCCCCCAGGGAACGCCCATCACGAACCGCCGCCTGAGCAATTCGCCCAGGCGACCGGCGGGCCGGTCGAGATACCACACGGCAGCCAGTGAGCCCAGGAGGACGGCTGTAACGAGAATCGTCAGTGCCAACCCGAGGTTCGGTAACGAATCCACGACCGCGAGTTCGATCATCGTCAGGCAGGTGGGTCGCCCGGCATTTAGGCGTTTCCGGACCCGGCGAACGCGAGCAGGAATCCTTTTGGGGCGGATCGTCCACTGTCCACGCATGCCGACCAGCGACTGGGGCGACTGGCTCCCCCGAGCCGTCGCCGACGCCGACCCGAATGGCGTCGCGCTGTGGTACCTGGGCTGTAACGGACTCGTCGTGAAAGGACCCGACGGAACCACGATCTTCGTCGATCCGTATCTCGGGACCGGCGATCCGCCCCGCACGATCCGGATGATCCCGGTGCCGTTCGACCCGGAGGACGTCGTCGCGGCCGACGCGGTGCTGGCGACGCACGAGCACACCGATCACGTCCACGGGCCGAGCCAGGCCCCGATCGTCGCGAACACCGGCGCCTCGTTCGTCGGTCCCGCCGATAGCGTGGCCGTCGCCCGGGAGGAGGAGCGGTGGCCGGAGGAATACGACGTCGATCCGTCGGCGTTCCGGACCGTCGAACCAGGCGACAGCCTCGAGATCGGGGCCTTCGATCTGCACGTCGAGGCGGCACACGATCCCGACGCGACGGAACCGGTCAGCTACGTGCTCGAACACGAGGCGGGGACGATCTTCCACGGCGGGGACACGAAACCGGCCGACGCGTTCGAGCGAATCGGCCGGGAGTACGACCTCGATCTCGGCGTCCTCGCGTTCGGATCGGTCGGCATGATCCCGGACAAGGAAACCCGCGAGGCGAAACGGACGCGCTGGTACAACGACGAGAACGACGTCGTGGCGGTCGCGTCGGCGCTCCGCCTGGACCGCCTGCTCCCGAGTCACTGGGACGTCTGGAAGGGGCTGACGGCGGATCCCGCCGCGCTGTACCACCACGTCAGGAGTTTCGAGTACCCCGAACGGCTCGAAATCGTCGAGATCGGGGATCGGGTCGACGTCGAGTAGCCTCCCGAGGACCGTTTCGCGACCGACGAAGCGCGGTACGGGACCCGGCTTTTCGATCGGTCCGGTCTCTTGCCCCAGGCACAACAGGGACCTGGTTTTTTGCAATTCGCGGGCATTTTGTGAGGTATGGGGTTTCGCCCGACCCGACGGATGGTCCCCGCGTTCAGTGACATCCCCCGCCCCAGTACGATTCCCGGCTGTTTTGGGGAATCGTCGCCCTCCACGACGGGTGCCCCCTTGGGTTCCACCACCGAACAGCGTACAACGTCGATCGAATCGACACGCCCGCCGGTAGGCTCGACGGAAACGAGGTCCCCTGGGCCGACGGAAACGACGACGGAGCCGCCACCCTCTACGGCCGAGCGGACGACCTACCCGTCGGGAGCCGATCCTCTGACTGTGATAGGCGTCGATGGGTCGGAAACCACGAGACACCGAGGAAGCAGCGGTGACTACGTCTCGGACATCGAGTCTGCCCTCGAGAAGGTAGATCTGCCATGAGCGTCGCATATTCCTTGCTGTCGTACGCGTTCGGCCTGGGGGTCGCGGCGTTCTTTTCGCCGTGTGCCTTTCCGCTCCTGCCGGGCTACGTGTCATACTACCTCGGCCAGAGTGCGGCAAGCGACGGAGGAGAGGCCACCGAGCGACGGGACGGCCACCTCCGGATCCGTTCGGACTGGGTCCCGGAACGGCTCGTCCGTGCCGGCGTGGTCGGAGTGCTCGTCAGCCTCGGGTTCTTCGCGGTCTTTGGCGCGTTCGCCGGCCTGTTCGTGCTCGCACAGGATCAGCTGTATCGGTACGGTATCCTCGACAGGATCGTGCTCCTCGAACTCGTCGTGGGCCTCGTCCTCATCGGGACGGGAGCGGTGATGGCCGCGGGGTGGAAGTTTCCCACGGTGACCGTCAAACTCCCCGAACGCCGTCGTTCCGCCGCGGGATACGTGGCTTTCGGCGTCCTCTATTCGTTGGCTGCGGCAGGGTGTACGGCAGGACTGTTCGTGGGCATTACCTTGCAGGCACTCGCCAGGGG
>JBLGCL010000123.1:0-8749 GCA_047617305.1 Natronomonas sp.
CCGACGCTCCGGCTGCACCCGCCCCGCTCCGGTCACAGGGGGATCAAGCAGCCGGTCGCGACCGGGGGCGAACTCGGGAAACACGACACCGAGGTCATCGACGACCTCCTGGAGGCGATGCGATAATGACCGACAAGAAAAAGCGACAGCGCGGCTCGCGAACGCACGGCGGCGGCACCCACAAGAACCGGCGCGGCGCCGGCAACCGCGGGGGCCGAGGCCGTGCGGGCCGCGACAAACACGAGTTCCACAACTACGAACCGCTGGGCAAGCACGGCTTCAAGCGACCCCAGGACGTTCAGGAGGAGGTCCTGACGGTCGGCGTCCGACGCCTCGACGAGGACGCGGCCCTGCTGGCGGCCGACGGCCTCGCCGAGGAGACCGACTTCGGGTACCGGATCGACGCGCGCGACGTCGTCGAGGACGGCCACGAGGCGGACGTCGTGAAGGTCCTGGGCAACGGCCAGGTCCGTGACCAGCTCGAGGTCGTCGCCGACGCCTTCTCCGCGAGCGCGGTCGCGCTCATCGAGGGGCAGGGCGGCGAGGCGACGCTCTCGGATCGGGCCGAGACAGCCGAACCGGAAGACGTTTCCGAGGACGAGGACGACAACGAGGCGTAAACGATGGCATGGAAGGAGGCTGCTGAACCGGTCCTGACGCGGATGCCGTCGGTCCGGCGTCCGGAGGGGCACGTCCCGTTCAAGCGCAAGGTCTCCTGGACCGCGGGCGTGCTGGTGCTGTATTTCTTCCTGACGAACGTCACCCTCTGGGGGCTCCAGACCGGCGGCGGGGGCGACTTCTTCGGTCGCTTCCGATCGATCCTGGCTGGCCAGAGCGGGTCGGTGCTCCACCTGGGCATCGGTCCGATCGTCACGGCGAGCATCGTGCTCCAGCTGCTCGGCGGGGCGAACCTGCTCGGGCTGGACACGAACGACCCCCGTGATCAGGTGCTCTACCAGGGCCTCCAGAAGGTCCTCGTGCTCGTGATGATCGTCCTGACCGGTCTCCCGATGGTGTTCTCGGGATTCCTTCCCGCGGGAACCGTCTCGATCGGCGGCACGACGCTCCAGGGGACTGCCGTCAACTGGCTCATCTTCGCCCAGATCTTCGTCGGCGGCGTCCTCATCCTGTACATGGACGAGATCGTCTCGAAGTGGGGCGTCGGCTCCGGGATCGGGCTGTTCATCATCGCCGGGGTCAGCCAGGCGCTGGTCGGCGGGATCATCAGCCCCGGGATCTTCAGCAGCACGAAGGGGCTGATCTTCGTCTGGATCGACATCGCGATGGGCCGGACGCAGATCGGTTCGGTCCTCGGCGGCGGGGGGATCATGAACGTCCTGATGGAGCCCGTGAGCCTCCTCCCGATCGCGACGACGATCTTCATCTTCGCGATCGTCGTCTACGCCGAGAGCGTTCGCGTCGAGATCCCGCTGAGCCACGCCCGCGTGAAGGGTGCCCGGGGTCGGTTCCCGGTGAAGCTCATCTACGCGAGCGTCCTGCCCATGATCCTGGTTCGTGCCCTGCAGGCGAACGTCCAGTTCCTCGGCAAGATCCTCAACTCCCAGCTCGCCTCCATGCCCGCCTGGCTCGGAACGTACTCCGACGGCAATCCCACGGGCGGGCTGTTCTGGTACCTCCAGCCGATCCAGGCGCCACAGCAATGGATGTGGTGGGCCGGCGGCGTCACCCAGGATCCCTGGCAGATCGTCCTCAGGGTGTCCATCGACCTGTTTATCATGATCGTCGGGGGCGCCATCTTCGCCATCTTCTGGGTCGAGACGACCGACATGGGCCCGGAGGCGACCGCCAGGCAGATCCAGGACTCCGGGATGCAGATCCCCGGGTTCCGCCAGAACGTCGGCGTCATCGAGAAGGTGATGGAGCGGTACATCCCGCACGTCTCCGTCCTCGGCGGCGCCCTCGTCGGCTTCCTGGCCGTCATGGCCAACATGCTGGGCACCATCGGCGGCGTCTCCGGCACCGGGCTGCTGCTGGCGGTGAGCATCACCTACAAGATCTACGAGGAGATCGCCGAGGAGCAGCTCATGGAGATGCACCCGATGATGCGCCAGATGTTCGGCTGACCTCTCGAGGACGCTCTTCTTTCGGAACGACGGGGCGCGACCGACTAGCGACGTGGGGACCCGTTCTCAATACCGCCGCGAACGTCCGGAGTCGCCGAACAGTCCGCCGATCGCGCCGGCGATCGCGCTGTCGACCGCCTGGATGATCGCGACAGCCACGGCCGCGACGAGCGTCGCCCCGCCCAGTACCGGACCGAGGGGGCCGAGGACGAATCCCACGAACGTCACCACGATCGCGAGGAGGATCCCGATCAGGATGCCCCCGAGCGCGCCCGCCAGCAGACCGTGCCATCCCCCGCGGAACAGGCCGCCACCGGCGAGGTAGCCCGCGACGAACCCGCCGATCAGGCCCGCCGCGACGTGACCGATCCCCGGGATGGCGAACGCGAACAGCCCCACGAGTACCTGTACGACGAAACCGATCCCGACCGCGCGCCAGTTCGTCATGGACGTCCGTACGGGGATGAGCGTCAAAAACCCGCCGCGTCCCGACCGGCGGCTCTCGCGACCGACGCCGGGCGGCAAAGCGTGTGCTTTTATGGCCGGGCCGGCTACGCTCGGGCATGATTTTCGAGGACCTGCCGACGACGCCCACGTCGGAGGAACTCATCGACACGGCATTCTCGCGGGCTGCCCGCGCCGGCCGGTCCAAGCCGGGTGCCGAGGGCCAGCAGTCGATGCTCATGACGGCGGCGAACGTCCTCTCGGACAACCTGGAGAACGTGGTGACGGCCTGGCCGGACTTCGACGCGATCGGCCCCTTCTACTACGAACTCGCGGACGCGGTGGTGGCCGGCGAGACCGACGCCGAGGAGGGCGTCGACGCCGTCCGGCAGAGCCTCTCGGAGATCGGCTGGGCGAGCCGGAAGACCCGCGAGATCCACGAGGAGTACCAGGGCCGGCTGCGCACGGACTTCGAGACCGCCCAGAAGCTCCGCAAGCAGGCGTTCGCCCGGATGGCGGACGTCGTCCGCGAGGTCGAGGACGACCTCGAACTGGTCAACGAGGCGCGCAACGCCCTCCGGGACCTGCCGGACCTCGACCCCGAGGAACCCGCGATCGTCGTCGCAGGGTATCCCAACGTCGGCAAGTCGTCGTTCGTCAACGCGGTCACCCGCGCGCGGATCGAAACCGCCTCGTACCCCTTCACCACGACCGGACTGGGCGTCGGCCACGTCGAACGCGAGCGCGTCCGCTACCAGGTCGTCGACACGCCAGGCCTGCTGGATCGCCCGGCCGACGAGCGCAACGAGATCGAGACACAGGCCGTCTCGGCGCTCGAACACCTCGCGGACTGCGTCCTCGTGCTGGTCGACGCCAGCGAGACCTGCGGGTATCCTCTCGAGGACCAGCTGGAACTGCGGGACCAGGTAGCAAGCCGGTTCGCGGACGTGCCGGTCCTCACCGTCAGCAACAAGGTCGACCTCTCGCACGACGTCGAGGCCGACCACTACATGAGCGTGGCGGAGGACGACAACGTCGAGGCAGTCCTCGACGCCGCGGTTGAGGCGATCGGATACGAACCGGAGCTCCCCTTCGAGGAGTAACCGGAAACGCGTTCTACCGACGAATCGACCCCGGCGACGGTCTCGGCCGTCTGCACCTCGACGAACCGGACCTCGACCGTCGGGCCGCCGTCGTCGGTCACCCGCCGTCTGATTCGCGCGGCCAGGTCCGGATAGGTCGCGTCCGGATCGACGCCGACCGTGACGATCACCCGTTCCGGCTGTGGATCGAACGGGCGGGCGAGCAGGCTCTCGTCGTTGACGAACGAGACCCCGACGACGGTCGCCCCGCTGTTCTCGACGACGGTCTCGACGTCCCCGGTGATCGACTGTTCGACCTCGGCGCTCCGGTAGGAGGCGTAGGTGACGCTCCCGAGGAACGCCGAAAGCACCAGGAGGCTGAGCACCAGCGCGAGCACCCGGTAGAGGGTGGCGGTCCGGGCCTCGTCGAGGCGGAACCATCGCTCCGGACGGTACCCGCCGTACCAGAACGTCGCGAGGGCGGCCAGGTTGATCGAGATGGCGTTGACCAGCACGAGGACGCCCGAGCCGACGATCACCGTCGGCGCACCCCACGCGATCCCGATCCCGACGGCCGCCGCCGGGGGGACGAGCGCGACCGCGATCATGACGCCAACCAGCGACGCCGAGACGCCCGAGCGCAGGCTGAGCGCGCCCGCGACCCCCGCGCCGAGGGCGATCGCCAGCGAGAGGAAGTCCGGGGTGACGCGCTCGCCGATCTCCTCGATCGCCAGAATTTCGATTCCCGGCGGCACCAAGTGCACGTACCGGACGAAGAGGGCGAACAGCGCCGCGGTGACGATGGCCAGCGAGAAGCCGAGTACCTGCAACTTGAGCCCCCGGAGGAACAGGTCGCGATCGTCGAGCACGGTCCCGACGGTCGTCGCCATCGCCGGCCCGATCAGCGGCGCGATCACCATCGACCCAACGACGACGGACGGGGAGTCCAGGAGGAGGCCGGCGGTCGCGATGACGACGCTCACGACCGTCATGATCGCGTAGGTTCGGACCGAGGGTGCGAGTTCCTCGGCCCTGGCCTCGAGTTCCTCGCGGGCGATGCGATCCTCGTCCTTTTCCTCCGCGTAGCGCTCCTCGAGCGCCTCGAACCGCTCGGAAACGACCGTCTCCGCGTTCAGGACCACCGTGTAGGCGTCGCGCTCGATCCCCGCGTCGCGCAGCGTGTCGAGCACGTCCTCGACCGCGTTCGTCGGCAGCGGGACGTACGCGACTGCGGTGTACTCCCGGCCGCTCACCTCGTCGGTGAGGACGTAATCGATCCCCTGATCGTCCAGCGTATCCAGCACCGCCTCGCGTTTCCCCGCCGGAATCGTGACCTGGACCAGTCGCACGGCCGTGTCGTCGCGTGGCTAGCGCAAAAACCCCGGGGCTCGAAGGGGAACGCGTCCCCTGTCGTGGATGACGGGCACGCCGTAAGCTTATCCGCCTGGAAGCCCCCTCGATGTTGCATGGAACCGGAGGACGTCGAACGACTGATCGAGTCCGCCATCCCGGACGCGAGCGCCGAGGTGACCGCTCCCCGACCGAACGACGACGACCACCTTGCCGTCACGGTCGTCTCGCCGGTGTTCGAGGGAAAACCCCTCGTCGAACAGCACGAGATGGTCTTCGACGCCGTCGACGAGCACATGACGACCGACATCCACGCGCTGAAGGTGACGACCCGGGCTCCGGGCGAAATCGAGACGGACTTCGAGGACTGATCGAGGTGGCGGACGCGAGGTACGGTCGATCGGGGCCGGCGAGAACAGGTCTTAAGTCACTCGGTCCCTGTGAGTCGATGGCATGACCTCGAAACACCGCGACGAACCGACCGAGACGGTCCGACGTCGGGTCGACGAGGCGATCGAATCCTCGGAGGTGGTCCTCTTCATGAAAGGCACGCCGGAGCGCCCGCGCTGTGGGTTCTCCCAGCGAGCGGCCGGCCTGATCACCCAGTACCGCGACGAGTTCCACGTCGTGAACGTCCTCGAGGACCTCCCGGCGTATCGGGCCGCCCTGGAGGATCACAGCGGGTGGGAGACGATACCCCAGACGTACGTCGACGGCGAGTTCGTCGGCGGGAGCGACATCCTGGCGGAACTCGACGAACGAGGGGAACTCCGGGCGAGGCTCCAGGGGGACGGCACGGACTGACCGGCGGACGTCCGGGACCGGGAGCGGTCCCCGTCGACGACCGCCACGCCGACCGCCTTCGCTCCATTCACCGTCCAGTCCGCCCGGCGAACTAGCCGACGTGGGATCGTCGGCCCTTGACAGTTGGACTTATGGGGCCCTTGATTCTAAGGCAAACTCATGACCAGGGTGGCTCGACGCGAAGGCGACGCCGATGGGTACCGGCGCAGCCGGGCCCGCGGGACGGGTTCGACGCCACGAACCGCTCGCTCGTTCCGGACCGATCGCGACGCTGGACAGCGATTCGACGTCACGGGGAACCCATGACTGGCGAGTACGACGTCGTTATCGCGGGCGGCGGGCCGGCCGGGGCCCAGTGTGCGCGCGACCTCGCGGCCAGGGACTACGACGTCCTCGTCCTCGAGACCGAACCCGAGGACGCGTTCCCCGCACGGAGCAACAAGTCGACGGGCGGGACCTTCCCGTCGATGATGGCCACGTTCAACGTCCCGAACCGGGTGGTGATGAACTTCACCGACAGCGTCGTCCTGGAGTCGCCGGCGAACTTCTACGAACACGACCAGGCCGGCGCCGTCCTGGATTTCAAGGCGTTCAAGGAGTTCCTCGTGAAGGACGGCCGCGACGACGGCGCCGAGTACCGCTTCGACTCGCGCGTCACGGGGCCGGTGATGGAGGGCGGCGAGGTCGCCGGCGTGAAGTACACCGGTCCCGGCGGGGAGCGCGACACCGTGCGGGCCGACATCGTCATCGATGCGACCGGGCCGAGCGCACCCCTGGCGAAGGAACTCGGCGTGAGCGACCTCCGCCGCGAGCGTCAGGCGATCGGGTTGGAGTACGAACTCGAGGGCATCGACGTCGACCACGAGGGCTACGCCGACCTCACCGACGCGATGATGCTCCGGCTGGACCACGACGTCGCCCCGGGCGGGTACGCCTGGATCTTCCACACCGGCGGGAACACCGCCAAGGTCGGCGTCTGCTTCATCCAGAACGACCGCCACGAAGAGCACGCCAAGGACGGGTTCGGGATCGACGACTACCTGAACTACTGGCTCGAGAACGACCCGCGCTTCGCGGACGCCTCGCGCCGGGATGGCGTCCACCACCGCGGGTCCGCCCACATCCAGCCGCCCGGCGACCTGAGCACGGACAACTTCATGGCCATCGGCGACACCGTCCCCACCGTGGACCCGATGTGGGGCGAGGGCATTCACGCCGGGATGCAGTCCGCCCGGGCGGCCGCGATCACCGCCGACGGCGCCCTGACGCCCGACGAACGGGACACCTCCGCGGCCGAACTGGAAACCTACGATCAGCTCTGGCACAACCAGGTCGCCCCGCGCATCCGCCAGCGCCTGCTCATGACCGAGTTGCTGTACTACGCGCCGAACGACCGCTACGACCGGTTCCTCGCGGACCTGGACGCGCTCGACATGGAGAAGCTCCGCCGGGCCAACAAGGGCAAGAAACGGGCACTGTTATCCCTGTTCCACCCGGGGGACGTCCCGATGCTGGCCGGGTTCCTGCGCGAACAATTCGGGGTCAAGTTCACGCAGTGGCGGCGGGGGACGTTGCGGCCCTGAGCGCGGTCGGCGTGCGGCGCCGGTCGGGTGGCGGGGTTCGTTCCCTCGACGATCCGGACCGCCTCCGTGGCGCGTCGTCGTGGAAGGTCCCCGATCCGCGGCCTTTTGTCCCGTCCGGTCCGACGGTCCGCCATGGATCGCCCACTGGTGGCGGTAGTGCTCGCCGGGGGGACCGGCACGCGACTGTATCCCGCGAGTCGCGGGGACCGGCCGAAGCAGTTCTGCTCGTTCGGCGGCGACCGGTCGCTGCTGGCCCGGACCGTCGACCGCGTCACGTTCGCGGACGAGACGGTGGTCCTGACCGGCGAACGCTACGCGGACCGGGTCGGCGAGCACGCGCCGGACGCCGACGTGCTGGTGGAACCCGCGCCGAAGGACACCGGACCCGCACTGGCCTACGCCGCGGCCCGCCTGCGCGAACGGTTCCGGGATCCCGTTCTGCTCAACGTTCCGAGCGACCACCACGTCGCCGGGGGCTTCGAAACCCCGGCCCGCGAGGCGGCCCGCGTCGCACGCGAAACCGGCGGGCTCGTCACGATGGGCGTCGAACCGACGCGTCCGGCCACCGGCTACGGGTACATCGAACCGGACGACGATGCCGGCACCGACGGCTACGCCCCGGTGGCTCGCTTCCGCGAGAAGCCCGGCCGCGACCGCGCGGCGGCCCTCGTCGCTTCCGGATGCTACTGGAACGCCGGGGTCTTCGCGTGGACGCCCGACGCCCTGCTCCGTGAGGCCCGGGGGACGCCCATCGACGCGATCGCGACGGCGGCCGATGGAGGCGCGGCCGGCGAGGGCCTCGACACCGCCGTGGAGGGCGTCGATCCGATCAGCGTCGATTACGCCGTCCTGGAACGGACCGACGACGCCTACGTCGTCCCCGTGTCCTTCGAGTGGGACGACCTCGGGTCGTGGGACGCCCTCGAACGGCTGGTCGGGGCCGACGACGTCGGGAACGCTGCCCTCGGGGACGCCCTCGCGATCGACGCCGGGGACAACGTGATCGCGAGCGACGACACTCACGTCTCGATCGTCGGGGTCGACGACCTCGTGGTCGCGGCCTACGACGACCGGGTGCTGGTCGTCCCGAAGGACGACGCCCAACGCGTGCGCGAAGTCGTCGCCAGACTACGGGAGGACGGCCGGTTCTGATCGCCGGCGGGCGGTCTTCACCCCGATCGCCGGGGTACGTACGCCTTTGTGCCGGCCGGCCGAGTCGCCCACCATGAGCGACGTCGAAGACTGGCGCGCGGCGTTCCCCGCCGTCGCCGACGTGGGGCTGATCCACCTGAACAACTGCTCGGCCGGGCCGATCCCGCGGCGCGGCCTCGAGGCCCGCCGGGAGTGCGAGTGCGTCTGGATCGAGGACCCGAACCCCTGGGGGACCTGGCTCGCGAAGGTC
>JBLGCL010000124.1:0-8734 GCA_047617305.1 Natronomonas sp.
CTCGGGGATGAACATGGGGAAGTAGGCGTTCGTGACCCCGGTCTCCTTGAACCACCCGTCCAGGTTGTCCTTCAGGCCCTCCCAGAGGGCGTATCCGCGGGGCCGGGTGACGATGAACCCGCCCATGGGGGCGTAGTCCGCCAGGCCGGCCTTCCGGACGACCTCGGCGTACCACTCGCCGGTGCTGTGTTCCTTCGACTCCGTGATTCCGAGTTCCTGTTCGTCGCTCATTGGTGGGTCAGTGTGCGAGCGCCGTACTAAACGCTTCGAAGGGCCGAGGGGTTGACCCCGCCCGTACCCTCGGCTCCTGGCGTCGTCACGACGGCTCGAAACGGACGTCGCGGTCGACGAACGCCCCCCGCATCTCGTCGCCGTCCGCGTCGAACCGAAAGTAGCCCACGAAGGACTCGCCGTCGAGGGCCAGGGGTAGCCAGAGGCGATCGTCCTCCCACATCTCGTCGTAGGGGAGCGCCTCCCGGTGGAACCACTCGGGATCGGCCTCGGACGTCTCCCGGGGCGTCCCTTCCCACGACTCGGTCCGGAACACGTGGACCTGCATGAAGGGCTCGTCCCCGAAGACGAACTCCAGTTCCCCGGTCTTTTCCAGGTCCTCGACCTCCAGGCGGACCTCCTCGCGGACCTCGCGGCGCGCCCCCTCGCGCGGCGTCTCGCCGCCCTCGAGTTTCCCGCCGGGGCCGTTGTAGTTCCCGCTGCCGACCCCGCGCTTCTTGCGGATCAGCAGGACGCGGTCGCCCTCGACGGGATAGCAGATGGTCGCCTCCTGCACGGGTACGCCGATCGGCGCGACGGGATAAATCGCTTCGGTTCGTCGCGTCGGCGTTCGCCTCGGTTCGGACGGTTTCGGCGTCGTTCGCCCAGCCCCGGATCGGCCACGGTGACTCCGTTTCGGTGCCTTTTACGCGATACCGACCCCAGTATCGGAAAAGGGCGTCACGTGCCTCCGACGCTCCACCGGCGACGGTGTGCCGGCGTCGGGGGCGGTTCCGGGACGCCCGGGACGTGATATCCATGACCGTTACCCTCGCCGACGTCGAACGCGCACGGGAGCGCCAGGACGACCCGTCGGTCGTCAAACGGACTTCCCTGGAGTACAGCCGGTCGTTCAGTCGCTTCGCCGACGCGGACGTCCACCTGAAGATGGAGCACCTCCAGCGGACGGGGTCGTTCAAGACCCGGGGCGCGTACAACAAGATCGCGGCCCTCGCCGAGGCCGGCGACGTCGAGCGAATCGTCGCGGCTAGCGCCGGCAACCATGCACAGGGCGTGGCGATCGCCGCCACGAAACTCGGCATCGACGCCACGATCGTGATGCCGTCGTCGGCGCCCCAGGCCAAGGTCGACGCGACCCGGGGGTACGGCGCGGAGGTCGTCCTCCATGGGCGGAACTTCCAGGCGGCCCTCGCGCGGGCCACGGAGATCGCGGAGGACCCCGCCGTCGAATTCATCCCGCCGTACGACGATCCGCTGGTCATCGCTGGCCAGGGCACGATCGGGCTGGAGATCCACGAGGACCTGCCCGACCTGGACACGGTCGTCGTCCCGATCGGCGGGGGCGGGCTCATCAGCGGCGTGTCGGCCGCGCTCGCCGAAATCGCGCCGGACGTCCGCGTGGTCGGCGTTCAGGCGGAGGAGGCGGCGACCGTCCCGGAGAGTCTCGACAAGGGCATCCCGACTACCATCGACGACGTCGAGACCGTCGCCGACGGCATCGCGACCGGCGGCGTCTCGGACCTGACCTTCGACCTCATCGAGGAACACGTCGACGACGTCGTGGTCGTCTCCGACCAGGAGATCGCCACCGCCGTCCTCCTGTTGCTCCAGCGGGCCAAGCAACTCGTCGAGGGCGCCGGCGCCGCCTCGGTCGCCGCGGTCCTCTCGGACGACCTGGACGTCTCCGGCCAAAGGGTCGTGACGATCCTCAGCGGCGGCAACCTCGACATGACGACCCTCCAGCGGCTCCTCTCGCACGCGCTGGCGTCGAACGACCAGCTCGTCCAGCTCCGGGTCCGGGTGAACGAGCGACCGGGCGTCCTAGAGGACATCGCCAACGTCATCGCCGCGAACGACGGGAACATCCGGGACGTCTCCCACGAGCGGGCAGTGGGGGGCCTGGACGTCGGCGAGGCGTACATCACGTTCATGGTCGAGACGGGCGGGTCCCAGCAATCCGACCGGATCCAGCGCGCGATCGACAACCTCGGTCACGACGTGGTCCGCCAGAACTGAGCGCGGATCGGAGTCACCCGAGGCGGTCGACGTTGCTCACCGGTCGGTCACGGCGAACGGACTCGTTCCTCCGGTCCACTCCCACCCGGGCAGCCGCGTCTGGAACCCGGCGGCGAGGGCGGCGTCGAGGTCGTCGACGCCCGCTGGGTCGGCGTCCTCGTCCGGCGGCGCACACGCCACGTCCGCGTAGTGGAAGGTCGCCTCGCCGAGCGTGCGGAGCGGTTCACTGCCGGCGATGGTGCCGGCGAGAGCGCGACCCAGCTGTTCGTCGACGACGAATCCGGGATAGTCCTGGTCGACGTCCAGTTCGCGAAGGATCGCCACGTAGGCGGCGACGTTGACGGCGAGGTCGCCGTCGGCGAACACGGCGTCGAGTTCCTCGCGGTACCGGGCTTCGGTGACCGGATCGACCGGGACCTCGAAGGCCTCGGCGAGGTGCTCCCGGACCTCGTTGATCAGGGCGACGACGGTCGGCGCGCGGTCGGCGAGCCACGCGTGCTGGTCGGCCACCGTCTCGGCGGTCAAGCGCATATCCGCGTTGAGGGGACGGGAACGCCTGAATATTGCGAAGACTTTTATAACAGCGCGATAGTAAGATTCGCTAAGCGGGTTTTCCCTCCGTTTCCCCGCACAGCAGCGTCCCCGGAATGGGGCGAGATCGTTTCCGAAGAATCACATGACTTTCCGTTCACGAACCGTGTTTCCTGCGGCCACGCGAACGGGGGAACCGTCTCGGCAGTCCTCGACGGGACGGGGACCAACCCTGCGGGCCGCACGGCGAACACCCGACAACGTTTTCCCATTATGAGTTCCGTAGACCAGCAACTCGACGATCTAAAG
This sequence comes from Natronomonas sp., assembly GCA_047617305.1. Lineage (GTDB taxonomy): Archaea > Halobacteriota > Halobacteria > Halobacteriales > Natrialbaceae > DATFIX01. Next base: position 3,088 of record JBLGCL010000124.1, read on the forward strand.
GCAGAGATCAGGAACGAACTCCCCCCGGACGTCTCGGTGTCCGAGGTCAAGTACGAGGGTCCCGAGCTGGTGCTGTACACCCAGGACCCGAAGAAGTTCGCCAGAAACGGCGACCTGGTCCGGACGCTGGCGAGCAAGCTCCGCAAGCGCATCACCGTCCGGCCCGACCCCGGCGTCCTCTCGCGTCCGGACGACGCTCGCGAGGACATCCTCGAGGTGATCCCGGACGAAGCGGGCGTGACGGACCTGGACTTCCACGCCGACACGGGTGAGGTCGTCATCGAGGCCGAGAAGCCGGGCATGGTCATCGGCCGCCACGGCTCGACCCTCCGGGATATCACCAAGGAAGTCGGCTGGACGCCCGAGGTCGTCCGGACGCCGCCCATCGAGTCCTCGACCGTCTCGAACGTCCGGAACTTCCTGAAGCAGGAGCGCGAGGAGCGGCGCGAGATCCTCGAGAAGGTCGGCCGACAGATCCACCGCGATGAGATGTCGGACGAGGAGTGGGTCCGGATCACCACCCTCGGCTGCTGTCGCGAGGTCGGCCGCGCGAGCTTCATCCTCTCGACGCCCGAGACCCGCATCCTGATCGACTGTGGCGACAAGCCCGGTGCCGAGGGCGAGGTGCCCTACCTCCAGGTGCCGGAGGCGACGCCGCTGAACTCGCTGGACGCGGTCGTGTTGACCCACGCCCACCTCGACCACTCGGCGCTCATCCCGCTGCTGTTCAAGTACGGCTACGACGGCCCGATCTACACCACCGAGCCGACCCGCGACCTGATGGGGCTGCTCACGCTGGACTACCTCGACGTCGCGGCCAAGGAAGGGCGCACGCCGCCGTACGACTCGGAGATGGTCCGGGAGGCGATCAAGCACACCATCCCGCTGGAGTACGGCGACGTGACGGACATCGCCCCCGACGTGAAGCTCACCTTCCACAACGCCGGCCACATCCTGGGGTCGGCGGTCTCGCATTTCCACATCGGCGAGGGGCTGTACAACGTGGCCTTCTCCGGCGACATCCACTACGACGACACCCGGCTGTTCAACGGCGCGGTCAACGACTTCCCCCGGGTCGAGACGCTCGTGCTGGAATCCACCTACGGCGGCCGCAACGACTACCAGACCGACCAGGAGGACTCCGAGCGCAAGCTCAAGCACGTCATCCGCAACACCCACGATCGGGGCGGGAAGGTGCTGGTCCCGTCGTTCGCGGTCGGCCGCTCGCAGGAACTCATGCTCGTCCTCGAGGAGGCGATGCGCGAGGGCGACATCCCCGAGATGCCGGTCCACCTCGACGGGATGATCTGGGAGGCGACCGCCATCCACACGACCTATCCCGAGTACCTCCGCGACGACCTCCGGGATCGCATCTTCCACGAGGACGAGAACCCGTTCCTCGCCGACCAGTTCAACCACATCGACGCCGGCGAGGAGGAACGCGAGGCGGTCGCCCAGGGCGACCCCGCGATCATCCTCTCGACCTCCGGGATGGTCACCGGCGGCCCGATCATGTCCTGGCTCCAGCACCTCGGGCCCGACCCGGACTCGACGCTCGTGTTCGTCGGCTACCAGGCCCAGGGGACGCTGGGTCGGCGCATCCAGAACGGTTGGGACGAAATCCCGATCAACGGCAACAATAGCGCGGGCCGGTCGAACACCCTCACCCTGGAGATGGACGTCGAGACCGTCGACGGGTTCTCCGGCCACGCCGACCGCCAGGGCCTGGAGAACTTCGTGAAGACGATGAACCCCCGCCCCGAGAAGGTGCTGTGCGTCCACGGCGACGAGTCCTCCGTGCAGGACCTCTCCTCGGCGCTCTATCACAACTACAACATGCGGACGTTCGCGCCGAAGAACCTCGAGACGTTCCGCTTCAAGTGAGAGGCGTCCTGGGGGGGCAGGGCCCGACCGCCGGCCACACTCGTCGGGTTCACTGGGTCCGGAACCGCTTTCTTGCGTGCTATTCTCGATCCCCGGAAGCTCGCTTCTCCGCTCGCCTGGGCGCTGCTCGCGATGCTGACCCGGGACGTCTGGGCCATCGTCGCGAACGTGGCCCCCGTTCGCTCTCGCCCGAGTTCGCCATGGTCGTCTCGTACGCGACGGGTGCGCTCCTCGCCGCCGGTTACGTCGGGATGGGGTCGATCCCTGTCACGCTGGACCGCGAAGGGCTTCTCTTCGCGATCCTCGCCGGCGTCTTCGCCGGGGCCGGCACGATCGCATTCTACGTCGGCCTCGACCGCGGCCGGACGGGGATCGTCACGACCGTCTCGGCGCTGTACTTCGTGGTCGCGGCGATCATCGGCGTGGTCTTCCTCGAGGAACCCATGACGCTCAGGCACGCCGCCGGGGTCGGATTCGCCGTGCTGGCGGTCGCCCTCCTGTCGGGGTGATCGAGGGGCAGCAGTTGCCCGCCTTCGCGTCGGTCGTGGCGTATCGACCCGGGTTGTGTGACCGTCGGTTCGGGAGCGATCCAGTTCCGGACTTTCCGACTACCAGATGTCGTCCGAACGGTCGTCCCCGGCCCCGTCGCCCGGCGGTTCGACGGCCGAAGACCCTTCATTCTCGTCGTTCTCGTTGGTCGCGTCCCCGTCCCCGTCCGTGTCTCCGTCCGCCTTCCCGCTTTCCTCGTCGGTCCGACCCTCACCCTCTTCCGTTTCGTTGCCGTCCTCGGGGACCGGCGCGAGCGCCTCGTCCCAGTCGATCGCGTCCTCGGCGACGACGTCGTCTGCAGGCGTTGGCGCAGCCTCCTCGGGGCCGAGTAGCCGTCCCGCACGTTCTCCAGCGCCCGGTGGGGTAAACACGTAGAGCACCTCGTCGCCGAGGACGTGGTACGCCGAGCCGTCGGGTCGCTCGAGGACCCTCGCGTCGGTGTCGATCGCGACGTCGACGAGCCCTTCGAGGCGCTCGACCTCGATCCGCGGCCGGTCCTCGATTTCGGGCGGGAGCGACGCGACGGTGACCCACTCGTCGTACTCGCTCCGCTGGCTCGCGAACCGGAGGCGGTGCCGCTCGCGGTCGGCCGGATCGATCGCGCCGACGCCGGCGACCCCCACGACGAGGAGCAGGCCGAGTCCCCCGACGCCGCCGATGGCGAGGAGCGCGTAGCCCAGGTACTCGCGGCGGTAGGGATAGATCGTTCTGGTGACGGGGTCCCGAACGGTGGTTCGGTTGGTCCCGCTCGTCACGGAGGTGACGCGATACACGTCGGTTGACGGTTCGATCCGCTGGGCGTAGGTGCGGTGTCGCCGGAGGGATCGGCCGTCGAGCGTCCCGTTCACGGTTACGTCGGCGACGACGAGCACCTCCTCCTGACCGGGCCCCGCGCCGAGCTGGCTCCGGATCTCGTCGACGCGACGCTCGACCGCGGACACGTTCACCGCGTACGTCGAGCGAACCGTCTCCCCCGGCGCGAGGGCCCGTTCCGTGGCGTCGAGTCGCCGGGAGTGTCGCCAGTACTCGGTCGACCCGTCGTCCCCGACGGCGCGGATGACCAGCCGCGTCGTGACCTCGGCCCGGAGCGTTCCGTCGTAATCCGAGTCGTAGGTGTACTCGAACGTCCCGTTCAGCACGGGCATCACCCCGGTGAAGTACACCGACCGGTCCTCGAGGGTCGAGCCGTTCCGGAACACCGGGTTCTCCCGGACGACGGTGGCCCGGTGGTCGAACGTTCCGGTGCCCCGTTCGAGGGTTACCGTCCGGTGGTCCGTGATTTCAGTCGGCTCTGCCGTCACGACCAGTCCGCCGCCGATCGCCGCCAGCGCGAGCAACGCGACGACGACGATCGCGAGGTTGTCGGCCAGGATCGCCCGGAGACGCGTTTCCCAGCCCGTCATTCCTTCGAACACTCCCGGTTTCCGTTACTTCGACGAGTCATGCGTGGTCGCTCCCGGTTCGGTCGGCTCCCCGGTTCGGCGTCGGTTCGATCGGGTGGCAGTCAATCGGAGGCGTCGCCAGAGTCGGGCGAGCGGGCGTCCCCGGCTCCTGGAGCGGTCGCGAACGCGGCCGCCCCCGACGAGCGCGAGGCCGACGGCGACGAAGGCGGCGAAGAGGACGGCGTCGACCGCCAGCAGCGGCGCCCACGGGTGAAGGCGATACAGGTCGTCGATGACGCCCGCGGGAAGGATCGCGAGGTACCGATGTTCGACCACGAACCGCCGGTAGTACCCGGTCTCCGGCGGGGCGGTCAGCGCCACGGTCGCGTTGGCCGTCTCCCTCGGGCCGAGCCGCAGCCGATCTGGCTCGACGGCGACGCCCTCGCTCGCGGGTTCGAGGTACGTGACGACCGGGACGAGGCCGCCGTTGCCGACCGGATAGGGCGTCGTTTCCGTTTCGCCGGTCGGGATGACCCGCGTGCCCTCCGAGTCGAACTCCGCGCTGACGATCCCGTACTCCTGCGTCCCCGCGGGGACGACCATGGCGGCGGTCGCGCCGAGGACCAGCACCAGTCCGAAGGCCGCTATCCAGATTCGCGGGTCGGCCCCGTCGTCGCGCGACCGCGTTCGCGAGCGCCCCCGGTCGTCGTCGTGGAGCAGGACGTCCGCGACGTAGAGGAGGGCCGTCGCTCCGAAGATGAGGTAGGCGAGGCCCTGCACGCCCAGCACCGCCCGCGTTCCGAGGAGGATCGCGAGTCGGCGCTGGAGCGACGCGAGGCCGTCCCGGACCGTCGTGACGGTGGTCCCGAGGTGTGGGACCACGACTACCTGGCCGTCGACCTGCAGGGCCACCGCGACCACCTGGGCGTCCTTGACCGGCGGCTCGCCGCCGTCCTGGTCGGTGAAGGGGTTCGCGTCGCCCTTCGTCACGTATCCCCGGTCGGTCTCCTCGACGACCCGGTGGGTGGTCAGTTCCCCGCCGTTGACCTCCTCGGCCCGGAACACCACGACGTCGCCCGTTTCCACCGGCCCGGCGATCGCGGCCGGGACGGCGACGAACCCGTCGCCCGCCGCCAGCGTCGGCTCCATGCTGCCGGTCTCGACGAACCCCAGCAGTATCGGCTGGCCGAGCGCCGCCCCGACGAGGATCGCCACCGCACCCAGGAGGAACAGGGCCTCGATGGCGACCCGTGCGAGTCGTTGCCACCCCATTCCCCGTTGAGTGGTTACGCAGGCCCCCGGCAAAATACTTGTTGCCGAGTGTATATGACGACGCGTCAGCCCTGCTGGCGCCGCAGGGTTGCGGCGAGGAGGCCGATCAGCGCGATCAGGAGCCCGATCGGGAGAAGTTCGAGAATCGTTCCGGAGCTACTGGAACGGTCTCGGTCCGCAGCGAACGATTTCGCGGTCTCGGGTGTCGGTGATCCGGTCGTTTCGGGCGATGACGGCGTGATCGAGATTTCCCCGATTTTGGTTCGGTCGGTCGTAGCAGGCGTGCGGTTCGCTGGTCCGCGGGTGGAGGGGGTGGGAGTAGGTGCGGGACTCGATGTCGGCGACCCCGAGGTGCCACTCGTTGACGTCGAAGCGATTTCGTCAGCATCGGTCGGCCTTGGCGCCGTCGTCGAACCGCCGTCGAATACGGCGGCTTCTTGTGTGGTAGTGGAAGCGCCGTCCGCTATCCTGGCGTGGACCGTGAAGGTGTTTGCCTGTTCGACGTCGTGATCGGGATCGGTGGCGTCGACGAGGAGGCCGACCGCGATGGTTTCGTCAGG
>JBLGCL010000125.1:0-8571 GCA_047617305.1 Natronomonas sp.
GCCCTCAGAGACTACGGCTCTCGGCAATAGTAGCGGCCTCCGGACTCGTATGGGTTGTTATGGCCGGGAGCCGAGTCCGGGCAGGCCCGGTCGCCTCGACGACCGGGAGAACCCACAGCCAGCCGGAGAAAGTACGCTGCCTGCTCGGCGGCGGTCCTGTTACAACTCTTCCGGATTCCCGACGGCCAGTTCCGGGACCGCGGCGTCACGGACGGGAGCAACGGGTGTTCGGACGTTCGACGGCCGGGGTTCGGCCGACAACCCCTCGGATCGGTGGGTAGGGCGGGGGCAGCCGGATCCCGTGGACATCGATTCCCCTCCAAGCCCACTACTGCCCTTCGACCTCGAACTCGATCGCGGCACCCTGTCCGAACCCGACACAGAGCGTCGCCAACCCCAGGCCGCCACCGCGCTTTCGCAGTTCGTGGATGAGCGTTACCGGCAGTCGAGCACCCGACGCCCCCAGCGGGTGGCCGATGGCGATGGCGCCGCCGTTGACGTTGAAGATCTCCGGGTCGATCCCCAGTTCGTCCCGGCTGTAAACGGTCTGGCTGGCGAACGCCTCGTTCAACTCGACGAGGTCGTACTCGTCGATCCCCCGGCCGGTCGTTTTCAGCAAGCCGCGCGTCGCCGGGACCGGGCCGATTCCCATGATCGTCGGGTCGACGCCGGCGACGTTGTTCGGGCCCACTTCGGCCAGGACCTCGAGGCCGTGATCCTCCGCGAACGCCCGACTCGTCACGAGCGTCGCGGCCGCGCCGTCGGTGATCTGCGAGGCGTTGCCCGCGGTGACCGTCCCCTCGGCCTTGAAGACCGGCGGAAGGCCCTCCAGGGCGTCGACCGTGGTGTCCGGTCGGATGCCCTCGTCCTCCTCGACGAGGCCGTCCTCGGTCTCGATCGGAACGATCTCGTCGTCGAACCGACCCGACGCGGTCGCCTCGGCGGCGCGCTGCTGGCTCCGGGCGGCGTACTCGTCCTGCATCTCGCGGCCGATGTCGAACTCCTCGGCGACCTTCTCCGCGGTCATGCCCATCTGGAGTTCGGCGACGTTGTACACCTCGTTCATTCGGGGGTGAACGTTGTGAGTGTTCTCGCCCATCGGCACGCGACTCATGTTCTCGACGCCGCCCGCGATGATCGCCTCGCGGTTGCCGGCGGCGATCGCGTCCGCCGCGCTGATGATCGCCTGCATCGAGGAGGCACACCACCGGTTGATCGTCGCCGCCGGCGTCGACTCGCCCAGGTCCGACAGGAGGGCGATGACCCGCGCGAGGTTGTTCCCCTGCTCGCCCCGCTGCTGGGCACAGCCCCACATGAGGTCGTCGACGGCATCGGCGTCGAGACCGGTGTCCGCGAGGATGTGGTCGATCAGCGGGATCGAGAGGTCCTCGCTGCGGACGTCCGCGAAGACGCCGTCCTCCTTCCCCTGTGGCGTTCGGTACGCCCTCACGATGACCGGGTCACCCGGTGACATACCACCGTCAAACGGACCCACGGACTTAAAATGGCGCTGAACTGGCAATCGTACCGTCCCGAGTTTATCCGGTTTCGGACGTGATCGACCGGAGCAGGCGAACGGCCTCGCCGTCGATCCGAACCCGCAAAGTCCTTACGCCCCACCGTCTCTCCTTGGGGTATGGCCGGCCGCGAGTCCCCCCTGAAACGGCTCCCCGGCGACCGAACCACCCGTGTCGTCGTCCTGATCGCCGCCGTCGCGCTGGGCGCCCGCCTCCTCTTTCTCGGGAGTCGGATCGCCCATCAGGACGAGGCCAGGGTGGCCTTCTGGACGCTCAGGTACCTCGAGTCGGGCGCCTTCGAGTATCGGCCGATCATCCACGGGCCCTTCCTCCCCGTCGTGACCCGGTGGTCGTTCGCGCTGCTGGGCCCGAGCGACTTCGCGGCTAGACTGCCGGTTGCGCTCGTCGGTACCCTCCTCCCGGTCTCCGCCCTCCTGTTGCGGGACCGCCTCCGGGACGCCGAGGTGGCGGCGCTGTCGCTCCTGCTCGCGAGCGCGCCGATCCTCCTGTACTACTCGCGGTTCTACCGGAGCGACGTCCCCACCGCGGCGTTCGCCTTCGTCGCGTTCGGCGCCTTCGTTCGGGCGTACGACAGGGAACAGGCGCGGTACCTGTTCCTAGGGTCGGGCGCCCTCGCGCTGTCGTTCACCGCCAAGGAGAACGCCCTGCTGTATCCGCTCTGCTGGCTGGGTGGGCTCGTCCTCCTGTTCGATCACCGGCTGTTCGTCGCCCGCCTTCAGGAATCGACCCCGCTGGCGGTCGCCAAACGTCGGGCCAGAACCACGCTCCTCGGGCTCTGGCGCTGGTTCCCGTACATCGTCATCGCGGCCGTCGAGTTCCTGGTCGTCATCGTCTTCTTCTACGCGCCGCGGGGCGGCGGCTACGTCGCCATGTTCGACCACGGGTATCTCGGGCTGTGGACGTCCCTCGAGCAACTCCTGCAGGGGCGTCCCGACATGTTCGTCGCGGTGGTCGACGAGGCGCTCCGCGGGAGCGTGGACAAACTCGTCGGTCAGTGGATCCGGTCCCCGGACAACGCCTACGTCCCGTTCCTGACGGACTTCCTCGTCACGATGCGCGCCGGCGCGCTGGTCGTGTCCCTGCTCGCCGTTCTCGGGTTCGTCGTCGACCGGTATTCCGGGTCGGGGCCCCGGGACGTCGTCGCAATCGCGGGGTACTGGGGCGTCGCGAGCGTCTTCGGCTACCCCATCGCCACGGACATCCAGGCGCCGTGGGCGACGGTCCACGCGGTCGTACCCCTCGCCATTCCCGCCGCCGTCGGGATCGCGCTGATCTACCGGTGGGGCGTCGAATCCCTGGCCGACGGCGACGAGGTCGGCGTCACCGTGGCGGTCGTCGTCCTGTTCCTGCTGGGCGCACAGGTCGGCTTCGCCGCCTACGGAACCGTCTACCAACACCCCCAGGACCCGAACAACGAACTGGTCCAGTACGCCCAGTCCTCGTCGGCGGACCTCAAGCCGATGCTCACCGACACCGTCCGGTCGATCGCCAGGGAGAATCGGGGGATCGACGTGCTGTTCTACGGGACGACGTTCAACTCCGAAAACGAGTCGGCGGCCGACTGGCCGGGGTATCGCGGCGGCGGCTGGTACGCGCGGCTCCCGCTGGCGTGGTACTTCGAGGTCAACGAATACCGGCTCGCCCGTGACGGGGCGGAGTTGAACGTCTCGAGCAGGGCCTCGCCGGAAACCATCGCGTCGGCGGACCCGTCTCGACTGCCGCCGGTCGTCGTCGCTTTCGCCGACACCCCGAACAAGCAGTACGACGACAACGAGGCGGACATCGCCGGAGCTCTCGGCGGCTACACGCGCTACCAGTTCCAGCGATACGGGTGGGGGAGCCCGTTCGTGCTCTACGTCAAGAACGACTACGATCCGTCGATCGAGAAGCGCGTGCCGTTGCCGGCGTGGAAGCAATCCGGCGGGTCGACCGACACGGGGGACGACTCGCCCCTCGGCGACGGGATGCTGGAGTTCCCCCGGAACGTGACGAACGAGACGATCGGCGGGAACGGGACGGAAACGGACGCCCGAGTTGGATCTATCGTCGGATCGGGCGACCATTCTTTCGTCCCCCCCTCGTCGAGACCGGAACTCCGGCGACGGCCCGGCGATCTGCCGGTCGGCATCGGGCCGGCGGTCGATCGTCGGGTCGAATGGGTTAAACCCCTCCGGTGGCAAGTTCGTGGGGAATGAGTAACGCGGCCGTCGACGTCATCGAGTTCCTGCTGACAGCACACGTGTACGACGAGGATCGATCGCTCGACGAGAACGACCTGCCCCCACGCTACCGGAGCGTCTTCTGGAGCGACGGGTCGATCGAACGCCCGCTGCCGGTCACGAACGAGAGTGCGCGGGCGGCGACGGGGATCGAACGCCCGTGGGACGCCGTCTCGGACCTGATGTTCACCGAGCGCGACGAGTTCTCCGGGCGAATCTCGCTGAACGAACCGGGGATGGCGGAACAGTGGCTCCTCGACCGGATCGACGACGACCGGATCCAGTCGAACCCGGCGCTCGCGTCCCACTTCGAGGACAACGACGTGGTCGACGCCGACTACGAGGCGGCGAGGCGGACGAATCGCCCGATACAGGCCGACCGGGTCTGGATCGACTCGCTGCTGGAAGAGTACTTCAGCGACGAGGAGGAAGAGGAGATGCTCGACCTCGTGGACGTCCGCGCGCCCGAGGAGATCGACATGACCCTCAACGACCTCGTGCTGACGGGCGACCAGGAGGACGAGATCCAGAAGATCGTCAAGGCGATCGAGCACCGCGATTACCTGGCCGAGATCGGCCTGCGTGAAATCGGGAAACTGCTGTTCGTCGGGCCGCCGGGCACCGGCAAGACCTCGGTGGCACGTGGACTCGCCCACGAACTCGACCTGCCGTTCGTCGAGGTGAAACTGTCGATGATCACGAGCCAGTACCTCGGCGAGACGGCCAAGAACGTCGAGAAGGTGTTCGAGGTGGCCAAGCGGCTCTCGCCCTGTATCCTGTTCATGGACGAGTTCGACTTCGTCGCCAAAACCCGCCGGTCGGACGAGCACGCCGCGATCAAGCGCGCGGTCAACACGCTGTTGAAGTCGATCGACGAAATCTCGCTCATCCAGGACGAGGTCCTCATGATCGGCGCGACCAACCACCCCGACCAGCTGGATTCCGCGGCGTGGCGGCGCTTCGACGAGATCGTCAGCTTCCCGAAACCCGATCGGAGGATGCGCGCGGACATCCTCCGGGTGATCACTCGCGCGATGGACATCGATGACTTCGACCCCGAGGCCCTCGCCGACGAGACGGAGGGGCTGACCGGGAGCGACCTCCGCATGGTGCTCCGGGAGGCCGTCCTCGGGGCGCTCATCGAGGATCGGACCGACCTCTCGCAGGCGGACCTGCTCGACGCGATCGAGGACTTCGAGGAACGGGACAACCTGAAGAACATGGACATGATCGAGGGGGAGCCGGACGCGCTGATCGCTGGCGGGGAGATCGGCGGTGCCGGCAACGGTGGCCACGACCACGACCACTGAAGGGCGTCGACGCGAAAGTGACCGGCGATGGACGTCACGCTCCTGGGGACGGGCGACACGACGGGAACGCCGACGCCGGGGTGCGATTGCGACACCTGCGATCGGGCCCGCGAGTTGGGCGTCGAACGCACGCGGTTCTCGGTCCACGTCCGCAACGAGCGGACGGACGAGTCCCTGCTGATCGACGCCAGCCCGGACTTCCGGTCGCAGTTTCTGGCGCACGACGTGGGGTTGCCGGACGAAGTGCTGATCACGCACGTCCACTTCGACCACCTCGACGGGCTGGGGAACGCGTATCGCCTCCTGGGTCCGCGCGGCGGGAACGACGACCCGGTCTCGGTGTACGGCGCCGACGAGACCGATCCCGTGACGGGCGAGAGCGTCGCGGAAACGGTCGCGAGCAAGTACGACTACCTCGACTCGGGGTCGATCACCGTGAAGCCACGATCGCCGATGGAACCGTTCCGGGCTGCCGGGTTCGACGTGACGCTCGTCCCGGTGGACCACCCGCCGATGCTGTGTTACGGCGTCGCGATCGAGGAGCCGGAAACGGGGGCGAAGCTGTCGCTCACGGGCGACACCAGTTACGACGTTCCCGACGCGTCCCGGGACGTGTTGGCCGACGCGGATCTGCTGCTGGCCGACGGCATCGTTCCGGCGAGCGTCTGCGAGCACACCAGCCTTCCCTGCCGGGATCGCGACGAGAGCGGCGTCCCCCGGACGTACGGGTCGAAACACATGACCCGCGAAGGGGCGCTGGCGCTCGCCGACGAACTGAACGCCGGGACGACCAGGATCGTCCACGCAGCACACTACTATCCCGCCGACGAGGCCTTCGCGGACCCCATCGCGGTCGACGGCGAGCGGTACCGGCTACCGCCGACGGACGACGACCGCACTGAGAGCGAGTAGGGTCGCGGCGACGAATGCGACCACCGCCACGACCCTGGGGTCGTCGACGGCCGGGATCGTTCCCTCGACCCCGAATACGTCGTCCTGGGTGGCGCCCTCCGGTACGTCCCGGCTCGACGGCGTTCCCTCGCCGGAAACCCCGGGTCCGGTGCCCTGTCCGGCGTCGTCCGACCAGTTCGTCTCGAAATTCGCGAGATGAGTGTCACAGGCCTGCAGCGTTCCCTCGGTCCTCGGGGCTGCCCCGCTGATCCGCTGTCGCCCCGACGTCCCCTGGTCAGCGATCGTCGGCCCGCCGGGTTCGTCGCCGAAGGGGACGCGTTCCACATCGTAGGTCAGCCAGGGCGTGAACACTTCCCAGACGACCTCACCGTCCGGAGTCACCTCGATCACCCGGTGGTTCGACGAGTCCGCGATCAGCGTGTTCCCGTTCGGCAGGCGATCGGCGTCCCGCGGAAAGGAGAGGCTCGACGGCCCGCCGAGGTGCCAGGTCAGGGCCCACTCGTCGTCCGTCCGTTCGTACTCGACGATCCGGTCGTTCCGGCTGTCGGCGACCAGGAACGCCGGATCCCCGTCCTCGCTCTCGAGGTACGTCGGGTTGTGCTGTTCCTGGAGCACGGCGTGGTCGCCGTTCCGGCCGAGGCGGAGGTCGATCCCGCCGGTCGTGCGGTTGACCAGGATCACCTGGTCGAAGTTGCGCGGCGACGCGAGGTACAGCCCCTCCTCGACCCGGTCGACGTCGTTGAGGTGCGACCAGTCCTCGGTGTAGTTCCCGCCGACGGACGGCGGGTAGTGGTCGGCCAGGCGCCACCGCCAGACGTCCTCCCCGGACGTGCGGTTGTAGATCACCAGCCCCTCGTCGTTCGTTCCGTTCTCGGGGTCGGCGTTTCGCATGTTCGCGATCAGGATCCGGTGTTCGTCGAGCAGGTCGGCGTCGTGAGTGTCCCACAGCGGGAGCCGTTCCTTCCAGACGACCTCCCCGGTTCGGACGTCGAGTTCGTACAACAGCGTTCGCCCGTGGTCCCACGCCGGCCGGTTGACGGCCGCGGTCAGGAACAGGGTGCCGTTCCCCAGGGGATCCACGTCGTAGCTCCAGACGGCGTCCTCGAACCGGTCGGCGGTGTGGTGCACCCACGCGACGGACCCGTCCGGCGCGTAGCCGATCACCCTCGGTTCGATGTGACCGCCCCCGTCGTCGAACCGGTAGCCCTGGACGCTCACGACCGTCACCCCGGCCGGGCGACGGTCGATCGTTCCCGCACAGACGGGATTCGTTTCGGCGTCGGCGGCGACGGACGAGTCGGGCGCGACACCCAGCATCCCCGTCCCACCTAATACGAGAACGACCCCGAGGAGCGCGACCGCCGCGATATCCCGCCGCATGTGGTCGAGCATCACCGGCACCTGTCAAGTGTCTTGTCCCGAAAACCGGTCGAGGCCGGACTGGCGGCGGACCCGACCGTCCGGGTCCGGTTTCCAGGGCTGACGCGCCGCCCTGGCGGACGCCCGATCGACCCGCTGGACCGGCGCCTCCACGTGGCCCGGACACGCCTCCGAACACTCCGACGCGGGATCGACGACCCGTTCCTTCCACCCGCAGTACGGGCGGGCCGCATCGTCGGACTCGATCCGTTCACAGGCGGGGAACCGGTAGGTGCGCCAACCTTTCCCGTAGGCCCGTTCGGCGATTCGGGTCCGGGCCCGCTCCTTCTCGCCGGGGGAGACGATTCGCACCTCGGCCCGACCGGGGCTGCGATCGAGCAGCTCGACGCCGGGCCCCTCGGGGTCGAGGGGGTCCGGTTCGCGCACCACTTCACGGTCGCCGGAGTCGGGATCGAACCGCCAGATACCGACCGGGTCGGGGAGTCTGTTCCGGTGGGCGCCGGTGACGTAGCTCTCGGTCGCCAAGACGACTGCGTCCAGCACGGCCAGGCTCGCGTCGGTTCGGAGTTGCGTCTCCAGGTCACCCGGCCGTCCGAGGTCGGGCTTGTTCTCGATCCCGACGATCCGGTCGACCCAGTCCGGATACCGGGCCACCTGGCGCACGTAGTCCCGTCCGTTCCGGCGTTCGCGCTCGAAGAAGCCGACCTCGACGGCCCGGTCGACGATCCGGTCGACCCGCTCCGGGGGACCGTCGAGCGCCCGGTTCGCCGGACGGAACCGACCGGGGCCGACGTCGCTCTCGGCCGCCGCGATCGGGATCGACGCGGGCGTAATCGCCGCCCGCGCGTCGACGGCGGCCCCCGGCTCGACGATCACGGTGTCGACGACCCGACCCCCCGGCTTCCGGACGCCGGCGCCGAGTTGCCGGCTCACGACGGCATCCGTCTCGGCCTCGAGGTGGGCACACAGGGCCAGTTCGAACGCGAACTCGCGCACGTCCGGGGCAGGGGACCGAACGATCAAAAGCGGTCGGGACCGATCGGCCTTCGATCGCCCGGCGGGTCAGGCCACGGCCACGCGCTCGGTCGATCGGACCTCGAGATCCTCGTCGACGACGATCCGGAGTTCGCTGTCCCCGGCCGGCATCCGGATCTCGACGGTGATCTCCTCGCCCGGATCGACGGTCGTGTACTCGTCGTCGACGCACCACTC
>JBLGCL010000126.1:0-8566 GCA_047617305.1 Natronomonas sp.
ATCTGCCCGCCGCTCCCGATGAGCCACGCCAGTACCGGCAGGAAGACGACCAGCGAGACGTTGATCCTGATCGGAATGTCCCAGATCCGCGCGATCGTGTAACTTCGCATGGGTGTCCTTCACGTCGGGGCCGGTATAGATCCTCCGGGGATCACCGGAGGCGACGCCCCGCGTTTCCCTGGCGTCCTGCGGAACCTCTCGCCCCGTGCCTCATGAGGCCTGACTATCCCCCCTCGGAACGGCGTCCCTCGCGTCGGGCGTGGCCGGATCGGTCGTCCTGGTTCATCTCTTCGTCTCGTCGTCTCGGAGCGGGTCCCCGGCCCGTGACCCCTCGGGTCACCGATCGGGACCCTTTTCGGAGCCCGGACCGAGGCCACCGATATGGACACCCGTAGCACCCTCAAGAGCAGTTTGTTGACCGGGTTGATCCTGATCGCTCCGCTAGCGGTGACGCTGTTCGTCTTCCGTGTGCTGATCGACTGGACGCTCGGGCTACTGACGCCACTGGTGAAGGGGACGCGTTTCGCGCAGTACACGTTCGACAACCTGCTGGCCGCCCAGCTCGCCATGGGTGCCGTCATCCTGGTCCTGATCGTCCTGGTCGGCTACGCCGCCCAGTACAGCGTCGGCAGGCGGGCGTTCGGACAGGCCGGGCGGATGGTGAACTTCGTTCCGCTCGTCCGGATCGTCTACGGCAGCGTCCGGCAGATGGCGAACTCGATCGTGGACAGGGAGTCCCGATTCGAGAGCGTCGTCTTCGTGGAGTATCCCCGGAACGGAGTCTACTCGATCGGGCTTGTCACCGGGGACGGGCCGGCGGCCGCCGGGCGAATCGTCGACGAGACGGTCTACAACGTGTTCCTCCCCGCGAGCCCGAACCCCACCAACGGTCGGCTCGTCGTCGTCCCCGAGTCCGACCTCCACGAGACGGGGCTGAGCGTCCGCCAGGGCCTCCAGCTGTTGATGACGACCGGCATGGCCGAATCCCATCCCCTCGTGCAGTACGACCGGAGTGACGGTGAGGATCCCGGGCCGGTGTCCGGATGAGGACGGCTCGCCCGTAGCCGTGGGTAAAATCCGAATCGCTCGTCTCGTTTTCTAAACATAAATGTCAAACGCGTGGCCGACGTAGATCCCGCCGTCGGTAGGGGTGCCCAACCTGCCCGACGTCAGTCGTTGCCACCTACTCCGCTCGGGGGAACGGGGAATCCCTATCGACGTTTCGTGCCCTTTCATCGCCGAGAGTGAACCGGACGTCGCCCGGTGAGCGTGACGTCCGATCAGTTCAGTCGCCTTCGGCGCCCTCGGCGTCGGAGTCGATCGGTTCCACGTCGACCTCGATGGTCGCCGCGGCGGCCTTGAACTCCGGGATCTTCGCGACCGGGTCCATCGCGTCGTTCGTCACGCGGTTGGTCGGCGAGTCGGTGAAGTGCGGCGTCGTCCAGACCGTCCCTTCCTTGGCGGCTTCGGTCACCTGCGCTCGCACGGTGATATCGCCTCGGCGAGTGCGGAGTCGAACCATGTCGCCGTCCTCGATGCCTTTGGCTTCGGCGTCCGCGGGGTGGATGTCGATGAAGTTCTCGTCGGTCTTGCGCATCAGGTTCTCCGAGCGGCGGCTCATCTCGCCGGTGTTGTAGTGTTCCTCGATTCGGCCGGTGGTGAGTCGCAGGAGGTACTCGTCGTCCTCCTCCTCGCTGGGCGGCTGGTGGCGCACGCCCCGGATCTTCCCGAGGCCGTCCTCGGTCGGGAACTCGTCCTCGTGGAGGTACGTCGTGCCCTCGTCGTCCAGGCTCTCGCAGGGCCACTGGACGCCCTCGCTGCCGATCCGGTCGTAGGTGATGCCGCGGTAGATCGGGGCGACCTCGCGGAGTTCCTCGAAGACCTCCTCGGGGTCGTCGAAGTCGAAGCCCTCGCCGAACAGGCGGGTCCCGACCGCGCTGATGATGTCGAAGTCGTGGCGGGTGTTGCCCGGCACGTCCGTCACCGGGCGCATCCGCTGGACGCGGCGGTCGGTGTTGGTGACGGTGCCGCCGCGCTCGACCCAGGAGGTCGCGGGGAGCACGACGTCCGCGAGTTTCGCGGTGTCGGTCATGAAGATGTCCTCCACGACGAGGAACTCCAGTTCTTGGAGGTTTCGCTCGGCCTCGCCGGAGTTGGGCTCGCTCATTACGGGGTTCTCGCCGACGATGTACGCGCCCTTGACCTCGTCGCCGGCCCTGGAGGTGACCTCGACGTTCGTGAGGCCGGGTTCGTCGGGGATCTCGAAGCCCCAGACCTCCTCGACCTCGGCCCTGGCCTCGTCGTCGTCGACGTCGATGTACCCGGGGAGGACGTTCGGGAGCGCCCCGACGTCGCAGGTGCCCTGGACGTTGTTCTGGCCCCGTAGCGGGTTGACGCCGGTGCCGGGCTTGCCGAGGTTCCCGGTCACCAGGGCGAGGTTGATGAGGTTCTGGACGTTGTCCGTCCCGCAGGTGTGCTGGCTCATCCCCATCCCGGTGAAGATGGCGCCGTGGTCCTGGCTCGCGAACGTCTCGGCGGCGGCCTCGATCTCCTCGACGTCCAGCCCGGTGCGGGCGGCCGCCTTCTCGACGTCGTAGTTCGTCAGGGCGACCTCCAGGGACCTGAAGCCATTCGTGCGTTCCTCGACGAACTCCTCGTCGATCCAGCCGTTCTCGAGGACCGTCTTCAGGACGACGTTGAGGAGTTCGATGTCGGTCCCCGGCTTGGCCTGCAGGTGGATGTCCGCGGCGTCCGTCGTCTTGTTCTGGTGGGGATCGACCACGATGACGGTCGTGTCGTCCTGGGCCGCCTGCTTGAAGTAGTGGCTCCAGGCGATGACGTGCTGTTCGGCCGGGTTGGCGCCCTGGATCCAGTAGACGTCGGCCTCGTCGCGCAGATCGGCCATGCTGTTGGTCATCGCCCCGGCGCCGAGGCTCTCCTTGAGCGCGGCGACGGTCGAGGCGTGACACAGGCGGGTACAGTTGTCGATGTTGTTCGTCCCGTACTTGCGGGCGAGTTTCTGGAGGAGGTAGTTCTCCTCGTTCATCACCTGTGACGAGGCGAAAAAGCCCACGGCGTCGGGATCGTACTCCTCGCGGAGGCGCAACAGTTCGGACTCGACGCGGTCCAGCGCCTCGTCCCACGTCGCCTCGCGGAACTCGCCGCCCTCCCGGATCAGCGGCTGTTCGAGCCGGTCCTCGTGGTCCACGTGCTGGACCGAGGAACTCCCCTTGACGCAGAGGGCGCCCTCGTTGACCGGCGCGTCGAACCACGGCTGGAAGTCCACCGATCCCGGCTCCTCGCCGGGTTTCAATTTGAGGCCGCAGCCGACCCCGCAGTACGGACAGATGGTCTCGACGGTGTCGTCGTCCTCGGTGCTCATATTTAATTTCCCTCGATATTGTGGGTGATTTGTCCGCTCCGTCTGGGATTTGAGCCCCGTTCACATGAATCTTCGGCAGTTCGGGGACACCGTTCCGACGGGAGCGCGAAAGCAAGAGGGAGGGGGCGGAACCCCTGCAGGCAGCGGGGTGGACCGAAATTCGTGACGGGCGTCGGTGGCTCGTCGGAGCGACGAGTGGCGTTGGGGCGAACCTCGCCCCGACGGGGCGAGGTAATTCGAACTGGGGGCCGGGGCGGAAAGGGCCTTGTGTTGGCTCAAACGATCGTTTTAGGGATGCGGTGTCGGCGAGCCACCGATCACCGAGCGCCCCGCCTTCCACGGATCGGGGCCGGCGCCGAGGGGTTCAGCAAATGAATTTGTGCTATTGAAATCAAAATTGTTTTGACGCGCGCCACACTCCCTCGACCCGATGGGACGGGTAGCGCTCCCCCACGACGCGGCCGCGGGGCCGACCAAGCCCGAAGTCAGGGCCGTGGCCCTGTCGAAGTTGCGTCTCGAACCGTCGGACCACCTCGTCGACGTCGGCGCGTGCACCGGGGCGGTGACGATCGAGGCGGCCCGACGCGCGGGTCGCGTAACGGCGATCGAACGTGACCGGGACCGGGCCGTGGTCGCCCGCAAGAACCTCGCCGCCAACGACGTGACGGCCGACGTCGAGGTCCGGCGGGCGACGGCCCCGGACGGGCTCCCGGACCGGGCCGACGCCCTGTTTCTCGGCGGGAGCCGGGACTTCGAGGCGGTCCTCGACGCGGCGCCCTCGATGGGCGTCGGTCGGTTCGTGATGAACGTCGCCAGGCTGGAGGTCGCCGCCCGGGCCGTCGAGGCCGTCAGGGAGCGGGGATACCTCGATGGGGTGCTCCACCTGCAGGTGAACCGCGGGTACGACCTCGCCGGGGCGACCGGCTTCGAGGCCGGCGATCCCGTCTATCTGATCGTCGGTCGGATCGAGTCCGCGGCTGACGACGGGGAAGACGTGGACGACGAGACGGGATACCCGGGCGACAGCGACGGGGGAGACGCAACCGGCGATGACGCGGACCCGAACGGCTCCGGGGAGGGTCCGACGTGACCCTCTACGGCGTCGGCCTCGGCCCGGGCGATCCCGACCTCCTGACGCTCCGCGGGGGGCGGATCCTCGACGACGCGGATGTCGTCTACGTCCCCGGCCGCATCGCCCGGTCGATCGCGACCGAGCACGTCCCCGCGGACCGGGTGAGCGACCTGGAGTTCCCCATGACGACGGACGAGGAGGAACTCGAGGCCGCCTGGCGGGAGGCCGCCGCAACCGTCGCCCCACGGGCCCGGGAGGGGATCGCCGCCTTCGTCACGCTCGGGGACCCGACCGTGTACTCGACGTTCGGCCACCTGCGGCGGGCGATCGAGCGCGAGCATCCCGCGGTCGACGTCGAGGTCGTTCCGGGCGTCAGCGTCGCCACGGCCTTCGCGACGGCGCTCGGGATCGAAATCGACGCCGGTGCCGGCCTCGCGGTGCGGGAGGCGACCGACGGTGCGGCCCCGACCGGCCCGGATCGCCTCCTCCTGTTCAAGATCACCGACGTCCCGGCGACCCACGAGGGACTGGTCGCGGCCGGATACGACGTGATCTACGGCCGTCGGCTGTTCATGGACGACGGCGAGACGGTCGTGACGGAGGATCCCGCGGACGTCGCCGACCGCGATTACTACACGCTGGCGTACGCCGAGCGAGTGGACGGCGTGGACGCCGACGGCATCCCGGCGACGGAGGTGGCCGACGAATGACCGGGAATGCCGGCGACACCACCGGCGGTGACGACGGGTGGTCACCCGGCGACGAGCGCGACGGGATCCCCTTCGTCGGCGCCGGCCCCGGCGATCCGCGCCTCCTGACGGTGGCCGGCCGCGAGGCGCTCGAGGGCGCGGACCTCGTGGTCCACGCCGGATCGCTGGTCAACGCGGACGTGCTGGAAACCTACTGCCCCGACGCCGAGCACGTGAACAGCCACGGGAAGGACCTCGAGACGCTGGTGCCCCTGATGGCCGACGCCCACGAGTCGGGGCGGGCCGTCGTCCGTCTCCACAGCGGCGATCCCTCGATCTACGGCGCGGTCACGGAACAGATGGACGCCCTGGCCGACCGCGGCGTCCCGACCTACGTCGTCCCGGGGGTCACGGCGGCCGCGGCCGCGAGCGCGACGCTCGGGACCGAACTCACGCTGAAGGGCGCGGCCAACCACGTCGCGATCACGCGCCCGCGGGGAAAGACCCTCGACGCCGGGAACGACCACGTGAGCGAGTTCGTCGAGATGGGCGACGTGACGACCTGTCTCTATCTGGGCACCCACGCCATCGACGAGGTGACGGATCGTCTGCTCGCCGACGGCCACGACCCCGAGACGCCGGCCGCCGTCGTCTACCACGCCTCCTGGCCCGACGAGGACGTGATTCGCGGGACGATCGAGGACATCGCGGCGAAGGTCGACGCGGCCGGCTACCGCTCGTCCGCACTGGTCCTGATCGGCGACGCCGTCGCCGCGGACGAGTACGACCGTTCGCACCTCTACGACGGGTGGGCCGACGCGGAGTCCGGGGCCGACGCGACCGGGACGGGTCGAACCCACCCCGACGGAGGGACGGAATGACGGTGGATCGGTCGGACGACGAGGGCGACGTGACCGTCGGGTCGGTCGCCGTCGTGACCTTCGAACGAAACTCCGACGTCGCCGATCGGGTCCGGGAGGCGCTCGTCGACGGTTACGACCGGGTCGACGTTTTCGAGTACGTGGACGAGGTTTTTGCGGATCACTGGGTCGAGTACGATTGCTTCGTGGCGATCATGGCCTCCGGGATCGCCGTCCGGAAGATCGCTCCGTTGCTGTCGGACAAGTGGGCCGACCCGGCGGTCGTGGTCGTGGACGAAGGCCTCACCTGGGTGATCCCGCTGGTCGGCGGTCACCACGGCGCGAACGCGCTCGCCCGTGATCTGGCCGCCGGCACCGACGCCCTGCCTGCCGTAACGACCGCTTCGGAGGTCGAGGCGAAACCGAGCGTGGAGGCACGGGCGGCGGCGATCGACGCGACCGTCGAAAACCGCGACTCCACGGTCGCGACCAACCTCGCCGTCCTGAACGACGACCTCGGGCCGGTCGAACGCCTCGAAGGCCCGCGGGCCGTCCTGGTCGACGGGGACGTGACCGTTCTTCGCCGGCGGAGCCCCGCCGACGGCCACCGGATCGTCCTCGGAACGGGATGCGTCGGCGGCGCCGACCCAGACCAGATCCTGAGGGCCTGGGAGCGCGCCCTCGACGCCCTTGATAGGGACTTCGACGACGTGGAGTTCGTCGCGACGGGAACGCTGAAAGCCGACGAAGAGGGACTGCACGAGGCCGCCGCCCGCCGTGACGTTGGCGTCGTGACGTTCGACCGCGAGACGCTCAGCGAGTTCGAGGGCCCGTCCTCTTCCCGCGCCGCGGACCTGATCGACTGGCCGGGAATCGCCGAGGCCAGCGCCATCGCCGGCGGGCGCGAGCACGACCTCCTCTTGGAGAAGCGAACCTACGACGACGCGGTCACGGTGGCGGTGGGACGATGACCGGGCGCGGAGGGTCCGACGCGGGACTATCGCGGCCGAACCGCGACGACCACGGCACGCTCTCGGTCGTCGGCATCGGCCCGGGCCTCCCGGCGACACTCACCCGGGAGGCCCGCGAGGCAATCGAGACGGCGGACTGCGTGATCGCGGCCGCGCTCTACCAGCGGTTCCTCCGCGAGGACGACGTCCTCCCGCCCGAGGATGCCGATCGCGGGCCGACCGTGATCGAGTCGGCGATGGGCGAGCAGACGGCCCTCGCCCGCGAGGCGTTCGAGCGAGTCCGGGACGGCCAGGACGTGGTCCACGTCTCCGGCGGCGACCCGAACGTGTACGGCAAGTCCGACCTCCTGTTCGCCGTCGCCGATGCGGACGGGGCCACGGACGTCCCGATCGAGGTCCTCCCGGGCGTGACCGCGGGCCTCGGGGGCGCCGCCATGCTCGGGGCCCCGCTCTCGAACGACTTCTGTGCCGTCTCGCTGTCGACATCCTGGCGCGACCGCGACGAGATCGAGACGAAGCTCCGGGCCGCCGCGCGCGCCGGCTTCGTGATCCTCCTGTACAACCCCGGGAGCGCGCCCGACCTCGCCGTCGAGACCCTTCGCGGGGAGCGTGCCGACGACGTGGCGGTCGCCGTCCTCGCCGACGTGGGGCGCGGCGACGTCGGTCGCAACCCCGACGGCGAGACCTACGGCATCACCACGCTCGGGGACCTCCGCGACCACCTCGCGGACGCCGACGCCGCTAGCACCGCCGTGGTGGTCGGCACTACTGACACCCGCGTCTGGCGCAACGACTACCGACCGTACCTCGTCACGCCCCGCGGCGGGCGCGACGTCGACGAGTTCTGAGACCTCCCAACACCGACACCATGAGCGACACCGAACCCGACGCCACGACGAACGACGATCCAGCGGCATCGAGCGACGAACGAGCTCCGGACCACGACGAGGGCGCCGTCGGCGAATCCGCCAGGGGCGACGGTCGTCTCTCGGTCGTCGGCCTCGGTCCGGGCTCCCCCGAAGAAATGACCGCGCGGGCCAGGGAGACGCTGTGGCTCGCCGAGGAACTCGTCGGGTACGACACCTACGTCGACCTGCTCCCCGATCCGCTGATCGCCGACGCCGAGGCAGTCCACGCGACCGGGATGGGCGAGGAGGTGTCCCGCGTCGAGACGGCGATCGATCGCGCGGCGGCCGGGAGTCAGGTCGCCCTGGTGGGCAGCGGCGACCCGAACGTCTACGCGCTGGCGGGGCTCGTCCTCGAAGTCCTCGAATCGCGGGGCATGGCGCCCGACGTCGTCGGTTTCGAGGCGGTTCCCGGCGTTCCCGCGGCGCAGGCAGCGGCGGCCCGGCTGGGGGCGCCGATCGTCGGCGACGCCGCGAGCGTCAGCCTCTCGGACCGACTCACGCCGGCCGAAGAGATCGAATCGCGTCTCGAGGCCGTCGCGAGCGAGGGCTTCGCGATCGCGCTGTACAACCCCTGGAGCCCCGGTCGGACGGACCTGTATCGGCGGTGTTGCGAGATCCTGCTCGACCACCGCGCCCCCGACACGCCTGTCGGGGTCGTCCGGGCCGCGGGTCGCGAGGACGAAG
>JBLGCL010000127.1:0-8522 GCA_047617305.1 Natronomonas sp.
ACGTGTTCGAGCACGAGCGAGAACGCGCCGGCCTCCTCGTGGGCGACGGCGAGTTCGACGATCCGTTCGGCCGCCTCCTCGGTCGTTCCCTGTCGGCCGTACCCCCCGAGCTGGTTCACCCGCTGGGGGGTCAGCCCGAGGTGGGCCATCACCGGGATGCCGAGGTCGACCAGGTCCGCCGTGAGGTCGACGGTATGCGGGCCGGACTCGAGTTTGATCGCGTCGGCGTCGGCCTCCTTCAGCATCCGCCCGCAGTTCTCGATGCTCGTCCGTCGGTCCGTCCCGAAGCTCAGGAACGGCATGTCGGCGACGACCAGCGTCTCGTCCGTCCCGCGGGCGACCGCCGCCGTGTGGCTCGCCATCTCGTCGACGGTGACGGGCAGCGTCGTGTCGTAGCCCAGCGTCGCGTTGCCCATGCTGTCCCCGACCAGGATGACGTCCGTCCCGGCGGACTCGACGATCCCCGCCGTCGTCGCGTCGTACGCGGTCAGCATCGTGATGGGCGCCTCGCCCGCCATCTCGCGGATGTCCGCAGCCGTAGGCATACCTGGGGATTCCCTGGGGGGCAGTTAAACTTCCCGCCACGTGTCGCCGGTTCGAAGTTCCCTCCCCGGACGCTCCCGGGCCCCGCCACCGAACGCCACTAGTGGTTCCACGATCCCAGCCGATCCGGCGACCGATGGTTCGGCCGGTACCGCGTACGATTATCGGAATGTAAGGGCGGAAACTTGAGTTCGATTTTTCATCGCGCACACCGTACGATTGGGGAACGGTCCGATCCGCCATGGTAACCCTCCAACCCAGTGAGGCGATAGTGTACGTCGGTGCGGACGACGGGGCGATGTACGCGGTCGACGCTCGAACAGGCGACCGAATGTGGACGTTCGCGGAACCCTCGAAGCCCGTCGCTTCCTCCCCCCGCGTTTCGGGTGGGACCGTTTTCTTCGGTGCGAACGACGGTACCCTGTACGCCGTCGACGCGAAAACCGGCGAGCGCAGGTGGGAGTTCACGGCGCCGTCCGAACCCGTCACCTCCTCGCCCCGCGTTTCGGGCGGGGCCGTCTACGTGGGAGCGAACGACGGGGCCGTGTACGCCGTCGACGCACGCACCGGCGAGCGCGTGTGGGCCACCGAGGCATCGGCTGGACCGGTGTCCTCGTCCCCGACGGTTGCCGACGGGACCGTCTACGTCGGCGCGGACGATCGCACGCTGTACGCGATCGATTCCGAAACCGGCGACCGGGTGTGGACGTTCGAAACCCCGGTCGGTCCGGTGACCGCGCCGACCGTCGCCGGAAACACCGTCTTCGTCGGTTCCGACGACCGGACCGTGTACGCGGTCGACGCCGAAACCGGCGAGGAGGTCTGGACGTTCGAGGAACCGGCCGGGCCGGTGTTTTCGTCCCCCGAAGTCCAGGACGGGACGGTGTACGTGGGGTCGTGGGAAGCCCTGTTCGCGATCGACGCCGAGACCGGCGAAACCGAGTGGTCGATCGGCCTCCCGAGGACGGGCATCGACGCGTCGCCGACGGTCGTCGACGGCGTGGTGTACGTCGGGTCCCTCGACGGCGCCCTCCGAGCGGTGACCGCCGAAACGGGAACCGAGAACTGGACCTTCACCGAACCGCCGGGATGGATCGTCGCCGCGGCGACTGCGTTCGACGGGACCGTCTACGTCGGTGCGGGCGACGGAACGTTGTACGCAGTGGGGAAGGAGACCGGCGAGAGGAGATGGGCGTTCGACGAACCGTCGGGCGGCATCTCCACTGCTCCGACCGTGGTATCGTTTCGGCAGGACGTGCCCGGTACCGACGCCCGGGAGGCACTGGAGTAGCGATGAACCGACGCCAACTACTGCGGGCCTGCGGAACGATAGCGATGCTCGGCACTGCTGGATGTAACGCGCCCCGACGCGAGGCGACGACGATCGACGACCGTCCGGGTTCGGAGGGGCCGGAAAACTGGCCGATGTTCCTGCACGGTCGGACGAACCGGCGGTGTTTCCCGATCGCCAGCGACGTTTTGGAACCATCGAGAGACTGGTCGTACGGGACGGACGACGCGATATGGTCGAGTCCGGTCGTCGCGGACGGAACGCTGTACGTCGGGAGCTACGACGGCCACCTGTACGCGGTCTCGCTGGAGACGGGGGACACGCTGTGGCGATACCGGACGGGAGACCGAATCGACGGCAGTCCGGCGGTCGCGAACGGGACGGTGTACGTCGGCTCGCACGACCGGAACGTCTACGCACTGGACGCAGAAACGGGCGAGGAACGCTGGATCTTCGGGACGAAGGGGATCGTCAGGAGCAGTCCGACGGTCGGGAACGGCACCGTTTACATCGGGTCACACTGCCGCACGGAAGAGTGTAGCGTGTTTTACGACGTCCGGTGGCCGAAACAGGGGTACGTCTACGCGATCGACGCCGACACCGGCGTTCCCGAGTGGCGGTACGAGACCAGGGATGGCGTGTTGAGTACACCCGCGGTCGGCGGGGAAACGGTGTACGTCGGGAGTTCCGACAACACGCTGTACGCGTTCGAGGCGTCGACCGGGAACCCGCGCTGGACCTACGAAACGAGCGGATCGATAATGAGCAGTCCAGTTGTCGCCGACCGACGCGTCCACGTCGGGAACGTCGCCGGCGAAGTGCACGCGATCGACGCCCGAACGGGCGACTGGCTGTGGACCTTCGACGCGAACCGGGGGTTCGACAGCGCGATCGACCTCTCGGTCGTGATCACGGGGTCGCCGGTCGTCTGCGACGGAACGGTATACGTCGGCTCGATAGTTCCCGACGAGACGGTATACGGGAAACTGTACGCTATCTCCGCGTCCGATGGGAGCGGAAAGTGGTCGGCGTCCCCGTTCGCGCAGGCTATCGGGAGCAGCCCAGTCGTCGTGAACGGGGTCCTGTACTTCGGGGCGCACACCTTCGGACCGACCGAGGACGCCAGCCCCGGCGTCTTCGCCGTCGACGAGGACGGGACCGAACGGTGGAGCTACACCGTCGACGGGACGGAGCACAGGGGATTCGGGAGCAGCCCAGCCGTCGTCGACGGGACGCTGTACATCGGAAGCACGGACGGTCACGTTCACGCGTTCGACCTGGAGTGAGGTCTGCCGCCTCGATCGCGACGCATCGGGGTCTCCGTCGCATCCTTCGCGAAACCGTCAACCCTTAGTCCCGCAGCGAATACCCACCGTCGTGCCAACGCGCGTCGAAGAAACCGATCCGGACGGCGTCGATTACGGATGGGTCATGCAGGTCACGTTCGTTCTCACCATCCTCGTCGGTGCCCCGACGGTGGGCCTGCTGTCGATCGGCCGTGGATTGCCAACCTGGATCGACCGCGCCGTCTTCGCGATCCGGATCGGGGCTCTCGTCTGGATCCTCGTCGCCGTCGGCGTCTACCTCTACGCCCGTCGCCGGAGGGAATAAAAACGGTCCCCGGGCGGCCGATCAGTACTCGACCGGCCCGCCCTCCACGTACCGGAACTCGGTCCCGGCCCGGAGGGCCGTCTCCGCGTCCGTTTCGGTGTCGCCGACGAACAGGACCTCGGAGGGACGGAGCGAGAGCCGTTCGATGGTGGCCAGGAGCGGCTCCGGATCCGGCTTGCGCCGTCCGACCGTGTCACGGCCGACGACGGCGTCGACGGCGTCCTCGAGGCCGTGTTCCGCCAGCGCGATCCGGCAGGCGCTCTCGGCGTTCAGCGAACAGATGCCCGTGGGCCGGTCGAACGCCACGAGTTCGTCCGCGACCGGGAGTCGATCCGACTCCCGGGCCCCTTCCCGCTCGTGACGGGCGACGGCCTCCTCGACGGCGGGCGCGATGTCGTGTTCGGGTGCGACGTCGAGCATCGTCCAGAGGTCCCCGGGCGGTTCGACGCCCGCGTCCCGGTAGATCCCGGACACCTCGTCGGTCGCCGCGTCCCAGTCGACCGCCAGGCGGACGACGGTCCCGTCGAGGTCGTAGACGATGCCGGCGTGTTCGTCGGTCACGGCGTGAGATACGGTGGACTCTGGCAAGTACCTTTGCCGACCACGGCGTTTATCACTATCCAGCACTCCCGATCAGACATGGTGTACACCGTCCACACCGGTGGTATCGTGGTCGACTATGTCCGCGCCACCACCACCGGTTGTTGTCGCTGTTCCTGCCGGAATCCCGCGGCCCGGACGGTGCCGGCTGACTCCTCGGGAGCAGCGACCCCCTCGTTCCCCGGCGCGCGCCGGGAGAACGGCGAACCGTTCCTCGTTTCACCCCCCACAAATGCTTTCAACGCTTCGTGAAGACGCACGGGCCATTCTGGATCGCGATCCGGCTGCAAAAAACCTGATCGAGGTCGTGACCGCCTACCCCGGGCTCCACGCCGTCTGGGCCCACCGGGTCAACCACTGGCTCTGGGAGCGGGGCTACCGACTGATCGCACGGCTCCTCTCGCAGTTCGTCCGGTTCATGACCGGCGTCGAGATCCACCCGGGTGCCGACGTCGGCCGCCGCGTGACCATCGATCACGGCATGGGCGTCGTGATCGGCGAGACGGCCGAGATCGGCGACGACGTGCACATGTACCACGGCGTCACGCTCGGCGGTAACGTCCCGGAACCGGTCAAGCGCCACCCGACCATCGGCGACGACGTCGTCATCGGGGCGAACGCGACGATCCTGGGCGCCATCGAGATCGGCGACGGCGCCAACGTCGGGGCTGGAGCGGTCGTGACGGAGGAAGTCCCGCCGGGCGCGACGGCCATCGGCGTGCCCGCGGAGATCGTCAGCCACCCGGACGAGGACGGCGACGAGACGGTCGTGGAACAGGGACCCGACGCCCCGTCCGAAACGGAAGGCGGGAAATCGGAGGCTAACAGTGACACGGTCGACGACCCGGCCACAACGGACGCCAGCGGGCAACCGGTCCGGGCAAACGGAGGCAAGCAGGCCCGAGCCGACGGCGCAGCCGACCCGGAGACGGACGCCGAAGAGCGATCGTCTGACTCGGAACCGACGGACGAGTAGTCGTCCGTCGGCGCGGGGACGGCGGACCCGCACGACGGTTTGTGAGGAAAACGTCCGACGCCGGCGAGCGGACCCCGTCGATCAGTCGAGCAACTGCCGCGCGACGATCGTCTTCTGGATCTCGGTGGTGCCCTCGTAGATCTCGGTCACCTTGGCGTCGCGGTAGAGCCGTTCGACGTCGTAGTCGGTGACGTAGCCGTAGCCGCCGTGGATCTGGACCGCCTCGTTGGTGACGAACGTGGCGGCCTCGCTGGCGAAGTACTTCGCCATGCTCGCGAACTTCTCGGTGGGCTCGCCGGCGTCGTCGCGGCGGGCGGCCTCGCGTGCCAGCAGACGGGCCGCCTGCGTGCGCGTCTCCATCTCCGCCAGCTTGTGCCGGATGGTCTGGATCTCCGCGATGGGCTCGCCGAACTGTTCGCGGTCGCCCGCGTACTCGACGGCCTCGTCGAGCGCGGACTGGGCGAGGCCGACCGCCTGCGACGCGATCCCGATCCGGCCGCCGGTCAGGATGTGGAAGGCCGCACTCAGGCCCTCCCCCACCTCTGTGAGGCGGTTCGCGGCCGGGATCCGGGCACCGTCGAACAGCATTGCGGTCGTGTCGCTGGCCCGCAGCCCCAGCTTGTCCTCCTTCTTCCCAACCTCGAGGCCGTCAGTGTCCTTCGGAACTACGAACTGCGTTATCGACCCCGGATCGTCGGGATCGGTCTTGGCGAAGAGGATCACGACGCCCGATCGCCCGCCGTTCGTGATCCACAGCTTCTCGCCGTCGATGACGTACTCGTCGCCGTCCCGGCGGGCGACGGTGGACATCTCGGCGGGGTTCGACCCCGCCTCGGGTTCCGAGAGCGCGAACGCCCCCACCGGTCGGCCGTCGACCATCTCGGACAGCCACCGCTCCTTCTGGTGCTCGTCGCCGAACTCCGCGATGCAGGAGGTGGCCAGCCCGTGGACCGACAGCGCCGTCGCCACCGCGAGCGAGCCGTAGGCGACCTCCTCGTTGACGACGCTGTACGTGACCCGGTCGGCGTCGTAGCCGCCGTACTCCGTCGGGACCGTGAGCCCCGTCAGATCGAGGTCCGCGAGGCCGTCCCAGACCTCCTCCGGAAAGGACTGATCCGCGTCCGCTTCGCGGGCCGTCGGCCTGATCTCCTCGCGCGCGAACTCGCGGACGACGTCCCGGACGGCCCGCTGTTCCGCCGTCAGATCCATGTCCGGGCCTTGGCCGGGGTAGGAATAAAGGTCCGGGTCGATCGGTAGTGCGACGGGCGAAAAGGAAGCGCGTCCCTCGAACCGGCTATTCGCGCCGGAGGTACTCGACGATCTCGTTCGGCGAGGCGTCGAACCCGCCGCCCTGGGCGAAGGACGGCGAGCCACCGCCGCCGCCGCCGAATTCCCCCCCGACGTCGTCGATGACCTCGCCCGCCGGGGGGTCCCCCGTCGAGCCGACCACCACGAACGTCGAGCCGTCCCGGCCGGCGAGCGCGACGACGTCCGCGACGTCGCCGACCGCCTCCTCAACCGGATCGCGGACGTCGTTCGGGCCGACCCCGTCGACAACGTCGACCGCCCACGTGCGGCCGTCGCGCTCGACGACGTCGTCGGCGGCGCCGTCGAGCTGCGCGGCGACGAGCCGGGTCTGGAGCCCGTCAACGGTGTCCTGGAGCTCGTCGCGCTCGCTCAGGAGTCGTTCGACGGCGTCGGGGACTTCGTCCACAGGCACGCCGAGTGCGGCACTCGCGTCGAGGATCGCCCTTTTTTCAGCGGCCAGTCGGGTGATGCCCGGCGGACCGACGGAGAACTCGACACGGGTCAGCCCCTCGCCGGGGTTCGATCGGCCGAGCACCGTGATCGGCCCGATTTCCCCAGTGCTCCGGACGTGGGTACCGCCGCAGGCGGCGACGTCCCAGCGCTCGTCCTCCCCGTCCAGGGCCCCGATAGTGACGATTCGCACGGCGTCCGAACTCCCGAACACGCCTTCCTCGGTCTTCGTGTTGAAGGCGATCTCGTCGCGCTCGCGGGCCTCTGACAGCGGGATCGAGGTCCATGAAACCTCGCGGTCCTCCCAGACGACCCGGTTGACCAGCCGCTTCATCTCGACCAGGGTGTCGTCGTCCACGTCGGTCGACGACCGGAAGTCGATCCGGACCTTCCCGTTCTCGGCCGGCGGCGCGACCTCGCCGTCATCGATCGACGGCGACGCGATGTCGAACCCGCCGTAGCCCAGATCGTCGAGGAGCCGACGGCCCGCGCCGTACAGCGCGTGGCTGGCGGTGTGGGCCCGCATGTGATAGCGCCGGCGGGTGCGATCGACGGCGCCCAGAACGGTGTTCCCGACGTCGAACTCCGGCGGTTCCCGAAGCGTATGGACGACGGCGCCGTCCTCACGACGGACCTCGACCACGTCGAAATCCTCGATGCGGCCCCGATCCGACGGCTGACCGCCGCTTTCCGTGTAGAAATAACTCGTATCGAGCGTCACGTCGCGCCCGTCGACCGCCGTCACCTCCGCCTCCCAGCGGGTGGTGTACGGTTCGGCCGCCGCGAGTTGTCCGGTCATCGACCCTCCCTCAGTCGGCCGCCCGTGAAAAGGGTCACGGCCCCTCCTCCGAGAGTTCGACGTCCAGGCGCTCCTCGAGGGCCGCGATCAGCGACCCGCCGACGCCCGCCTTCGTGGCCCGGCCCTGTTCGACCGCCAGCAGGTCGGACTCCCGGACGCCGAGTTCCTCGGCCAGTTCCTCCCGCTGCAGCCCGGCGTCCTGGCGGGCCTCGAGGACGATCTTGCCGTAGTCGGTCACCAGATACGGCAAGCGATCCTCCTCGTAGTCCGTCCCCTCCTCCTCCCAGTGGGAGGTGTCGCCGTCCCAGTTGGGGCTCGCCCTGGCCGCGTTCCGGACCGCGCGCCGCTTGCGGTCCCTCGCGTCCCCCTCCTCGGCGTCGCCGCCGGACCGCTCGCCTGCGGCGTCGTCGTGGGGCGCGCAGGACGGACAGACCTGCAGGGTGGCGCCCGCGACGTTCGCCCGCCGGAGCGAATCGCTCAGTTCGCCACAGAGTTCGCAGGTATCACCGCCGTCCCCGCCCGACGAATCGCCCGTCGAGTACTTTGCCATGCCGGACGTATGCGCTACTGGCCATTTGAAGGGCTCGCTTCGAGTGGCCTGTCAGGCGTTCCCGGAGCCGTCGAGGAACGAAAGCGCTTTTATTCCCCCACGGAAAAGCCCAGAGTGCACAGAGACGGCGTGCGTGGGTAGCCAAGCTAGGCCAACGGCGCAGCGTTGAGGGCGCTGTCCCGTAGGGGTCCGCCGGTTCAAATCCGGTCCCACGCACTCTTCGAGTGCAGGTGCGTCCCTCGGGGCTGCACCCACGCAACGTTCCTTTCGGGGCACGTTCGACAGCGACGGCGCTGTCCCGTCGGGGTTCGACGGCGAGCGATCGGCAGTGTCGGTCGCGACCGTCCTCGGAAGTGAAGGGAATGGGAAAGGAAACGGACGGCGCACGGTAGAA
>JBLGCL010000128.1:0-8454 GCA_047617305.1 Natronomonas sp.
CGCGACGATCGACCTCCTGCACGCCTTCCTCGACACGGAAACGGGCGCCCACGACTACACCTTCTGAGCGACCTCCGGCGTCGACACGCCCGGATCGTCCCCGATCGCTGCGGTCATCGCCATCCCGTCGTCCAACGGTAAAAATACGGGGACCGAAGCATTGAGTACGGGGAGGGTCCAAAGGCCGGACATGACTTCCGGTGACGCGAACGGGTCGCTCTCTCGACGCGGCTTTCTGACCGCCGTTTCGGGCGGCGCCGCACTCGCTGCCGGCGCGGGCGGCGCGGCGGCGCAAACGGACGGGGACGGAACAACGACGGCGGACGACGGCGCCGCGGGCGGGGCGACGGAGGAGGTCCTGGTGGGTCCGGATGGGGAGTTCGTGTTCGAGCCGGATGAGTTGGAGATAACGCCGGGGACGACGGTGGAGTGGACGTGGCAGTCGGACAACCACAATATCGTGGTGGACGAGCAGCCCGAGGGCGCCGACTGGGAGGGGACCGAAGGCGGGCCGGGGACGACCTACGACACGGGCCACACGTACTCCCATACGTTCGAGACGGAGGGCACCTACGAGTACGCGTGTGAACCCCACCGGGCGGCGGGGATGCTCGGGACGGTCGTCGTCAGCACGGACGCCGGCGCCGAGGCCGGCGGCGGACCGAGGTTGCCTGGGAGCGCCAAGACGCTCGGAGTGGCGATGACTGCGGCGATGCTCTCGACGCTATCGTTCGCCTACTTCTTCCTCAAGTACGGCGGGGACTACGACGTCCCGGAATAGGGGCGGCGCGGATCCCGAAGGGCGACCGGTTGAACTGGTTTTTCGGCGGTTGATTTTTTCTCTACTGGCCGCTCAATCCACCCGTAACGGAAGAGAAATCGAGGGATCGGTAATTTTCAATCTACCTGCAGTGACGGGTCGACCCTGCTGGAACGGAGACGTCGATCATGCGTTGAGATCCCAATGCACACGATTGCCGGGATATCGGCCCGTAAATGAGCCATGTCCCCAATAATCTCCGTTCGGTATTGTGCATTTTAGTCACATGCAACATGGTAACAATATCAATGTTAATATGTGATGAGGTATTTTCTCAAATGGAGGACGTTCAGACAATGGCAACCGATGGCTCCTCATGGAGTTCGATCGACAGGCGGCGTTTCCTGAAAACAACCGGTGCGGGGGCGTTAGTGATGTCCGTTGCTGGCTGTCAGGGGGACGGCGGCGACACGACCACAGGTGAGGGCGACACGACCACGGCGGGCGAAGGTGTGGACGAGGACGAAGACACGCCCACCGAAACCGAAACCGAAACCACCATTCAGGAGGAAAAGGAGGTCCCGCGCGGGGGGACGATTACTTTCGGCGTCTCGAACACGCCGAAGGGGCTCAACCCCCTCGCCGTATCGTCAGCGTACTCGTGGATCCTGCTGGACTTCGTGTACGCGGGCGGGACCTACATCGAACCGGTGAACTTCGAGGTCAAG
Source organism: Natronomonas sp. (assembly GCA_047617305.1). Taxonomy (GTDB): domain Archaea; phylum Halobacteriota; class Halobacteria; order Halobacteriales; family Natrialbaceae; genus DATFIX01. The sequence continues at coordinate 1,489 of JBLGCL010000128.1, forward strand.
CCGTGGGCCTATTCCGACTGGACGGTGGAGAACGTCGAATCGGGGAAGCCGGACGTTTACTTCGACGTCCGCGATGACCTCACGTTCACCGACGGCGAGGACCTGACGGTCGAGGACGTCCTGTTCTCGTACCGGTACATGATGGAGCAGAAGCCGGCGCGGTACCTCTCCAGCGTGGAGCCGATCGAGAAAGTGGAAGAAGCCGGCAACGACTGGGACGTCCACATGAAGCTGACGAAGCGGATCGGCACCTACGCGTCCAACCAGCTGGCGATCCCGCTCCTGCCGAAACACATCTGGTCGGAGGTCGACGACTACCAGAAGTACCAGCCCGGCCAGCAGGTTCCGGACCGGCCGGTCGGGTCCGGGTTCGGGGATATCACGAAGTATCAGGCAGACACTTCAGCGGAAATCGAGTTCCAGGACACGCCACTCACGAACCAGCAATGGGTGAAGGATCACCCGCGGCTCCGTGCCGGCGGTCCGTTCCTCGACGGCGTCCGATACAAGTTCTTCACCGAACAGAGCCCGCTGACCCAGGCGTTCCTGCAGGGCGGCGTCGACACCACGTACGGCAGCATCCCGTCGTCGAAGGTCCCCGACGTCAAGGGCGCTTCGGGCCGCGAGTTGGTTCCCGGTTCCGACACGGGGTACGGCTACTTCGGTTATAACCTGCGCCGGGTCCCGTTCGACGACCTGTCCTTCCGCCAGGCACTGTCGTTCCTCTGGGACGACACGCTCTGGATCAACCGCCTCAACAGGGGTCTCGCCTTCGAGGGCGACTTCGCGATCCCGCCTGGATACGCGGCCGTGCGGCCAGACCTCGCCAACGACGTGGATGATCTGAAGGACCCGCGGTCACAGGCGTTCCACTTCCGCCAAACCGCACCCGGCGTCGCTAACATCAACGGCGTCCGCGAGTTCCTGAAGAACGGCGAGATGATCACCGGCGAAGGCGGGACCTACGTCGGGAAGGAGTACCCCGGCAGCTTCACCGGCGTCACGGCCAGCCAGAGCGAGCCGCGACACGAGTACACGTTCGGTCCGGTCAAGTCCTCGGTGCTCAAGAACGCGGACACGGACAAGGAGATTCGGGTCGACGGCAAGACACTCACGGAGATTCACGGTCGGCCGGTCCGCTACCTGATGTACCCCCCGCAAGTCGTTCCCGAACTGACCGAGATGGACCAGGAGTGGGCGACCCAGATGAAGAAACTGGGCATCCCGGTGAAAACGGAGGTCCTCAGCTTCAACTCGCTGCTGGACGTGGTGTACGCGAAGGAAGACTTCGACCTCTACCACATGGGGTGGACGAGCACGTCGCCGTTCGGCGTGTCCTCCCTCTACGGGATCTTCCACAGCGACAACGCCGACGACCACGCAGACGGGAACGAAAGCGCGATGCTGAACAACTCCATCGGTTACGGACTGTTCGACTACGCGACGGCCGACGACCTAATCGCGGAGGCGCGGACCACGATGGAAACGGAAGAGCGCAACGACCTTACTCAGCGGGCGGCCGAGCGGATCTACCTGGACCAGGCCTACATGGTCTTCGATTACAGCAAGATCCGCTGGCCCGTGAACACCGACGAGTACGCGGGATTCATCCAGAACATCCCGTCGCCCGGTGGCACGTACTTCCCGACGCAGACCATGTTCGGGATCTACCGGAAGCAGGGGTAGTGAATCGCTCCCAAACCGTGTCGGTTTCAAACTGGACGACGGCGAAACGAACGGGATGGTAGTACCCCATTATTCGCAGTTCCCCACAGAAATTGACACCAATTACAACCCTACCATGACGTAACCCATGACCAGAATCAGTGCCAAATACCTCGCACAGCGATTGGTCGTTTCGTATCTGACGATTCTGTTGATCATGACGCTGCTGTTCGCGCTGATCCGGAGCATGCCGGGGTCGTTCATCGACATGATGACGTCCCCCGACATGACGCAGGCTCAGGTCGCGCGGATCCGGCAACAGTGGGGACTCGACCAACCGCTCTGGAGACAGTACATCGACTTCATGATCAACTACCAGATGGGGAACTTCGGCTGGTCACCGACCCGAATCGCACCCATCTGGCAACTCATCAGGCGACGGTTACCCAGGACGGTCATCCTGTTCGGAGCGACCTTCCTCGCCGGCATCGTGATCGGTCCCCTGGTCGGGATGTATCTCGGCTGGTGGCGGGGCAGCAAGAAGGACCAGACCATCTTCACGAGTGGCCTGCTCATGTACTCGATCCCGTCGTTCTGGATCGCCTGGCTGTTCATCTGGACCTTCAACTACGAACTCGGGTGGTTGCCGTCGGGATACATGGTGACGCAGTTCCCCGGGTTCTCCTGGACGCCGATAACGCTCTCGATAGACATCCTGAGACACCTCGCGTTGCCCATCATCTCGTTCAGCGTCATCGGCTGGGTCGGGACCATGCTGGTCATGCGGACGACGATGAACGACGTGGTCGACTCGGACTACGTCTTCCTGGCCGAGGCGAAGGGCGTGAGCGAGCGCGGCGTGATGATCAAGCACGCGGCCAGGAACGCGCTCATCCCGGTCGCGACGGGCGCCCTGGTCGGCGTGGTCTTCATCCTCGATGGCTCCGTCGTCCTCGAGAACGTGTTCAACTACCCCGGAATGGGAGCCCTGATCGTTTCTGCGGTCCTGAACAGCGACTACCCGATCACGCAGGCGGTGTTCTTCGTCATGGCCGTACTCATCGTCTTCATGCGGCTAATGACGGACGTCGTCTACACCTACCTCGACCCCCGGATCAAGTTCGGGGAGGAGGAATAATCGATGGCCACCGAGGAATCCGAACTCACCTGGTTCGACGCGGTAAAGGATCGTTGGAGTCATCGGTACGAGCGATTCCAACGGGGATGGGACCGATTCACCAACCACCGAATGGGCACTGTCGGATTGCTCATCCTGGTATTCTTCTCGCTGTGGGCGCTGTTCCCCGAGGTGTTCGCCCCCCACTCGCCGCAGTGGAAGGCGTACCTGGGACCGACGGGAGAGGGTCGAATGACGCTCGAAGAGGTCGAGTCACTCCCCCATCCGCCGGCCTTCGGGGACCCGTTCTTCGCCCCGCTTGGAACGACGGACTCCGGGACGGGCGTGATGACACTCATGGTGTACGGCGCTCGAACCGCGCTGTACATCGGGTTCGCCGCCGGTGCGCTGTCGAGCCTGGTCGGCGTTCCGCTCGGGTTGATCAGCGGGTTCTACGGCGACACCTGGATCGACGAGACGATCCAGCGGATCGCCGACGTGGTGTACAGTCTCCCCTTCCTCCCGCTGGTCATCGTGCTGGTGGCCGTGCGGGGCATCACGACGACCAACATCATCCTGGCCATCGTGTTGCGTTCCTGGATCAACAACTGCATCATCATCCGGGGCGAGACGCTCTCGTTGAAGGAACACGCCTACGTCGATTCCGCGAAGGTCGCCGGGGCGAGCGACACCCGGATCGTGTTCAGGCACATCCTGCCGCACGTCCTTCCGCTGTCGTTCGTGTACCTGGCACAGGACGCGGCCTTTGCGATCCTCACCCAGGCGTCCCTCGCGTATCTCGGACTCGCGGACTTCACCGCCTTCTCCTGGGGGCTAATGCTCCAGAACATCCAGGCGAGGGGGTACATCTTCGACGCGTTCTGGTGGTTGCTCCCGCCGGGCATCGCCATTACGCTCGTCGCGGCAGCGTTCTACTTCATCGGGTTCTCGATGGAGGACGTCGCGAATCCACAACGGACTCAAGAGTAAATCATGTCACTGCTCGAAATCAACGACCTCTCGGTGCGGTACCGGCTCCAGGACAGCCCGGACGTCCGGGCGGTTGAAGACGTGAGCTTCACCGTGGAACCCGGCGAGACGTTCGGTCTCGTCGGGGAGTCCGGCTGTGGAAAGACCACGCTGGGCAAGTCGCTTCTGGCGTTGCTCGACGACAACGGGTACGTCGAGAGCGGGGAAGTGTGGTACGACGGCGTTCTGCCCCGGTGGGAGGACGACGACGGCGAACCGAAACTCGAGGTGATAGAGAGCGACCAGTACCCCGTCCGGGAGAACGGCATGATGGATCTCACCGAACTGGACGTGGATGACATGCGCCAGGTTCGGTGGCGGGAAATCGCCCTGATCCCCCAGGGCTCGATGAACGCGCTCAACCCCGTCTACAAGGTCGGCGACCAGATCGTGGAGGCGATCCGGATCCACGAACCCGGGACCTCCGAGGAGGCGGCCCACAACCGTGCCCGCGAGCTGCTCGAACGCGTCGGGATCGAACGCGACCGTGCCGACGACTACGCCCACGAGTTCAGCGGTGGCATGAAACAGCGCGCGGTCATCGCCCTGGCGATGGCCTGTGACCCCACGATGGTGATCGCGGACGAGCCGACGACGGCGCTCGACGTGATCATCCAGGATCGCGTCCTCGACGCGATCAAGGACATGCAGGAGGAGTTCGACGCGGCGATGTTGATCATCAGCCACGACATCAGCGTGATGTCCGAAACCTGCGATCGGCTCGGCGTGATGTACGGCGGCCGTCTCATGGAAACCGGCACGGACGAGGAGATCTTCCTCAACCCGTCGAACCCGTACACGCTCGGGCTCCAGAACTCCTTCCCGACCGTTCAGGAGGAACAGGAGCGATTGCTCTCCATTCCGGGGACGCCACCGGACCTCTCCCAGCCCGCGGAGGAGTGCCGGTTCGCCCCGCGCTGTCCCTTCGCGACCGGACAGTGTTTCGACGATCACCCCCCGCTGTACTCGGTCGCTGAGGGGGAAGCCGGTCGCCTGTGGGAGGCCGACTCCGACGAGAGTCACAAGTCCGCCTGCTATCGGGTGGACGAGATCGAGGACCTACGCAATCAAGCAACGGAGGAACACGTATGGCAACAGGAAACGGAGATCCACTGATCGAGGTCCGGAACGTCTCGAAGTACTTCGACCAGACGGCGAGCGTCACCGACCGGTTACTGCGTCGTGATCCCCAGCCGGTCCGGGCCGTCGAGGACGTCTCGCTGACCATCGACCAGGGCGACATCATCGGGATCGCCGGCGAATCCGGGTGTGGAAAGACGACCCTGGGCAACATGCTCGTCAAGCTCTATCCCCCGACCGAAGGGGAGATCATCTTCGACGGCCAGCGACTGGCCGACATGTCGAGAAGCGACGAGCGGGAGTTCCGCCAGCGGGTGCAGATGATCTTCCAGGACCCGTTCGAGAGCCTGAACCCGCGGATGACGGTGCTCGACTCGGTCGTCGAACCGCTGAAGATCAACGACATGGGCGAGACGTACCAGCAGCGTCGAAACCGCGCCATCGAGGTCCTCGACGACGTCGGGCTCAGTCCCGCGGAACAGTTCCTGGACCAGTACCCCGGGGAACTGTCCGGTGGGGAACGCCAGCGGGTCGCCGTCGCTCGCGCGCTCGTGGTGGACCCGGACTTCATCGTGGCCGACGAGCCGGTCTCGATGCTCGACGTCTCGATCCGGGCCAGCGTTCTGAACCTGATGCGGGACCTGCAGGACGAGTACGACCTCACGTACCTCTTCGTCAGTCACGACCTCGCGCTGATCCGCTACATGACCGACGAAACCGGGATCATGTACCTCGGCGACATCGTCGAGTACGGCGATACCACCCAGATCGTCGAGAATCCACAGCACCCCTACACGAAGGCGCTCTTCGACGCGGTCCCGGTCGTCGATCCCCAGCGCGAGCGCCGCCGGGCCAACGTCGCGGGCGAGATTCCCAGTCCGCGGAACCCGCCGTCGGGGTGCAAGTTCCACCCGCGCTGTCCGGAGGTCATCCCGCCGGACAACTGGACCGGCGACCAGGACGCCTACCGGCGCTTCGTCATGTTCCAGTCGGGGCTACGGGACCGGGAGATCGGCCCGGGGAGCCTGGAGGGGCTCGAGGTGGATCTGGAGTCCGACGAGGCCGTCCGGATGCTCCTCGAACGGGAACTCGCCCTCGACGTCCCGCAGGAGCACCGCCAGGTGGACGAGTCCCCGGAGGCGGGCGTCGACGTGGACCGGTTGTCCATCCCACCGGACGCGATGGAGACCCTGCGACAGGCAGCTCGGAACGCACTGCAGGAGAACTACGAGGCAGCGCTGGACCGCATCGGCGAGGAATACCGGAGCGTTTGCGCCACCGAGCATCCGGGATTCCGGACGGCAGCGGGCCGGCAAACTGCCTGTCATCTCTACGACGGCGAGACCGAAGATTCGCTCACGTCTGCGACCTCCAGCGCCGACGACTGATCGCCTCATCACCCGAAGCTCCCCATTCATGAACGTTGCTCCCGATTCCGGATCGAATCGCCTCGTCGTCGCCTCGTTCGTCCTCGTCCTCGTCGTCGCCGTGGTCACGTTCGGATACACCTGGCAGGGTCAGATGGCGTTCCTCCAGCGGGACGACATCACGGCCACCGCGATGTCCGCAGAGGTCACCGCGGTGGACGACGGCACCGTGACGGTCAGGATACGCGTCCACAATCCGACCAGCAAGCCCGTCAGGATACTGGGTGGGACGATCTTCGGACGGTTGGACGGCACCGACGTGATCCGGGAGGGGACCGGCGCGGTCCCCGAAGCACCGGTTCCGGCCGGCGGGAGTCGAACCCTCACCGTCGAGTGCACGTTCGTCGAGCGAGATCCCGGTCAGGCGACGATCGAACGAATCCGTGACGGAGACCTCCAGGTCGTCGGTCTCCTGTCCATGCGGATGGTCGACAAGCGGTTCGACGTCCAGGTGGCCCCATGAGCGACGTCGACGGGTCGCCGACGGTCGTGGATGGGATGCCGGAGCTGTCGATGTCGACGTTCAAACGATCGTTCAGGACGGGATGGCTCCGCATCCTCACCGTCGGGATCGCGACCGGCGTCGTGGGCGGTATGGGGACGTTCTCCTACACGAGGGTCGACCTCTCGCCGTTCGACGCAGCGTGG
>JBLGCL010000129.1:0-8405 GCA_047617305.1 Natronomonas sp.
CAGGTTGGGCTGGTAGATTTTGCCTGCGTCAGGTATTCTCGGTCTTCATGGCAGTATGGGTTTGCCATTGTATCCCAGGGCGTTTTTCCAAAGACCGAGGATGTCATAGAACGATTCTCGTACACCTGTTTTGATTAGCCTTCAGCGTGCGTGTCGAATATGGATAACATACAGAAAGGTATGCTTGGTGTTCAGATCACTCTCATCGGCCTGCTTCTCGGGACGTTGTTTGGAGAGGTGTCTCCGTATGATACAGTCGCGTTCGTGTTCGGTATTATCGGCACAATTGGCTTTCTCCGTTCACTGAATCTCAGCCACGCACCCATCCACGGAGTCATTGACTGCATCGCTGTCAACGTCTTCCGCTAGACTACACAAGAGCGAGTTCGCGTGCGTCGAACCGTGCCGCTCACGGATCAGGCGGGGCGCACCGTCGTCCTCACCGTACACCCGGGAAATCGTCCTCGCGGGCTCGTCGCACCGGACCGCATGACACTCCAGCTCGTCGATGTACTCGGGCGCAAACTCGTCCGGGTCCATGCTCAGCCAAACGGCGATCGAATCAGTAACCAGAGGGGTGTCGGTTCCGGCATTGCGACACGACCGAAGAACGGTGGAACCCCCCGCAACGGCGGCCCGTGTCGGGGGAGCGTCGACAGGGAAACGCGAGTGCGAATCGGACTGGACTGATGTCGGACGTCGGATGTCGAGTGTGGCCATTAACGACACCAGCCATGGATGGTCCGAGTGGTGCTCTAACACTCACGTCGCGCCTGCCGACAGCGGGTGTACCGAGAGCACTCTGATAAACTCCCCGGCCGATTGCTATTAATTAAAACCGTTTCCCGGGTCCCCTCGATCGAGGATGGCGTTGGGCGTCGCTCGGTGGTACTCGACGTCCAGAACCACGGACGACGGGCCTCGTGTACCCATACCTCCGCCCCCGGAAGGCACAGGCATGGAAGTGGGTGGGTGCAGGCAGGCCACTGGGTGGCAACGTCGCCTGCAGGCCGTCGTTAGCAACCCGGGGAACAAAGATCTTGTTATTAGTTACCAATTATTATTCGAGGCGGTCGCGTCGGCCAGGCCGGTATTTCGCGTCCAACTGGATTCCCGGAGGCGCCTCCGCGAGGGGCGACAGGAACCGTTCTCCCACGAGGCTATGCCGCCGAGCGCACGGTTCGTTCCGATCTCCGTCGAGGACGGACCGTGACGGCACTCGCCCGACCAGGTGGTTTCGCGTGGGATTCGGTCGGTGGCACGCGTCGATCCAGCCCTCGAAGGGGCCACGAAACGGCCCGGGTGCGAGAACGGAGGAATGCCCGGGGGGTGTCGATAGAGGGACGACAGCGGACAACCGGCGCGACCGTGACGACACGAAATAGCCAGTAAAGCGACGATCGGTCCGCAGGGTGCCTGTGACGCCTGCGTCCCCTATCGACGCGAGGGATATGGTAATCTACTGTAATAAGTACCTTCACTAGTCATATTAACTATTTATACGGCCCCGAGGCTCCTGAACTGACGCCGAGCGGGCAACGTACGACATCGGGGGCTCTCGCTGGTCCGGGCCACCGGCGGAGACTCCGGAGTCGTCCTCCCCTTCCCCCCATCCCCCTTCGTGAGTGCAGACACGATCGCAGGTCGGCGACGAGCGGTCCGACCTGCTACTCGGTCGATAGGGTGACACGGATAAAGAGTCCCGGCGCTAAATATTTAGACCGGGTCGCGTCTCGATGGCGGTCGGCGGGTCCTCACCGGTGCGGACCGTCCCTGAACTCTTCCGCGCGGGAGGACCGAGTCGGACCGACGAGACCTCCAGAATCGCGGGACGAGGTTCTCCGGGGGTTCGTTCGGGGGGAGAGTGTCGATAGGCCAGGGGTCGAGGCATAGGCTCACGGCCGGATGTCGGTGATCGAGGGCATGGCTGTCAACGACGCCCGGTTACGACGGGTTGTCCAACCCCATCTCGACCGGTTGACGCCTATCGACGTTCGGAACGTGACCCGGGAGGACTGTAAAGTTCGGTGAGCGGTTTCTTGATCTGAAAACGCCGGGGAATGGTCCGCGCGGCTTGCGGTTCCGCGTATCGGCTGCCACTCGCCGTTTCGCTCTCTCTCTTCGGGGATCGGCCCGTAACAGGGGGGTGTCGATAGGAGAGGTTATGGGAGAGTGAGGGAAACGGCCGAGGGGTGGGACGTTTCCCGGTATTGCCCGACCGTCCGCGATCAAAAGCGCCCCGATGAACGGACAGGATCGGGTCGTGTCATTCCTATCGACGGGCTAACTGCTCACCGACCCTACATAAAACAACGGAAAGGTGTGGTGACTTGCCGAGAACCTGCCACGATGTGTGGGTCCGCACGATCCGGCCGGCGAATGGTTCGCAGTGGCCGTCGTCAGTATGAAAGCGGGGCCGCACGTCGGCCCGGGTGGCCGAACGCCGGCCCCGAAAGTGAACTCCCCCCGATTCCCCCCGTAGCGATCGCAGGCAGGATGGCCGAATGGGCGATCGGCGATCGCTGCCTGCTAATGAGTTCCAGTCGACGTCCGTACCTAAAGCCACCCTCTAGGTGTTTCAAACGAGGGCGTCGCCCGAGGCAGTGCCTCCGCATCAATCCTCCGGAACGAGCGAAGGCGCCCCTCGTCCACCCGCTACTCTCGCCCGGCAGTGTGGAAACTGAACGGGGGAGGGGTGTTGACCGACCGGGCGTCGAGGGGGGGATGGGTGCAGACGGTGGACGAACAAGTGCCAGAGGGATCCCCGTCTGCAGCCGTACTTATTGCCGCAAACAATTCAAACCTTCGCGTGTGAGGCCGGGAAACGCCGCCCAAGGCACGGTGGATCCCGACGTTCGGCGTCGATCGACGTTTCCCCTCCGAAGACGGGGGAGGACGGGCCGCAAACACCCCTCCTCCCGGGTGGGGGAAGCACAGGAACGTTCCCGGGAGGCGGGGAACCGATAGCAAGCTGGCCAGTGGGTGGCAAAGGCACCTGTTCGCCGGGAGTATCGATACAGGGAGGTAATACGTTGCCGTGAGGCACCACGGGGGTTTTGTGTGGGCCGGGGCGTTTCAGAGGGTGGCGCAGGTCCCGTCACCCGCCGACCGCTCCCGAGAACGTACCGCCATCCGGCATGGGCAGGGCGAGTCCCAACCGAAACACTGCGCCGGTTGCCGGCCCCGGCTCCCATCGACGGTCGCCTGATCGTCCGGTGACCAAGCTCCTCAGCGCGTTCCCGGCCGGGAGGTCCCTAGAGGCCCTCCAGCGCGGCGTACGCGGCGCCGACCGCCACGCCGTAGACGGCGTGACCGACCAGGCTCGTCGTGTTGAAGTTCGGCAGCGGCGGATCGGCCGGCGACCCGACGGCGTCGAGCCAGACCGGCATGACTAGCGCCGCCAGCACGATCCAGAGGACGACGCCGAAGGCGAGGCCGGCCGCCACCTGCGTCCGCGCGGACGTGTCGTTGAGCCCGACGACGCGGACGACGCCGGCGAAGACGAGGCCCAGTACCGCGGCGTGACTCATGTGAACGATCCACCCGAGCGTTCCGTTCGGCGGCGGGGCGAAGCCGTACATGGACGGGATCGCCACCTCGATGACGGGCGTCATCCGGATCGAGAGGAGTACCCCAAAGACGGCGCCGCCGACGAGACCGGCGAGGACCCCGGCCTTCCAGTTCCCCGGAGCGTTTTCGAAGGCTGTCTCCGCTGACGTTGCTGTTTCCGAAGCCATGGCCGAATCCGACGGGGCTAGCCCTTTATCTCCGCCGTGTTTGTGTGTCACGGTCACACAATCGGTCGAACGACGGTCCGTCCGCTGCTGGCGGGGTCGGTACCCGTTCGCCCCTAACGGGCCGGTCCGAACGATTGTGGAAGGCGGGGATCGGTACCCCTCGGAGACGGATCCCTCGACCCGCCGGACGCGGTCGCCCCAGAACTCACCGGAACCGATCGTCGGCAGTCACGTCGTCGGGCCGCTTCGGCGTGGCGTCGAGCCACCCCGCTTCGGCGTCTTCGCGGACGTCGAAGTCCGGAACGTACGGTTTGATGTCGAGCAGCGGCGTCCCGTCGAGCACGTCGACGCCCCTGACGGTGAGGGTCCCGTCGTCGACGTCCTCGATGGCTACGACCGAGAGTCCGATTGGATTCGGCCGACGCGGCGCCCGCGTCGAGAACAGTCCCCGGTCGTCGTCGTCCAGGAAGGGGCGGATGGAGAGCGACGCGCCGTCGTCCGCACGATGGAAGTGATAGAGCAGGATGCAGTGCGAGAACTCATCGAGGTCGGCCAGGCCAGGACCGTATCGGTCGTCGAGTTCCACGGTCCCGACGGCGTCCCCGGCGGCCGACGCCTGGATCGGCATCCCTCCGACGGACTCGAACGGGGAGCGGATGACCCCGATCGATTCGTAGCGAAGGTCGTCTTCGTCCATGTGGGCAGTATCGGTCGAAGGGTCAAGACCCCAGCGGATCGTATCGTGGACCCCGTCGGGGGATCACGATCACCACCGTCCTCAGTCCCCGTCGACGTTGATGACGAGGACGGGCCACTGCTCGCTGTCGAGGACGCGCTGGGTGACGCTGCCGATGTTGCCCAGTCGGTCCCGACCGGTCTTGCCGTGGGTGCCCATGACGATGAGGTCGACGTCCTTCTCGCGGGCGTGCGAGAGGATCCCCCGGTGGGGGACGGCCTCGCGGAGCGCGGTTTCGTACTCGACTCCGGCGTCCTCCAGGGCGTGCCCGACCCGGTCGAGGGCGTGGCGGCCGTCGCGTTCGAGCGACTCCATGACGTCGCTTTCGGTGTCCTGCGAGGCGGCGAGCGACAGGCGTCGGTCGACGACGTAGAGGACGTACACCGTCGCGCCGTTGTCCTGCGCGATCGAGACCGCGTGGTCGATCGTCGTCCGGGTGCCCGCGCTGCCGTCCGTCGGGAGCAGTATTCGATCGTACATGTGAGAGGTAACAGTCGCCGAACACGAAAATAGTTGTGCGTGTCGGCAGGGACTAGCGGCTCGCGCCGACGGGTGGCCCCGGCGGTCCACCGGCGTCAGAAGATGGTGGCGTCCCGGTGGACGTCGATGCCCTCGTCGGTGATGTCGTAGGGTTTGGTCTCCCGGGAGTGGTTGGCGTTGCGGATCTTCTGGATCTCGACCGCCAGCCGGGTCTCGCGGAAGTCCGACGGCCGGACGTACTGGAGGACGAACACGGCGTCCGTGAGGTACTCGACGATGCCGTACCGCGAGGCGTAGGGGTTGTCTTCGCTGGCCTCCGAGAGCAGGAGCGTGGTGACGCCGGCGTCCTCGAGGGATCGCGTGAAGTCGTAGATCTCGTTCCGCCGCCGGGCGCGGTCCTCGTACATCATCTCGAGCAGCGAGACGGAATCGAGGGCGAGGCGACTCGCACCGAAGTCCCGCACCAGGCCCGGGAGCTCGCTGCGAATGTTCTGCAGGCTGTTCGACATCTCGATCGGGTCGATGTCGACGACTGCGAGGTCGCCGGCCTCGACGTACTCGTCGAACGGGAACCCCAACTCGACGGCACTCTGGACGATGCTCTCCCGCCGCTCCTCCAAGGCGATGAATACCGCCCGTTCGTCGCTCGACAACGCCTCGTCAAGGAACTGGAACCCGAACGTGGTCTTGCCGGTCCCGGGGGCGCCGATGGCCACCATCAGCGATCGCTCCGGGACGCCACCCTGGATCATCGCGTCGAGCCCCTCGATGCCCAGGTCGATCCGATCGATGTCCGAGTCGACCTCGTCCGGCCCGCCGAAGCCGGTTCCGCCGACGCCCAGGCCCCCTGGCCCGAACTCGTTGCCCGGGCCGAGGTCGTCCTCGACGGGGCCGAACCCGCCGGCCCCGTCGAACGCGTCGGCACCGTCGGACTCGTCGGCCCAAAGTCCCTCTCCCTCCGGCGCGTCGTTCACGCCGAAGCCGCCGTCCGGTCCGTCGCGAGCCCCGCCGGACGCGCCCCCCGTCGCTTCCGACGGATCGATCTCCTCCAGCGCCGACGCGAAGTCGTCGTCGAAGAGGCCGTCCTCCTCGGCCCCGCCGTCCGCGTCCACCCCCGATCCGTCGAACGGTTCCGCCGTCTCCCAGACACCGTCGTCGGGGAACTCCACCCCACCGGCGTCGGAGCGGTTCTCCTCGGCCCCGTCGGCCGTTTCCTCGCCACCGCCCTCCCCCGTGCCCGCGGCCGAGTCCCCGTCCGTTTCCCCATCGGCGTCGTCCGCGTCGGCGATCGCGCGTTCGAACCAGTCGTCGTCCTCGCTCACGGCTCGCTCACCCCGACCGACCGTGGGCGGTTTGCGTGGTCGCCCCGGATCGACGCGAGCACGAACTCCGCGCTGCCCCTCGCTCGGACCTGTGACGTGCCCGATACGGCGCGTACCATCGGCGCTTACACTTCTTTCGACTCCCGGTCCTGATTAACCTTGTTGCCAACGGGGAGTTTATTGTTCACGGCCCGGCAAGGTCGGTACGATGAAAGTCGGGATCGTCGCGCAGCGGAACAACAAACCGGCCGCGGCGCTGGCGGCGGTGATCGCACGGGCGCTCTCGGAACGGGACGTGACGCCGTTCGTCGACCGAACGACGGCGCGGGAGGTGGACGTACCGAGCATCCCGACGCCGGAACTCGACACCTGCGACCTCGTCGTGAGCATCGGCGGCGACGGGACCCTCCTGTACGCCGCCCGGGGCGCCGGGGCGACGCCGATCCTCGGGGTCAACCTCGGTCAGGTCGGCTTCCTGAACGCCATTCCGCCCGACGAAGCCGTCGACACGATCACGGCTGCCGTCGAGGAACTCCGCGATGGGAACCTGTCGATCATGACGCTCCCCAGACTGCAGGCCAGCGGGGAGGGGTGGGAACTCCCGCCGGCGACGAACGAGACGGTCGTCATGGGCGCCAGGCGGGGCCACGGCAACGAGGTCCACGTCGAGGTGCGGATCGACGACAACCACTACACCGAGACCGAGGCGGACGGCGTCATGGTCGCCACGCCCACCGGCAGCTCCGCGTACAACCTGAGCGAGGGCGGGCCGCTCGTCCACCCCGCCGTCAGGGGACTCGTCGTCACGGAGATGTGTGCCGACGAGGCGATGCCGTCGCTGATCGTCGAGACGGACAGCGAGATCGAGGTCGAGGTCGACGGGCCGGACCACGGCAACGTGATCTGTGACGGGCGGTCCAGGCGGCGGATCGACCTCCCGGCGACGGTCACGATCACGACCCAGACCATCCCGATTCGGCTGGCCACGTCGCGGGTCGAGTTCTACTCCGCGCTGGACAAACTCGAGTGAGTGGCCGGCGGCGCGGCGGGGGCGCTGCGGCCGCCCAGGGACCGACGCATGCCCTCCGTTTCCCAATACGTCCCGGTTCCGAAAGGTCTAATCGCGTCTTTCCCCAAAGGGGGCCGATGACCGATTCACTGCCGGACGTCCAGGCCACGCGACCGGAGGTCACCGTCGGCCTGAGCCGCGTCGGCGTCGACGGCGTCGAGAAGTTGGTGAAGATACCCCGCGAGAACAAGCGGCCCTACATCCTGATGGCCGAGTTCGAGGTGTACGTCGACCTGCCCCAGTGGCGCAAGGGCATCGACATGAGCCGGAACATGGAGGTCGTCGACGAGATACTGGAGGAGGTCGTCGACCAGGAGTCCTACCGGGTGGAGGACGTCTGTGGCGTCGCCGCCGAGCGACTCCTCGAGAAACACGACTACACCCACCGGGCCGAGGTGTCGATGGAGGCCGAGTTCGTCGTCAAGGAGGAGACGCCGGCGAGCGAGAGGCCGACGCAGTCGACCGTCGACATCCTCGCGAGTGCGACCGCGACCGAGGAGGGCACGCGCGAGGAGATCGGCACCCGCGTCACCGGGATGACCGTCTGCCCCTGTTCGCAGGGCATGATGGAGGGGCGGGCCCGCGAGAAACTCTCGGAGCTGGGGCTCGGCGAGGACGACGTCGACGAGTTCCTCAACGAGGTCCCCCAGGCGGGCCACTCCCAGCGGGGTCTCGCCACGCTGGCCGTCGAGGACGAGGGGGCCCCGGAAGTGGACCTGTTCGACCTCGTCGAGACGGCCCGCGACGCGATGTCGGGCCGGATCTACAACACCGCGAAACGGCCCGACGAGGACCACATGACCTACGAGGCCCACGCGAACGCGAAGTTCGTCGAGGACTGCGTGCGCTCGATGGCCGAAGGGGTCGTCGAGGCGTATCCCGAACTCTCCGACGACGCCGTCGTGACGATGAAACAGCAGAACGAGGAGTCGATCCATCAGCACGACGCCCACGCCGAGCGGATCGTCGAGATGGGGACCCTCCGCGAGGAGGTCGGCGCGCCGAGGGGCGCCTGAGCGGTCCCGCCACTCAGAAGTTGAGGGGGTCCGCCTCGGCCCACC
>JBLGCL010000130.1:0-8361 GCA_047617305.1 Natronomonas sp.
CGCTGGTGCTGGTCATCTTCCTGCTGGTGATCGACAAACTGCCGGCCTTCTACGGCGACCTCGAGTTCGGGCGGGCCGCGCGGGACGCGGTCCTCTCGACCGTCGTCGGGATCACGGTGTTCCTGACAGTGCTGGTTTCGACGGCCGGGTCGCCGGACAAGGACATTTACCGGACGTTCGTCGACGAGGCCGTCACGATCGAGGAGGCCGGCGGCCACAACATCGTGAACGTCATCCTCGTGGACTTCCGGGCGTTCGACACGATGGGGGAAATCTCGGTGATCGCGATGGCCGCGATATCGGTCCTGACCATCATCGGCATGCGCGAACGAGGTGAGACGTCGTGAGTACGAGCGAGGACCTCGAGGAAGGGGCCAACCGCGCGAGTACTGAAGAGGACGCCACGGTAATCGCGCGGACGGTCGGCCGAATCGTGGTGCCGATCATCCTCGTCACCGCGATCGCGCTGTTGCTCCAGGGGCACAACCTGCCGGGCGGCGGGTTCATCGGCGGCGTCCTCACGGCGAGCGCGTTCGCCCTGATCTACATCGTTTACGACATGGACTACCTCGACACCGAGGTGTTGCATCGGACGTCGGAGCCCGACCTCTGGCCGCCCCTTCTCCGGTACTTCGAGCCAGCCTTCGCGCTCGGGCTCGCGCTGGCGGCCGGGAGCGGGATCGTCGCTATGGCGTTCGACGTCCCCTTCCTCACGCAGACGTTCTGGGTGTTCCATCACCTCCCGCTGTACGGCGAACTGCACGTCGCAAGCGCCCTCGCGTTCGACGTCGGCGTGTACTTCGTCGTCGTCGGCGCCCTCCTCACGATCCTCACGGTGGTGGGAGCAGAATGACACAGTACGTCCTCGCGGTGGTGCTCGGATTGCTGTTCGGCGTCGGGACGTTCCTGGTGTTGCGCCGGGACGTGGTGCGCGTGGTCTGGGGCGTCTCGATCCTCAGCCAGGCCGCGAACGTGTACCTCGTGACCATGGGCGGGCTGGAGGGCTCGGTCCCGATCTTCGCCGAACACGGACACGCGGAGACGGTAACGGACCCGCTGGTGCAGGCGCTCGTGCTGACCGCGATCGTCATCGGCTTCGGGACGACCGCGTTCGCGCTGGCGCTGACCTACCGGGTCTACCAGACGCACGGAACCATCGACACGACCGAACTCGGAGGTGAAGCGCAATGACCGAACAGATCGTGATCGCGCCGCTGATCGTTGCGCTGGTCGCCGCAGTCCTCACGCTCGGCACGAAGTACTGGCCGCGCCTCCAGCGCGCGGTGAGCGTCGCGGGGAGCCTCGCCTACCTCGCCGTCGTCGCGATCCTGTTCGAGACCGTCAGAACCGGAGGCATCCTCACCTACCAGCTCTCGGACTGGGACGCGCCCTTCGGCATCAGCGTGGTGGCGGACTCGTTGAGCGCGTTCATGCTCGTTCTGGCGGGCGTGGTCTCGCTCGTCGCGCTCGTCTTCGCCGCCACCTACGTCGACGAGTTCGGCCAGCGTCTCTCGTTCCATCCGCTGTTCCACTTCATGATGGTCGGCGTCTCCGGGTCCTTCCTCACCGGCGACATCTTCAACCTCTTCGTGTGGTTCGAGGTGATGCTCATGTCGAGTTACGTGCTGGTCGTGTTCTACAGCGGGGCCGAACACACGAAGGCGGCGCTCCAGTACGTCGTGCTCAACCTGGTCGGGAGCGCGATCATGCTGCTCGCGATCGGGGGCCTCTACGCCGTGACCGGGACCCTGAACATGGCCGACCTCTCGCGCCGGCTGGCCGATCCGGCGGCGTACGGGGTGGATCCGGCGCCGGTGCTGGGGCTCTCGGCGATCCTGTTCGCCGTGTTCGCGCTGAAGGCCGGGATCGTTCCGTTCCACTGGTGGGTGCCGGCGGCCTACCGGGCCGCGCCGGCCCCCGTCTCGGCCGTGCTCGCCGGCGTCGTCAAGAAGGTCGGCGTCTACGCCATCATCAGGCTGTACTTCACGGTCTTCTCGGTGGCGTCGTTCGGCGGCCTCGGACTGCCCGGGTTCGTCGGCGACTCGCTGCTGGCCTTCTACGGCCCGATCCTGTTCATCATGGCGATCGCGAGCATCTTCCTCGGCGGGGTCGGCGCGATCGATCGGGACAACCTCGACGACCTGCTAGCGTACTCGAGCATCGGCCAAGTCGGGTTCATCGTCCTGCCCCTGGCCATCGGCGCGACCGCGACCGGCACCGTCCCCGGAACCGGCGGAACGACGATCCGGACGCTCGCGATCACGGCCGCGCTGATCTACACCGTCAACCACGGGTTGGCGAAAGGCGGGTTGTTCCTGGTCAGCGGTGCCATCTTCGAGGCGGTCGGCACCATCGATTTCGACGACCTCGGCGGCCTGAGCGAGCGGGCGCCGGTCCTCTCGGTCGGATTCCTGGTCGCCGCGCTCGCGCTCGTCGGGGTGCCGCCGCTGTCGGGGTTCTTCGGCAAGTTCCTCGTGTTCGACACCGCGGCGCAGGCCCTGGCCGTCGACGCGCCGGGTGCCCGACTCGCACTCGCGGTCGCGCTCGCCGGCGCGATCCTCACCATCGCGTACGTCACCAGGGCCTGGAACCGCGGGTTCTGGGGACCGCCCAGCGAGGCGGTCGACGGCGCATATTCGCCGCGCCAACAGGTCGCGATCGCGATGCTCCTCGTCGTCGCGGTCGTCGCGGTCGGGATCGGGTTCGATCCGGTGTACGAGGCGGCCAGCGAGGCCGCCAGGGCCGCCCTGGACACCCAGGGATACCGTGACGCCGTCCTCTTCCTCGGAGGTGGTCTCACGTGAAGCGTTGGCCGATCTCCGGGGCGATCCTGGCGGTCCTCTGGCTGTTCGTCCGCGGCGTCACCCTGTCCCCCGCCACGGTCGTCGGCGAGTTCCTCATCGGACTGGCGGTCGGACTTCCCATCGCCTTCGTCTTCCGGCGGATGTACAAGACCGCGGTGCCGATCGGCCCCGTCCTTCGATCGGTTCCAGCCGCCGTCGTCTACGTGGTCCTCTTCGTCAAGGAGTTGATCGTCGCCAACCTGGACGTCGCCTACCGCGTCCTCTCGCCGTCGATGCCGATCCGGCCGGCGGTCATCCGGCTTCCGCTCCGCGTCGAGAAGGACGTCGCGATCACGACCATCGCCAACAGCATCACGCTCACACCGGGAACCCTATCCATGGACTACGACCCCGACCGCAACGCCCTGTACGTACACACGCTCTACTGTGACGACACCGCGGACGTCACGGCGCCGATCCGGACCTGGGAGGACTACGCGCTCCGGATCTTCGACGAGGAGGCCGACCCGTCGGACCCGGCCCGCGAACCGGTCGTCCGCTGGAGCAAGGACGAAACGATGAAGCGACAGGCCAGGGCCGAGGTGCTCGAGGAGAGTTCGTCGAACGAAACGGGGCCCGACGAGGGGGAATCGAGTGGGGAGCCGGACGAGGCCCAACCGGACGAACCCCGTCCGCCCACGGGAGGTGATTCGGATGGCGAGTGACCCGGCGTTCCTCGAGTGGGCGATCTTCGGCGGCCTGGTCGTCGCGAGCGGGGTGACCTTCCTCTGTGCCTACCGGGTCATCCGCGGACCGACGACGCCCGACCGGGTCGTCGCGCTGGACACCATCGGGACGAACGTGGTCGCCATCGCGGTGCTGTTCGCGCTCCAGACCGACCGGGGGCTGTTCGTCGACGTGAGCCTGGTCCTGGCGATCATCGGGTTCATCAGTACCCTGGCCGTCGCGCGCTTCGTAACGGAGGGTGACATCATAGAATGACCGCGAACGTCCTCCAGGCCGCGGTGGTCACGGCGTTGATCTGCGTCGGGAGCTTCTTCCTGGCCGTCGGGACGCTCGGCCTCCTGCGGCTCCCGAACGTCTACAACCGGTTGCACGCCACGAGCAAGGCCGCGACCCTGGGCGCGGCGTCGATCTTCCTCGCCGGATTCGTCCACTTCGGCGGCGAGGGTGCCGGCCTGGTGTCGCTCGTGGGGATCGTCTTCCTGTTCCTCACGGCGCCGACGGGGGCACACATGATCTCGCGATCGGCCCGCCGGATGGGCGTGGACTTCCTGCCGGACGTCTACTGGCCGCGCGTACTCGAGGCCGAAACCGAGACCGGGGACGGGGACGACGAGTAACGGTCGCGCCGCCGGAAGGAAACGATTTCTCCGGGCCTGTCCCCGGAACGGGAGCGGGGGGCATTCGAGGAGTGCAACGTGCGGGACCTCATTAGTCTCGATCGCGAGGCCGACCTCGTCAGGAACCCGTGGACCCCCTTCGGGTTCTTCGAGAACAACGCCTTCGAACGGAGCTCACCGCACCTGACCGCCGTCACCCGGCCGCGAGGCCGCCGATCCTTCGCCCAGTCAGAGACGATCGGCGAGTTCTTCGGCGACTCGCCTGCCCACGTCGGCCTTCGACCCGACGACCTCCGTGGTCCCGTCGTCGACGAACAGGGTGCGGGTGTCGGCCTCGCCCATGACGCTCGCGTCGTTCGCGACGACGAACTCGAGGCCGACCCGGTCCCGGAGGTCGCGCGCCTCGCGGGTCATCGCGTCGTCGTCGCCCGACGTCTCGACCTTGAACCCGACCATGGGGAGATCGGAGTGGGCCTCGCGGATCGCGTCGAGGAGTTTGGGCGTCGGCTCCAGGTCGAGGGTGAGGTCCCGGCCCGACCGGAGCTTCTCGTCGGCGGCGTCGACCGCGTAGTCGCCGATCGCGGCCGCCGACACGAGCGCGTCGGCGTCGTCGGCGACCTCGCGGCAGGCGTCCAGCATTTCCGCGGCCGTTTCGACCGAGACCAGGTCGGCGTAGACGGGGTCCTTCGTCTCGGGATTCGCCGGGTCGGCGTCGACCGGCCGCGGCCCGACCTGGCCGTGCACCAGCGTCACGTCGGCCCCGCGGACGTAGCAGGCCTTCGCGACTTCCCGACCGGTCCGGCCCGAGGACCGGTTGGTGAGCACGCGGACCGGGTCGATCGGTTCGCCCGTCGCGCCCGCGGTCACGACGACGTGCTCGCCCGCGAGTGGCTCCTCCCCCACGGCGCGGGCGGTTTCGGTCGCGATGGCGTCCTGGGTGGCGATCTTGGCCTTGCCCTCCTCGATCCGGGGATCGACGAACCGGACGCCCCACTCCTCCAGTTGCTCGATCGCGTCGAGAACCCCCGGGTGGTCGTACATCGGCTCGTGCATCGCCGGCGCGATGACGATCGGAACCCCCGACCCCATCGCCGTGGTCGCCATCGTGGTCACCGGCGTGTCGTCGATCGCCGCGGCCATCTTGCCGACCGTGTTGGCGGTCGCGGGGGCGATCAGGTAGACGTCGGCCCAGCCGTCCACGCCGCCCATCTCGACGTGCTCGACGGCGCCCGAGATCTCGGTGACGACCTGGTTCTCCGTCGCGAGTTCCAGCGACCACGGGTGGACGATGTCGGTCGCGCTCCCGGTCATTATCGCCCGGACTGACGCCCCGCGGCGCCGGAGTTCGTGGACGAGTTCCACGTTCGTGACCGCCGCGATGCTGCCCGTGACCCCGAGGGCGACGTTGACTCCGGATAGCATTGGGTCGCCCTACGGCCCCCGGGGAAAAAGCGCCACCGCTTCGCGTATCCGGTGGGAATCCCACCGCTAGTTGGGCGCAACGCTTACACCCCGCTCGCCGATAGTGGGACCGTGAATCGCGTCGAAGCGACCACGGTCGTTCGTCGGCCGCCGGAGCCGATCTACGACCACCTCGTCGACTTCTCGCGCTACGCCGGGTACTCGAAGTACCTCGACCGCGTGACCAGAGACGGCGACGGCGGCGTGGGGAGCGAGTACCACCTCACCTTCAGGTGGTGGAAGCTCTCCTACACCGTCCACTCCCTGGTGACGGGACTGGAGGCGCCCCGACGGATCGAGTGGGAGATCCAGGGACGGCTCGACGCCCACGGCGAGTGGGAGATCGAGGAACTGACGGAGCCACCGGACGGCGTCGAATCCGCTTCGAGGATCCACTTCCGGGTGTGGTTCGATCCCGGGTCGGTCGACGGGGAGTCGATCGACCTCCCCGCGTTCGTCTCGCTGGACTGGGTGGTCGGGAAGGCAGTGCCGAAGATCCGCGGGGAGGCCGAACGGGTCGTCGAGCGTCTCGTGGCCGACCTGGAGGGCGAGCGTCGGTCGGTCGAGTTGCGGATCCACGAGGGAGCTGAATGATCGAAGAAAACACTCATACCGGCCCTGTCTTAACATCCGAAGGAATGAAACGAATGATCACCCCGTGCACGTGATCATCATCGGCGCGGGCGAGGTCGGATCGAACATCGCCGGGAGCCTCGCCGACAGTCACGAGGTGACCGTGGTCGACATCGACGGCGACCGGGTCGAGTCGCTCACCTACTCCCTCGACGTGCTCGCCATCGAGGGTGACGGAACGACGATGGAGGTGCTGCAGGAGGCCGGCATCGGCGAGACCGACCTCTTCATCGCGAGTACGGACAGCGACGAGGCCAACATCGTTGCCTGCGCGACGGCGAAGGCGCTCGGCGATCCCTTCACGATCGCCCGGGTGAGAAAGACCGATCTGCTGCGCACCTGGGAGCACGCTCCCGACGCGTTCGCGGTCGAGTTCATGGTCAGTACTGACCTGCTGACGGCACAGGCGATCGTTCGGATCGCTCGGTTGCCGACCGCCCGGGACGTCGATTCGTTCGCCGACGGCACGGTCCAGATGGCGGAGTTTCCGGTTCCGGCGGACAGCCCGTTGGCGGACCAGACCGTGCGCGAGGCCGATCGCTTCGACGAACTCACCTTCGCCGCAATTCTCCGCGACGGCGGGGTCACGATCCCGCAGGGGGACGCCCGGATCGAGGCCGACGACCAGATCGTCGTCATCGGCGTTCCCGAACGGATCCACGATTTCGCCGCACGTCTGGAGCCGAAAAACGGCGGTGACCGGGCGACGGAAATCCTGATCGTCGGGGGCGGGGAGATCGGGTATCACGCGGCCCGCCTGTTCGGGGAGGGCGGCCTGACCCCCCAACTCATCGAACGGGACCCCGAGCGGGCCCGCGAACTCGCCGAGGATCTCCCGGGGACGGTGGTCATGGAGAGCGACGCGACCGACGTCGAATTTCTCACGCGCGAGCACGTCGACGAAACCGACCTGGTCGTCGCCGCGCTCGGCAGCGACGAGAAGAACCTCCTCGTGTCGCTGTTGGCGAAGCGTCTGGGCGCCAGCAGGGCCGTCGCCGTCGTGGAGAACACCGACTACGTCGACCTGTTCGAGACGGTCGGCGTCGACGTGGCGGTCAACCCGCGAAAGCTCACCGCCGAGGAGATCACTCGGTTCACGTACGAACAGGAGACCGAGAAGGTCGCTATCGTCGAGAGCGACCGGGCGGAGGTGCTCGAGGTCGAGATCGCGGACGACGGCGTCTTCGCCGGGCGGTCGATCAGCGAGGCAGTCGCCGACTTGCCGGGAGGGATCGTCGTCGGCGCGCTCACCCGGGACGGCCGGTACCTCACCCCGCGCGGGGACACGGTCGTCGAACCGGGCGACCACGCCGTCGTGTTCGTGGACGCCGACGTTCTCGACGCGCTCAACGACAAGCTATGAACCTCCGTGTCGACTGGCGTGCGAGCACGAGCCTGATCGGCACGGTCCTGAAATACCTCGCCGTGACCCTGGTCGTCCCGGTCGTCGTGGCGTCCCGCTACGGCGAGTCGACGGTCCCGTTCCTCGCCACGGCGGCGGTCGCCGTGACGGTCGGCGTCGGGCTGGAACGCCTCGATCCCGACCCGGACATCGACGACCGCGAGGGGTTCCTGCTGGTCGCCCTCACCTGGCTCGCGGTGTCGATCGTTGGGGCCCTCCCGTACCTGATCGCCGGGTGGGGTACCGCCTCGACGCTCGCCAATCCGGTCAACGCGCTGTTCGAGTCGATGAGCGGGTTCACCACGACCGGGGCGACCGTAATGGGCGAGATCTCGACCGACCGTCACTCCCGCGCGCTACTGATGTGGCGCCAGGAGTCACAGTGGCTCGGCGGGATGGGGATCGTCGTCCTCGCAGTTGCCATCCTCCCGAAACTTTCGGTCGGGGGCGCACAGCTCATGGACGCCGAATCGCCGGGGCCCGGCATCGAGAAACTGACCCCGCGGATCGCCGAGACGGCCCGCGCGCTCTGGAAGGCCTACGCCGGGATCACGGTGCTGGAGATGCTCCTCCTGTACGGCCTCCACCTGTCCGGGATGGCCCCGGAGATGTCGCTGTTCAACGCCGTCGCCCACGGCTTCACGACCATGGCCACCGGCGGGTTCTCGCCGGAAGCCCGCAGCATCGAGGCCTTCAGCGCCGTCATCCAGTGGGCGAT
>JBLGCL010000131.1:0-8343 GCA_047617305.1 Natronomonas sp.
ACGTGCTGGACGAGATCGCGACCGACATCGAGGTCGTCGAGGACGCCGTGATCGAATCTCCCGACGAGGAAACCCTCGAGGTCATTACGGGGATCCGTCGCGAGTTGCTGTCCATCCGGCGCCTGCTTTGGCCGACGCGGGACGCGACGAGCGTCCTGGCCCGGGGCGATCCCGATCAGATCGGCGGGGAGACGGAGAAGTACTACCGCGACGTGTACGACCACCTGGTCGAACTCGTCGACCTCACCGAAACCTACCGGGACCTGGCGGCCGGCGCGCGGGAGGTGTACCTGAACGCGCTGTCGGCCTCGACCAACGAGGTGATGAAGACGCTCACCGTGGTGGCGACCATCGTCCTCCCGCTCACCCTCGTCGTCGGCGTGTTCGGGATGAACTTCGCCGGGGGTCCGTACAACATGCCCGAACTCGGCTGGACGTACGGCTATCCGGCGACGATGCTCGGGATGCTCGGGGTGGCAGTCGTGATGATCGCCTACTTCCGTCGGAGCGGGTGGCTCTAGCGCGACCCGGGATCAGACGGACGAAACGAGGTCACGAAGGACGGCCCGCGGATCGTCCGCCTTGGCCACGCCGCTCGCCAGGAGGACGCCGTCCGCGCCGAGGTCGGCCGCGGCGGCGACGTCCGCGCCGGTCGAGATGCCGGCGCCACAGAGGACGTCGACGTTCTCGTCTACCGCGGCCGCAGCGTCGACCGCATCGCGAACGACGTCGGGGTCGGCCTGGCTGACTGGTGTCCCCGTCCCGATGAGTTCCGGCGGTTCGATCGCGACCGCGTCCGGGCCGAGTTCCGCGACCGCGGCGATCTGGTCGGGGGTGTTCGCGCAAACGATCGTCTCGAGGCCGGTCCGTTCGGCCGCCGCGAGGCCCGCGTCGATGTTCGCGAGGGTCAGCCGCCGCTCGGAGTGGTTGAGGATCGTTCCGACCGCGCCGGCGTCCCGGACCGCTTCCGCGAGGGTACTGCCGGTGTGGCTGCCGTGCTCGACCGGGCTGACGTGCTGTGCCCAGGTTTCGACACCCGTAGCGGCGACGGCGTCGATGCGTGCCGCCTGCGGGGCGACGGCGATGTCCGCGGCCGTGTCGGTACCGACGTCCGTTGCCGCCTCCGCGATGGCGACCGGATCGCAGTCGTACGCCTTGGCGTTGACGAGGACGAACATACCGAATCGGGGTCATGGCCGGGACTAATAGCTTGCGAGAAGGAACGCACCGACCCGCAAGTGGGGCGGGGACGGGTCGATCGAGAGCGGTTCGTCGTGAAAACTGCCGATCGCGACGCGTCAGTCCTTCCGCTTCACGACGTCGCCGAGCGTCGTGCCCTCGGTGGCGGAGTCGCCCTCCCACTCGCTCTCCTCCCCAGTCCCGGCTTCGGCGCTCAGCGAGAGGTCGAGGAAGCGTTCGAGCTTGGACTGAATCTCGTCGCTCGGGAGGGTCTCGCCGCGTTCGAGCTTCCGGATGAGGCTGGCCTTCTCGTTGAGTTCGTTGGCGAGGTCGGCCTGGGAGAGCTCCTCGTTCTCTCGCGCACGACGGATGCGCTCGTCGTAATCCTGTGCCAGTTCGTCCATGTCGTCGAACGGGTCGCGGCGGCCCCCGCCACCGCTTCCGCCGCTTTGCGATCCCCCCGAACCGCCGGAACGGCTCGACGAATCACCGGACGTGGCTCCCGACGAACTGGAACTTCCCCCCGATCCGGTCGAGTACTTCGTGGAGGTGGAACTCGACTCCTCCGCCTGGACCTCGGTCCCGAAGTCGACGCAGCTTTCGCACACCTCGAGTTCGGCCCCTTCGACCTTGATGGTCCTCGGTGACGACGTCTCTGCGCCACACATCTCACACTGAACCATGTGGGCACGTTCGCTTCGACGATGCATAAATGATACGCCGGGAGCCCTCCGCCGATGACCCGCCCCGGTCACTCCAGCCGCCGCCAGGCACCGAGGAAGCGTTGGACGGCCGTCAGGTGGCCGACGACGGCCAGGAACACGAGGACCCAGCCGATGGGGCCGAGCCCGAGGAACGTGTCGCGGACCACGACGGCGACGTACCCGACGATACCGATGATCGCGAGCCGATCCGCCCGGCCGACGAGCCCGCCGTAGGCGCGATCCAGCCCGACCGCCTGGCTCTGGGTCCCCAGATAGGAGGTCATGAGAACGCCGGTCACCGCGGCCAGCCCGAGCCCGAACCGGTCGATGCCCGCCGCGAGTCCGGCCACGATCACGATGTCGGCGTACCGATCCAGGACGTGATCGAGGAGGTCGCCCGCACGCGAGTCGACGTCCTGGCGACGCGCGAGGGCGCCGTCGAGCAGGTCCAGCCAGCCGTTCAGCGCCACCAGCGTCGACGCCAGGAGGTACCAGAGGGGCGCGTCGCCCCCGAGGTAGTAGGCGATCGCGGCCCCGACGGCGACGACGAACGCGACCACGCTGACGGCGTTGGGAGTCAGGCCGAGCCGGTCGGAGACGTTCACCCAGGGTTCGAGCGCCCGGTTCGCCACGGGTCGAAACTGATCCAGCGTCATTCGTTCGAGGTGGGGTCGGGCGTCATTCGTTGGAACGGAAACGGTACGTCACAGGTGGGCCGTGAAATCGACGGTTCCGGCACTCGGTTCGCGCTCCCCCCGGATCACTGCGTCGATTTCCGCCGCGACCGCGGACGGGGATCGATCCGTCGCGTCGACCTCGTAGACCGCATCCGCCCCGTGGCGGTCGACCGCCTCGCCCAGAATCACGTCCAGGGCCTCGCTCTCGGCGTTCTCGTCGATGGAGGCCTCGCTCTCGCCGCGTTCCTGCAGGCGCTCCCGAAGCACGTCCGGGCGACACCGGAGGACCACGACCCGGTCGGCGGCGAGGTGGTGGGCGAGGTGGGACTCGATGAGGCAGTCGTCGCGGTCGTCGATCCACTCGCGGATCGCGTCGAGGTCGGCGATCACGCTGTCGCGTTCCTCGTCGACGACCTGGAACAGCCCCTCGTCGCGGATCGCGTCGTTGAGGTGGACGACGTCCAGATCGACGTCGGGGTCGTTCGCCAGCGCCTCGGTCGCGCTCGTCTTCCCGGTTCCCGGGGTGCCGGTCACGACGATCCTCACGTCGCGAGCACCCCGTTCAGTTCGCGGACCGCGGTTCGGGTCTCCGATTCGGATCCGACGGTGATCCGAACGCACGAGGGCAATCCGAAGCTGGTGGTATCGCGGACGATAACGCCCTGCTGTTTCAGCGCCGCAGCCACGGCGCCACCGTCTCCGACGTCAACGAGGACGAAGTTCCCGCCGCTCTCGTAGGTCCGGGCCTCGACGTTGTCGTGGATGTATTCCCGACCCTGCCGCGCGGTCTCGACGGCGCGCTCGACGTGTTCCTGATCGCCGAGCGCGGCGAGCCCCGCCCGGCAGGCGAGCGCCCCGACCGCGAAGGGCGTCGTCACTTTGCCGTAGGCGTCGCCCCAGGCCTCCGGTACAAGGGCGTACCCGAGACGGAGTCCGGCCAGCCCGTAGGCCTTCGAGAACGTACGGATCACCGCCACGTCGTCGCGCCCGTCGAGCAAGTTCCGCGCGCTCGGCGCGTCGGTGAACTCGCCGTAGGCCTCGTCGACCACGATCAGCGTCGCCTCGTCCGTCTCCTCGGCGACGGTCTCGACGTCCTCGAGGGCCATCTCCGATCCGGTCGGGTTGTGCGGCGTCGTCACGTAGACGATCCGTTCGCCGTCGTAGGCCGACAGCACCGTTTCGGGCGTCTGGGCGAAGTCGTCGTCCTTGGAGAGTTCGTACGTCGCCACGTCGCCGTGGTGGAACCGGGCGCTCATGCCGTAGTAGGCGAACCCGGGTTCGGGGGCCAGGACGCGATCGTCCGGATCGAGGGTCGCCCGGGCGAGGTAGTCGAGGGCGCCGTCCCCGCCGTTGGCGAGCCAGACCTGGTCGTTCTCGACCGACCAGCCGTCGGCGATGGCGGTGGTGAGGTCCGCGTGAACGGCTTTCGGGTAGGCGTGGATGCCCTCGGCCCCCTCGCGGATCGCCTCGACGGCCGCCAGGCTGGGACCGAGGGGGTTCTCGTTGGAGGCCAACGCCAGGAAATCGTCGGGATCGCGGCCGAGTTCCCGGGCGACCTCCTCGATGCCGCCCCCGGCCTCGTACCGGGGATGGTCCGACAGGTCCCGTGGTTGCATGGTCGGGAACAGTAGTTGGGTACCCTTAAGGATGCCCAACCCGGGGCGGCACGGATCGGCCGCCGCGGGCGTCCGTATCGGCCCCCGACGTCGTTCGTATCAGGCCACCAGGCTCTCCGCCTTAGCCCGGGCGCGTGACACGACGTCCGGCCGTCCCCGGAGGTCGACCCGGATCCGCTCGGCGCCGTACTCGACGTTCTCCACGTCGCCGTGGTCGTGCGCCCACGAAACCACGGCCATCGCGTCGTCGCACGTGGGCATCTCGAGAGTGGCCGTCTCGGTCGGGAGCCGATCTAGGAGTCGCTCGCGCAGTCGATCGAGGTTCGTTCCCTCCCGAACGCTCACCGGGAGGGCATCCGGAGCGAGACCCTTGATCGCCTCGCGTCGCTCCGCGAGAAGCCCCTCCTCGACCGCGTCGACCTTGTTCAGGACCGTGATCACCTCCTCGACGCCCTGGTCGTCGAGCACGGACAGGGCCGTCTCGAGTTTCGATTCGAGTACCGCCGACTCGTCGGTCGCGTCCGCGATCAGAAGCACGCAGTCGGCCCCCTCGACCTCCAGGAGCGTCGACGAACACGACTCGACGAGCCAGTGGGGCAGGTCCGACACGAACCCGACGGTGTCGGTGAACAGCACCGGGCGGCCGTCGATCGTCCCCCGACGGGTCGTCGTCCGGAGCGTCTTGAACAACCGATCCTCGATCGCCGCCGTGGCCTCCCGATCGGGATGCTCCGGTCCGGCGTCCGCGAGCGAGAGGTCGTCCCCGAGTCGATGCAGCAGAGTCGACTTGCCCGCGTTCGTGTAGCCGGCGATGGCGACGAGGTCGAAGCCCTGTTCCCGGCGGGCTTCGCGGTGTCGCTCGCCGGGATCGGGGAGCGCCTCGAGTTTCCGCTCGAGTTCGTCGATCCGGTCGCGTACGTCGTACAGCGGCGTTCCCGATTCGGTGAGGCGGTTCAACATTCCCTCGTCGCTGGCCGCGCGGATGCGCGGCAGCCGATACTGGAGCCGCGCGAGTTCGACCTGGAGTTTCGCCCGCCGGGTCTCCGCCCCGTCGGCGAAGACGTCAAGAACGAGGCGGTAGCGGTCCAGGACCACAGTTTCGTCTGGCATCGCCTCCCCCAGGTTGACCGTTTGCTGTGGCGTCAGTTCGTCGTCGACGAGGAGCGCGTCGGCGTCGGTTTCGCGCATCCGGTCCGCGATCTCCTCGACTTTCCCTGCCCCGAGGTTCGTGCCGGGGTCCTCGGGACGGGTCTGCGTGAAGTCGTCGACGACGTCGTAGCCGGCGGCCTCGGCCAGGCCCCGGATCTCCTCGGTGTCGACCGGTGGGTCGTTTCGGCGTGCCGCGATGACGGCGCGTTCGTGTCCGTTTCCTCGTATCATGGATTGCGAGTCGGTTGACTGTCGTTTGTTCGTGTGGTGTTCGAATCCCGGCTCCCTCGGGGCGTCGTCAACGAACACAGGACGACACGGCCGGCGACGACAGCACGACAGGTCCCGTCAGTACAGGCGAGCCGGAGCCGACGCTACGGGCGAACAAAGGGGATCGGCCCCGCCGGACGGATCACGGGAGCCCTCGCGACGGACCCCACGAAAGGGCGGCAGCCGATCAGAAACGAGAGATGGTGGTCATCGGTCGGCTGTCCGTGACGTAGGGCGGCCCCCACTTAACGCTATCTCAGGTTTGTCAACACGAGACAGGCCGGGTCCGGCGCTGGTTTTTTCTCGTTACCACCCCGGTCGAGGGGACATGGACCTTCCGGCCGACTGGTCGACGGACGCCGTCCACGCGAACGGCGTTGAGCTGCAGTATTACCGGACCGGCGACGGCCCGCCTCTGATCATGGCCCACGGGTTCTACGAGAACGGTCGGTGCTGGGAACCGCTGGCGTCCGAACTCGCGGACGACTACGAAGTCGTGACCTTCGACGCCCGCGGGCACGGGAGCTCCGAGGCACCCGAGACCGGGTACGGTATCGACGACCGGGTGGCCGACCTCGTGGGCCTGATCGAAGCGCTCGGGCTCGAAACCCAAAACCCGATCCTCCTCGGGCATTCGATGGGCGGGTCGACCGCCGCCTGGACCGCCGCAACGTATCCGGCGGTTCCCAAAGCCGTCGTCCTCGAGGAGCCCGCAGGAATGTACGGCGATCCCGAATTCGGTCCCGAGGAACGAGCCGACCTCGTCCGCGACCGTCTCGACGAGTGGTCCCGCGCGTCGATCGACGAACTCGCCACCGATCACGACGACCTCGATTCGGATCTCGCCCGGCGGGTCGCACTGGCCCGGACCGAGTGTCCCCCTCGGATCGCCAAAATCGCCCGCGAGGGATACCCGTACCTTCCGGACGCCTTCACCGAAATCGAGCGACCCACGCTGGTGTTGAAGGCCGACGCCGACCCGGAGCGACGCGTCGAGGATCTCGACGCGGCCGACGCCCTCGCGAACGGGCGCCTCGTTCACGTCCCGGGGGCCGGCCACACCGTCTTCCGGGATCGGTTCGAGGTCGCCGTCAAGGAACTACGGGCCTTCCTGCTTCGAATCTAACTGGTCCCAGCACGGCGTCGCGCCGAGACGATCCGCGAGAAGTTTTCCAGCGTCCGGGGCGCCGTCGAGTCATCGAAGGAAAGGTCGGTTTCCTCCCAGTGGTCGCGGTACTCGTCGACGATGTCCGGGGTGAACTCCGGGTGGAACTGGACGGTCCAGATCGGGAGATCGCGATGCCGTGACGCGAAGTACTCGTTGTAGTCCGACCGGCCGATGGTCTCCAGCCCGTCGCCGGGTTCGGTGACGAGGTCCGAGTGGAGTACCGGAACGACCGGTTCGACCCCTTCGAGCAACTCGTCGTCCTCGAACGAAGCGGTGACCAGGTGCGTTCGGGAAACCCCGCTGTCGACGACGGTCCCGCCGAGCAGTTCGTGGAGGAGCTGGTGGCCGAAACAGATGCCGAGCATCGGGATCTCACGGTCGATGGCCGTCCGGACGAATTCCTTTTGGGCCGCGATCCAGGGTTCGTCCGGTTCGTCGTACACGCCCGCCTCGCTTCCGCCGATGACGATCGCGTCGACGCCGTCCGGGCTCGGGTCGCCATCGTCGTTCGGATAGTTGAAGACCTCCGAGTCGGGAAGCCGCCTGGCAATTTCGTCGGCCATGTACCCACCCTCGACCGAGTTGTCCAGGACCAGAATCATCTACGCCGAAATTCGCCGGGAATTGCTTAATGACTTCCGGGTCGATCGTCCAAAGCCGCCCGTCGGCCGCGAACTAATCGGCCGGATCGCAGCACGGTCCACATCCGACTCGACCTTTCCGGACGGTACCAGTCCCTCCCGTGGCCCCGGGCACCATCTATTTCAATAATTTTTTAAACGATTCCGGACGTAGGTGTAGTCGGAGATCGTGAATGACGTCCACAACCGACGAGAAACTGCTCGTCCCGACCGACGGGAGCCCGTGTGCCACCCGTGCGGTCGAACGGGCCGTCGACCTAGCGGCCCAGTTGGGGGCCGAGATCCAGTTCCTGTACGTCGTCGATACGAACCGGGGCACGGAGAGCAACTGGGACATCGTCATCGAACGGCAGGAATCAGAAGGGGAGGACGCCCTCGACGAGGCGGCGACGCTGGCCGAAGCCGGGGGGTCACGGCGAATCGACGCCTGCATCGCGGACAACCCGCGGAGGAGATCCTCGCGTACGCGGACGCGGAAGACGTGGACCTCGTGGTCATGGGAACGTGCGGTCGATCCGGACTCGAACGGATCCTCCGACCCGGAAGCACCGCGGAAACGGTCATTCGACGCTGCCGTGCCCCCGTCGTCGTGGTCCCACCGGCGGTCGAAGGGGCGGATTGACGTCGCGGTTGTCCACGTAGCCCTCGCGCCTGACGTCCCGGCGCTCGTTGAAGGAGCCTACCTGGGAGTGAAACATCTCGCCGACTTCCCGGATAGTCCGACACGTTTCGTCCACAACGTCGGTCAGGAACTTGTCGACGCTGCGACCGGTGTCCAACCGCTTCCGGATCGAACTAGCCGTCGTCCCGACATCGACGATCGGAACAGCCTCGACGCCATCGGAGTTTGAAATCGCGTGGTTTCTTTCCGCATCCGGGCCCGCGGCCACAACCCCCTTGTATCCCGACGGGGAGCAGTCGAGGAAACCGGGAGCGCCC
>JBLGCL010000132.1:0-8185 GCA_047617305.1 Natronomonas sp.
CCTCGAACAGGGCGTCGGGGTTCGCTTCCCGGTCGGGGTCGGTCGGGGCCAGCGCTTCCAGTTGTTCTTCGGGGGACGCCCTGTTCCCGCCGCGGCGGATGCCCGACGACCGAATTCGAGCCATTGCGGCCGCGTCAGCTTCGGACGCTCGGCGAAACGACGCCATAGGCGATGCTCCAGTAGTGGGGCTGAAACCGGTGACGATGGTGGGCATCGAGGACCAGGGATTGTAGCGTCGGCCGTTTCTTTCCACTCGCGCTCAGCGGGTATCGACTCCATGGTCCGGGTGGGACCGCAGCGTCGCTCGCACCTGCTCGGCCGCCTCGGCGGCGGCCATGGCGCGGTCTTCGTCGGAGAGTTGGACGATGTCAGTCATCGTGTTTCACTACGCCCGTATCGGTAAATGTCTCTTGTAAGGTCAAATCGTCATTTGACCCGTCACGACGTCGAACGGCCGGAACCGTGATCGGTCGACCGGCTACACACGCAGCGACCGGTAGAACGCGCCCGTCGCGAGGAACGCGGCGAGGACGAAGTATCCCACCGATCCGAGCAGCGGATCGAGGCTCACGCTTTCCGTGAATCCCGCGTCGGTGGCCACCTTGATGACGCCGTGGGCGGGCAGGTACGTGGCGAGCCAGTGGTGCTCCTCGACCATCGGGTTCTGGAAGAAGAAGACGTCGATCATCGGGAGCATGAGCATGGTGTAGACGCCGGCCAGCCGACTCAGGACGATTCCGGTGAGGGTCCCCAAAAGCCCGTACGTCAGCGCCACGATCAGCGAGGCGAGGACGATCCAGCCGACGCGTTCGGGGACGAACTCGACGGACAGGACCGCGAGCGAGACCCCGATCGCGACCAGGCCGGCGATGCCGATCAGGGCATACCGGGCCAGCACGAGCTGTGCGGGGCGATAGCCGGCGACGACGAGGCGGCCGTCCGCCTCCTGGGCCGTCAGCATGACGAACAACCCGGCGAGCCCCCCGATCAGCGCCCCCATCATCGGGACCAGGAGGACGCCGTATACCTCGATCGTGGCGACCGGCGTCCGGCCCGCACCCGGGATCGTAATCGGGACTTGTGAGGTCGGGAGGACGTAAACGAAGATACCGACGAAGTACGCCGGGAGGAAGAACAGGAGGGCGATCAGCACCGGCGTCCGAGCGTACTCGCGCAGCCCCATCTCGAAGGCCGTTCCGAGGCGTCCGCTTCCCGGAGTCATGCACCGATACCCCCATCACCGGTCAGGCGAACGTACAGGGCCGCCACGACGGCGAGCGCCACCAGGAGGTAGGCCACGCCGGCGAGGGCGTCGCCGGTCCGGATCGTGCCGTCGAACACCGCGTCCCGGAACAGCTGGTGGGGGAAGTGCAGCGGGAAGGCGTTCAGGATCGCCGCGTCCAGGTCGAGCATCCCGCTGGAGAGGAAGTCGTCGGCGTCGACGACGAAGACGATCACGAGCGATCCCTCCAGCGCCCGGGGCAGGACCGCCCCAACGAGCATCCCGATCAACCCGTAGATCAGGCCGGCCAGGGCGAGCCCGCCGAAGGCCGCAAGCGGCGCTTCGACCGGCGTGCTCCACCAGAGCACTCCAAGCGAAACCAGGGTGATCACGAGCGTCCCCAGCACGACGGTGGCGAGTCGCGAGACGAACAGTTCGGCCCGCGAATACCCGCAGATACGGAGGCGTTCGTCTGCCTGCAGGGCGCTGATGACCTGGAACAGTCCCAGCACGCCAGCGAAGAACGCGACGGTGTAGACGGCCCCGTTGACCCGACCCAGCTCGACCATCTGCTCGGCGTCGAGAAACGGGAGCGACGGGAACGCCTCCATGGCCATGCCGTAGCCCTCGACCATGACGATCGGGAGCGCGACGACGAGGACGACGTTGATCGGCGTCCGGACGAACGCCCGGACGTGGGAACTCACGCCGGCCCGGAGCCGTCGCCCGCGGTCGGCCGCCGCCCCGGGCCCGGCCGTCGCTTCACGGGCGTCCGCCATTCGCTCCCACCCCCCGGGGGTCGTCGCCGGCGTGCTCGGTCGGGTCCTGTCCGGTCACGTCGCTCAGCGTGCCGTCGGCGAGTTCGAGGATGCGGTCGAACCGGTCGCGCTCGCTGACGAAGTGCGAGATGATCGCGATGGCGGTGCCGTTTTCGGTCAGCTCCTCGGTCAACTCCCAGAACGAGAGGTAGGTCTCCCAGTCGAACCCGGTGTAGGGCTCGTCGAGCATCAGCACGTCCGGGTCCTGCAATAGCGCGATCGAGAGGTTGACCTTCTGGCGGTTGCCGCCGCTGAGGTGATCGACCCGGTAGTCGAGGAAGCGTTCGAACCCGAGGCGGTCGGCGTACTCGTCGCGAACCGTCTCGATCTCGTCGCCGTCCATCCCGTAGGCGGTCCCGAACAGCCGGAACGTCTCCCGGACGGTCAGGCGGTCGTACAGCCGCGGCTCCTGTGGACACCAGCCGATCGACGTCTCCCGGGAGACGCTCCCGGCGTCGGCCTCCAGCGCTCCCACGAGAATCTTCATCAGCGTCGACTTGCCGGACCCGTTCTCGCCGACGATTCCGACGATCTCGCCCGGATAGATCGCCACGTCCGCGCCGTCCAGCACCTCGACGGTCCGGGTGAACGGGAGTGGGTATCGCGATCCGTAGGTCTTCTCGAGCCCGCTCGCGCGCAATACCGGGGCGTCCGTCGAATCGTCGTCGCCGCCGGGGTCCACTTCGGCGTCTGCCGTATCCGCACGGTCTACGGTCATATTCACTATCTACCGAACGTACGGAACCAAACGATTTTACTCTTTCGCCACGTAGGATCGTACCGATGAGCGAATCGTCCGCCACCGTCCAGGACGCCCGCGAAGAAGTTATCTCGGCGCTGGAACGCGCCGCCGAAATCTACGGGCTGAACCGGAGTTACGGCCGCCTCTACGGGATCCTCTACTTCGAAGAAGAGCCAGTGTCGCTCGACGAACTGGTCGAACGGAGCGGCTACGCCAAGTCGACCGTGAGCACCGTGATGCGGAAGATGGAGCGGTTGCACTTCGCGCACCGCCAGTCCCAACCCGGGGAGGGCAAGAAGGCCTTCTTCGAGGCGGAACGGGACTTCTGGTACATCGTTCAGCGCCTCCTGGAACAGGAGGGCCTGCGCGAGATCGAGATCATGCAGCGGGCGCTTTCGTCGGCGATCGAGGACCTGGAGGCCGCGGACGGTGAGGTAGCCGACCGGGACCTGGAGCGCGTTCGATCCCTGAAGGCCACGTACGATCGCTGGGAGACGCTGGTCTCCTTGCTCACGAGTCGCCGCCTCGAGAAGGTGACGGACCTGGTAAAACACCTCCGGGCTTCCGGCGACGAAAGCGCTTAAGCCCCGGACGGTCAGTATCCGGGGGTATGACCGATCCAGCCGACCTCGCGGATCGCGTGCAGACCGGCGATCTCCGGCTGTACGAACTCGAGGAGCACGTCGATCCGGACGTCGCGGCGGCGGCCCGCCGGGAGTTCCTGGGCCGGGAAACGGACGCGACCCTCGAAGCCGTCGGCGATTACACGTTCGACGCGGCCGACGTCGAGGCGAACGTCGAGAACGCGATCGGCGCGGCGCAGGTGCCGATGGGCGTGGCCGGTCCGGTCCCGGTCGACGGCGGCTCGGCGGGCGGCGAGTACTACCTGCCGCTGGCGACGACCGAGGGGGCGCTCGTCGCCAGCGTGAACCGCGGTCTCGCGGTTATCAGGGATGCCGGTGGCGCGACGGCGCGGGTCACCGACTCGGGGATGACCCGGGCGCCGGTGTTCCGGGTTGAGGACGTCGCCGAGGCCGAAACCGTGGTCGAGTGGGTCGCCGACAACGAGGACGTCCTCCGGACGGCCGCCGAGTCCACTACCAGCCACGGCGAGTTGCTGGGCGTCGACCCCTACGTCGTCGGCGACTCGGTCTTCCTCCGCTTCGCCTACGACACCAAGGACGCGATGGGGATGAACATGGTCACGATCGCGACCGAGGAGGCCGCGGCAGTCGTCGAGGCGGAAACGCCCGCCTCGCTGGTCGCCCTGTCCGGCAACCTCTGTACCGACAAGAAGCCCGCCGCGATCGACGCCGTGGAGGGCCGCGGCCGAACCGTCACCGCCGACGTCCTGGTTCCCGAAGCGGTCGTCGTCAACCGCCTCGACACCACGGCCGGGGCGATCGCGGAGGCCAACACCCGCAAGAACCTGATCGGGAGCGCCAAGGCCGGAAGCCTGGGGTTCAACGCCCAGGCCGCGAACGTGGTGGCGGCGGTCTTCCTGGCGACCGGCCAGGACGCGGCCCAGGTCGTCGAGGGGGCGAACGCCATCACGACGATCGACGAGCGCGACGGCGACCTCTACGCCAGCGTCTCGCTGGCCTCCCTGGAGGTCGGGACGGTCGGCGGCGGCACGGGGCTCGCGACGAACGCCGAGGCGCTCGACGTCATCGGGGTCCGAGGGGGCGGCGATCCGCCCGGTGACAACGCCGACGCGCTTGCCGAGGTCATCGCGGCCGGCGCGCTGGGCGGCGAACTCTCCCTGTTGACGGCGCTGGCTTCCCGGCACCTCGCCAGTGCCCACGAGTCGCTGGGGCGATAGAAGAAGGCCGGACCCGGTGCGGATTCGCGCTAGACGGACCCGTCGAGGAGGCCGACGCTTTGCAGCCCGGCGAAGAAGAGGGCCAGCCCGCTCGCTCCGAGCGTCCCCAGGGAGAAGGCCACGACCGCGGGATCGGCGATCGTCTGACCGACGATGCCGGTCGTCCACCCGACGACGGCGACCCCGTGGGCCGCCGCCGCGACGTGGCGTTCCACCCGGGCGTGGTGCGCGGCACCGGCGGTGAACCCGACCGCGAAGATCGCGTACGTGACGACGAGCGGATCCACCACGACGATCGTCGCCCCGGCCACGCCCGTCACCACGCCCAGAGCACCTCCCAGCACGAGGACGCCCATCCCGAAGAGCCTGGTCCCCGGTTCCCTCCGGGTCACGTCGACCATAGTCGAAGTGGTCATACGAGGAATATAAACGCGATGGCCGATTCGGGGGATCCCTCGTCGTCCAGGTTCCACTTTCACTTCCACTCCGCACCCGTGGCTCGACTTTAATCGTTTCCAACGGCAATTCCACCACGCGTCCGTCGGGCGAGCACCCGCGGGCGCACTCACGAGGTGATCACGATGTCCGTACCCGCCGACAAGATCCGCCGACGCGTCGCGCCGTGGCTCCGCCTGATAAAGCTCCTGCTGACGATCTGTCTGCTCGCGCTGGCGCTGTGGCGCGGCGTGGTCGTCCTCCCGTTGTGACGATCCGCGACGTTGCGGTTCGCGGACGACCGTCCCGGCCCGGATCCGTCGCCGTCGATCGAAGCGCGCCGAAACCACGAGGACCGCCGAGTCCCGTCACAGCAGCCGGTACCGACCGTCCGTTTCGACGACCTCGCCGTTCCGCCGGAGTTTCTCCAGGGCCCGTTCGACGTACCCGGCGGGAACCCCGCGGTCCTCGGCGTACCCGACGACGGCGTCTTCCGTCGGACGATCGAGTTCCTGGAGTGCGGCCCTGACGACCGCCTTTCGCGACGGCGAGGACTCCGATCCGCGGTCGGCGCGCTCGCCGGCCGCCTCGACCGGGTCCGGGTCGACGCCGGACCGTTCGAGGTACTCGCGGTCGTCGACGACGTCCTCGTCGATCCGGTCCTCCATCCGAGCGAACGAATCCAGGTCGGCGAACGCCTCCCCTTCGCCCTGCCGGTTCGCGAGCATCGAGGCCCGCACGTCGCGGGCGTGATCCTCGTCGTCGGTCTCGACGAAGCGCTTCAGTTGCTTCGTCCGGTGGCGCGTGCCACAGCGGGGGCACTCGGTCGTGTCCGGGCGCCCGTCGACGATCCACAGTGCCTCGCACTCGCCGCACCCGACGACCGAATACATGGGCGGGGCTTGCGCCCGTTCGCAGTTGAACCTTTAGGTCGCCCCGGACCGTGGTCGGACCATGGAGATCGAATCAACGGACTCCGTGGCGAGCACCGAGGCGGTCGAGGGCGTCCACCTGCACCTGCTGGCCGCCGGGGAGAACGCGAACCTGCAGGGGTTCGAGATCGAACCCGGGGCGTCCGTCCCCGAGCACGACCACCCCCACGAGCAACTCGGCGTCGTCGTCGAGGGGACGCTCACGTTCCTGGTGGACGGCGAGGAGCACGCCGTCGGGCCGGGCGACACCTACCGCCTCGCCGGGGGCGAGCCCCACGCGGCCGAGAACTGGGGCGACGTCACGGTCGTCGGGTACGACGTCTTCAGTCCGCCGCGGGACGACCCGGACTGGCAGGAGTGAACGGCTCCCGGGCGGTCGTCGGTGGTTTCATTATTCCAAGTTTTTAAGTCGAATCTCGCCACAGTCCACTGCCATGGCAACAGGTGACAGCGTTCAGGGGGTGCGTGGAATGGCACGGCGGGCGAACCCGGCGTTCGCCGCGGGCGCGGTCCTCGTCCCGGTCGCCGCACTGGGTGGAGCGATCCTGACGAGTGATCTCAGACCGCTGTTTTATGTCCACGTCATGGCCGGGGTGCTGTGGACGGGCATCGACGTGTTCATGGGCGCCGTCCTCGGGCCGGTTCTGGGCGGCCTCTCCGTGGACGAGCGCGCGTCGGTCTTCGAACGGTTCACCCCGAAGATGACGTTCCTGATGCCCACCCTCGCCGCGGTCACGATCGGCGGCGGGATCACCCTCGCCACGGAACTGGGCAAGTTCCCGCACGCCGACCCCTGGCTGGCAATCATGACCGGGGCCGTCCTCCTTCCCGTGGTTCCCCTGATCGCCGTCCAGTTCGGCGCCGTGCGCGATCGCCGGACTGCCCTCGCGTTCCTGCTGGCCCTCGGGGTTTCGGCCCCGGCGCTCGCCCTGACGGCCCCCGAATTCGCCTGGACCACCCGGGAGATGCTCCTCGTTCTGGGCATCGTCACCCTCCTGTCGGTCCTCGGGTTCGGCGTCATCCTGCCTGGCGAGGTCCGGATCTACCGGGAACTGGGGTCCGCGGATCCCGACACGGAGACGATCAGCACGGTCGGGATGCGGAACGCGCGGTTGAGCGGGGTGCAGGGCCTGCTACAGCTGGGGATCGTCGCCGCGATGGTCCTGCTTCGGTTTTAGAAATCTCGGCTGGCGGTCGGGATGCCGGTACGCCTCGAGGGGTTCCGACGGGAATACCCGCGTTACGCGTCCAGTTCCTTCAGCGTGAACCACCAGTCGCGCTGGTCGTAGCCCTGCTCCTCGGCTTCCTCGACTCGGGCCTTCGCGCCCGCGTCGTCGGACGGCGGCGGCAGGAGGACGCGGTCGCCGAAGTCGTCGTTCTCCGGCCAGTTCGCCGGCGTGGCGACCTCGTGCTCGTCGGCGGTCCGGAGCGCTCGCAGCGTCCGCAGGATCTCGTCCATGTTGCGGCCGGCCTCGGCCGGGTAGTAGAGGACGGTCCGAACGGTGCTCGTCGGGTCGACGATGAAC
This sequence comes from Natronomonas sp., assembly GCA_047617305.1. Lineage (GTDB taxonomy): Archaea > Halobacteriota > Halobacteria > Halobacteriales > Natrialbaceae > DATFIX01. Next base: position 7,498 of record JBLGCL010000132.1, read on the forward strand.
ACGGCGCGGACGGTGCTCGTGCCGGCGCCCGGGTGGATCATCCCGAGTTTCTCCCCGACGCGGCCGGACTCGTCGGCGATGATCGGGAAGCCGATGTCGACGTCGAGTTCCTCCTCGATCCAGTCGGTCCACTTGATGTGCGAGTGGACCCGGTCGACCGAGAGGCCGATCAGGTTCGCGCCCAGGTCCTCGAACTCCTCGCGGCGCTGTTCGAAGGCGACGAACTCCGTCGTACAGACCGGGGTGAAGTCGCCCGGATGGCTGAAGAGGACGAACCACTCGCCCTCGTACTCGTCCGGGAGCGTGAGCGTTCCGTGGGTCGTCTCCACCTCCATCTCGGGGAACGCGTCCCCGATGAGCGGCATTCCGTGCTGGCTCTCTTCTTCCATTGTTACGGTAATTGGTTTGTTTTCTCTCCACTTCAATCTACCTAAACCGAACGAGATTTTCCTATACTGGAAACAAATATTATGGATTCGTAAGTCGGCGACGTCGTCCGGTCGATATCGGCGGCGCTATCGGGAGGAAACCGTCGCCGAAAAACGGCCCCGGCCGACGAGGCTATCTTGATACAGCGAGAGAATCCCGGCCTTCCCGCGAGGGATGAGCGTTCCGACCAGTCGGAACCGAAGACTGAGCAGGCCGGGAGTGAATCGCGTACGCCCCAGTGACCAACCGATGTGGGTCC
>JBLGCL010000133.1:0-8176 GCA_047617305.1 Natronomonas sp.
GACCGCGAATACCACGCCGACGACAACGCCGTCGCCAGAAATCGGAGATTTCTGGCTGCCCGTCAGACGTAGTCTGACGACCGCAAAGAACATCGCCCGGAAACTCCTCCAGAACTGGCACACGTCCGGTGCTGGAGGGGCAACCAGTCACCGTGCCCTCACGTCGGGGACGTTGAACGTGAACGGCATTTTCACGCCGACCACCGTCGAGTGGGCAGAACGGGAGTCCACCGACAAACTCCGCCGTTGTGACTCCCTATCCTTCCACTTCGTCACTCCAACCGGTACCGCAATAGTGCGGCGATCCCGCCGAGACTCTCGAGTTGCTGGCCCGGGGCGAACTCGCTGGAGAAGACCGTTACCTCGCCACCCTGACGTTCGACGCTCGTGATCACCTCGTCGACGTCGATCTCCCACTCGCCCTCGTCGCCGCGCTCGCGGCGCAGCACCTCGTCGAGCACGAGCAGGCGCTCGACGGCCCCGTACTCCGCCGCCTCGGCCACTTCGTCCGGGCCGTACGCCGCCTTGGCGCCCTCGGCGATGCGTGCGGTCAGTTCGTCGATGTACTCGGCCTCCTCGGCGATCCGGGTTTCCTGCTGGACGTCCTCGACCGCGCCGCGTTTGAGCACCTCGTGGACCCCGCGGTCCCCCACGCTGCTAGTGTCGACCGTCGTGATCTTCTCGGCGACCTCGGGGAAGTTGTCCTGAACGTACTTCAGCGCGTCCTGCTTGGTGAAGCCGGGGCCGGCGAGGACGATGGCGTCGACGTCCAGGTGGGAGAGCGCCTCCCCGAGTTCCGCGAACAGTTCCTCGCGGGATCGGGCGTACTCGCCTTTCCCCGTCGGGCCGGTGAACGAGGCGTAGGAGTCGACGCCGTACTGGGCGACGGTGTGAACGTGTGCCTCCCCCTCCTCGACCGTCGCGACCGCGACATCCGGGTTCTCGGTCGCCTCGACGGCCTCTTCGATGCGCTCCTCCTGATCGGGCTTGAAGCGCTTCTCGATCGTGACCTCGTCGTGCTCCTCGACGTTGAGCGTGTGGTGGTGGCCCAGCTGGTCCTCCCGGGAGCAGCCGACGATCTCGCCGCCGATCCGCAGGCGGTTGGCGAACTTGTGGAACTCGACGTCGTCGACTTGGATCGTGACGTGCATGTGCTCGCGCTCGCCGCCGGTGTCGCGCAACTGATCGTCCTCGCGCTGGATCCGGCGGGTCGTGTCGCCCGAGACGAGGTCGCCGGGCTCGACCACGTACTGGAGGTGCCAGAGGTCGTCCAGGCTGTCGGGCACGAGCGTCACCCGCTCGCGGTCCCCCTCGGCTGCCTCGCGGTCCTGGATGCGCATGCCCGACCGTCCGGGGCGCGGGGGTAAGTGCCCTGCCATCTCGCCCGACCCGACGGAACGATCGGCCGGCATCCGCTCACTCGTGGCCGACGACGGGCACCGGTTCGTAGGGCCCTTCGAGGTACTCGATCTCGCTGTCGGTCAGGTCGACGTCGACGGCCTCGACGGCCTCCTCCAAGTGTTCGACGCTCGTGGTGCCGACGATCGGAGCGTCCACCCACTCCTTTTGCAACAACCATGCCAGCGCGACCTGGGCCATCGTCAGCCCCTTCTGGTCGGCCAGTTCCTGTACGCGCTCGTTGATTTCATCGCCGTTGCCGCCGCGGTAGGACCCGGAGCGCCGGGCCAGCAGGTCGTCGCTTCGCCCGCGCGTCGTCGCGTCGATCTCCTCGTGGGGTCTGGCGAGGTAGCCCCGGGCGAGGGGGCTCCACGGGATGGCGCCGATCCCCTCGCGCTCGCACAGCGGTAGCGTCTCGCGCTCCTCCTCGCGGTAGGCCAGGTTGTAGTGGTTCTGCATGGTGACGAACCGCTCCAGGCCCAGGCGGTCGCTGGCGTGCAAAGCCTCGGCGAACTGGTGTGCCCACATCGACGAGGCGCCGACGTACCGAACCTGTCCTCGTCGCACGGCGTCGTCGAGCGCGCGCATCGTCTCCTCGATCGGCGTGGCCTCGTCCCAGCGGTGGATCTGGTAGAGATCGATCGCGTCCATCCCGAGCCTGTCGAGCGATTTCTCGAGTTCTCGGTCGATGGTCTTGCGCGAGAGGCCGCCAGAATTGGGGTCGTCCTCGTCGGTCTGGAAGTAGACCTTCGACGCGACGACGAGTCGATCGCGGTCGTAGTCGGCGAGGACGTCCCCGAGGATCTCCTCGGCCTCGCCGTTCGCGTAGGAGTTCGCCGTGTCGAAGAACGTCACCCCCAGTTCGAGCGCCCGTTCGACGATCGCTCGCGCTTGTTCTTCGTCGACGTTCCATCCGCGATCCCCGCCGAAACTGGCGGTTCCCAGTCCGATCCGACTGATCGTAGTACCCGTCGCGCCCAGGGTGGTGTAGTCCATGAAGGGTGATTGCGGGGGACAGTCAAAGAAGCCCGTCACTGACCGGATCGGGGTCTCGGTCGGGTCGATCGGTCGAGTTCGTCTCCCGAATTGGCCCGACGAATCACTAGGTCCACCGGTTTGCGAGAGCCTCCGGTCCGTCCGGGACTCGCCGAAGCGGCTACCCTTCCACGATGCCGTTAATCGTCGTGACGGAGACGCGAACGATCCTGAACTCCGTATCGTTGACCGGACGTTTGTGAACGCTCAGGAACGGGATGTCGAGGTTGTTAACGGCCTCGTGAACCGACGAATCCAGGGTGGTCGACGAGAGTTCCTCGACGGTGCCCTGGATCACGACGCTCTTCCATCCGTCGTCCGTCTCGTCGTAGACGACGAACGACACGTGTTCGGTCGCGTCCAGATACTTCCGTTTCTGACTACCGGGAGCGAATCCGAGTCGAAGGTACACGTGCTGCTGACCATCGTCGTACACGAAGGAGACGGGTATCGCGTAGCCGTCGCCGTCCTTCGCCAGCGAGAGCACCCCGGTTTGCTGCGTTTCGAGGAACTCTGCCATCTCGATCGCGTCCATCTGGGTGGCGGTTTGACCCCTCATGCACGTTCTTTGTTAACAAATACCTATATATTCGGGCCCCGTTTCCAGGAGCTGGGAATTCCTCCTGTCGTTTCGTCTAGAACTGACCCTGGTCGGCAGTCTTCGACAGTGTGCGCCGCTCGAAACGGGGCTCGAACGCACCGCGGCGTATCCACGAAGGCGTGACCGGAAACAGCATGGCCGGCGCCGATTCGCTGCCCCGTGGCGGAACCGAACGAACCTGCCACCGCCAGCCGACGACACGCTGTTCGCTTTCGGCGAATGGGGTGACTGCTATGGACCGGTCACTCGCCGTCCGCGATCCGACTCCCGCCCGGCGGCAGGAAGTGCTGGATGCGGTCGGGGCTCGCCACTTTCCGCACGAAGGAGGTGTCCGCGAAGCGCTCGCGGAACACCCGATAGATGCGCTTGCCGACGTCGGCCTGGGCGAACCGGCCGGGTTCGACGCGGACCGACGTCACCGCCCGGTCCTCGATGGCCGACGGCGGGCCGCCGATCACGCGCGTCTCGGGCTCGCAGGTGATGCCGACGGCGACGCCGACGGCCGTGTCGTCGTAGTAGGTGCGGTCGCCCCGGATGGCGAACCCGCCTTTCTCGAGGAACTCGCCGCTCTCGGGGGTTTTGCTCACCTGGTCGTAGGCCACCTCGTAGACGTCGCCCGCGAACTTGCCGTCCTTCCAGACCGACGAGTACGAGACGGCGAACCGGGCGGCCTCGTCCTTGCTCCCCTCGGGAATGTCCGGGTCCTCGGGCGCCGCCTCGGAAGGGCCGCTGGCCTTCAGGACCGTCGCCGGACCGCCCTCGGCCTGCGTGTGGAAGAAGCGGTCGCCCCGGTCGAGGTACTTCTTGACGATTTCCTCGTTGTCGTCGGCGTCACGGCCGCCGATCACGAGGAACCCGTCGCTCGTGTGGAACCACCGGAAGCGCTCGTACCACTTCTCGTCGCGCCGGACCGGGATCGACGTCGTCGACAGCCACTCCTCGTCGGGGCGGCGACCGTCGTCCTCCTCGTCTTCTCCCTCAGCGTCCGATCCTGCAGCCTCGTCCCGCGACGCCCACTCCTCGCGCTGGCGCTTCAGTTCCTCCAGCTCCTCGCGGGTGTCCTCGATCGCTTCGAGCGCACCCTCCTTCTTCTCCTCGACGCGCTTGGCCTCCTGGTAGAGGCGGTCGGCGTTCTTCTCGACGCCCGTGTCAGCCTCGAGTTCGATGCGCTCGTCGTCGATCGCGACCGTCACCGTTCCGTTCTCGCCGTCCACGTCGACCACGGCCTCGGCCTCGGGGATGCCTCGGTCCTGCCCTTCCTCGAACCGCGCGGCGATGTCGTCCCATGGGACGTCGTCCTCGCGGGCAGCCTGGATCGTCGAGAGGATCTCGTCCGCGAGGTCGTAGTTTGCGTAGAGCAGTTCCGCCCGCTCGCGCTCGGCCTCGGCCTGTGCCTCGAAGTCCTCGATGGCGCCCTCCTGCTGGTCGATGATCCGCTTTCGCTTGGCGATCTCGGCCTCGAAGTCGGGGCCCTCCTCGCCCGGCTCGTCTTCCTCGCGCTCGAGTTCGTGGAAGTACGCGTCGAGTCCGTCGTTGAAGGTGTCGTAAGGCTCGGCGACGAGACCCGCTCGTTCGCGCTCCTCCAGGCGGACCGGGGCGACGTCGACGACCCGATCGTCCTCGCGATACACCCGCGGGTCGAGGTCGGCGGACTGGAGGGCAGCCGATAGTCGATCGAGGGCGTCGAACAGCCGCTCGTACTCGTCGTCGCCGGCGTCCTCGATAGGCATGGTCTTCTCCACCCCGGCCCGGGAACACAGCTCCTCGCCCCAGAGCCCGCCGAGGTTGAGCTGGGTCGCGAGGGTTCGCACGAGGTCGGTGTCGGACTCGTCCATCAGGGCGGCGAAGGTATCGTAGTCGACCGCGAGGGGGTTCACCCGCGACTCGGGGAACTCGTAGGTCGATCCGGGGGCGACCGTCCGGGACTTCAGCCGGACCGTGTCGAGGCTGTCGATCACTTTCCGGTCGCCGTCGAGGACGGCGACGTTGCCGTCGCCGAACAGTTCCACCACGATGCTGGTCGTCCCGTCCTCGCGCTCGAAGGTGAACTCCACGATGCGGTCGAACTCGTACTGGGAGACGTCGACCAGGTCGGCGCCGGACAGGCGGTTGCGCAGCATCATCGCGAAGTCCGGGGGCCGTCCGGGCGCGTCGGGAACGTGCTCCGGAGCAGCGGCGTGGACGCGCTTGACGTCGCCGACCTCACAGAGGAGTTCGACCCGGCCGCGATCGTAGTCCCGGAGCTTCAGCCGGACGAGGTCGTCGCCGTAGAGGTAGGCCTTGTCCAGCTTCGCCCCTTCGTAGGCGCCCAGTTCGCCCACGAGGGCCGCGAGGTCCACGCTCGACGGCTCGCGCTTCGGTTCCATGCTATCCGGTCGCCGGGCCGGGAAGAAATGGGTGTCGCTGTCGGCCGAGTGGACGCTGGTCGAGGGCGTCGGTGGCGAACCGATTCCGTTTTGCTCCGTGGCGCGCAATGGCCGACGAACCATGTCGAGTGATTCCGACGAGGAGGTCCCCGAGATCCCGATCGTCTGTTCCGAGTGCGGGACCCGGTCGTACGTCCCGTTCCCCGACGTCGAGGAAACGGTCGCCCGCCACAACGAGAACCTGCACGACGGCAAAGCGATCGCGCGGGTCGATCCCGACCTCATGGACGAGCTGACCGACAGGGTCGCACGGGACCTCGGGTTGCTGGACGGATGAGGTTTCGAGCGAGGGCGGGGTCCACCTGCGCCAGTTCGCCGGGGTTCCGGTAGCGAGTGCCTTTTTGCTGCGGCGCCCCCTTCGTTCACGTATGTCGCCTGCGACCCACACGTGTACCTGCGGTGCGACCCTCCAGTACAAGCAGGACCTCGTGAAGGAGGACGCTGGGGTGCACCCGACCTGGAAGTGCAAGGACTGCGGGACGCCCGTTCCCGGGAAGGTTGCCGAGCGGATTCGACACCAGGATCCGTCGTGAGACGTCGGGGGTCCGGCTCGTTTCGAGAACGAAGGTCGCCGTCCGAAATCGGACCGACGGGGGCGTGGTCCGGCGCGTGGGGTGGAAAGGGGGAAAGGGGGTGCTTGCTCTTCCGGAACCGAAAGAGCATTCACAATTACGGATACCTGGTTTTGATTGATCCGGTTGATAGAGAAGCGGTTTTATGGCCCCTCGCGATCGCCCCGGACGAATCCGGCTCCGACGGCGTTCTCGACCAGTTTCTTCACGCCGGCCCGGATGTGATCGGAGACCGTCTGGGGCGTGACGTCCCGATCCGCGGCGAGTTCGGCCAGGGTCACTCGACTCGGCGAGTCGAAGTACCCACGATCGAAGGCGACTGTCAGTGCATCCCGCTGTTTCCGCGTCAGCATGCTCTCGACGAGCGACGTACCGCCGTCCGTGTATAGTCGTTTCGCGTCAACGTGTCGGGCGATGTCCCCGACTCGCTCCACGAACGATTCGAGCGCGTCCCGGTCCGGAAACCGGGCTTTCAGGTGCAGCCCTTCGACGTCCCGTTTCGATTCGATCGCCGAGATGTCGTGCTCCCGGAACTCGGGGAACACCAGGGGCTGATCGGGCCGTAAGGACCTGGTGCGGACGCGAAACAGTCGTCGATCGTCGAGTTCGGTCAGCACCCGGTGTGCGTTCACCGTCGGGTCAGCCTCGAGCGCCTCCTCGAACGCGACGAAATCGGCGGCCGTGACCCACCAGAAGAACACGTAGTGCGTGGCGTCGTTCTCCCGGGTCACGTAGTGGACGTCCTCGAAGGTACACTCCGCGTTCGGGGCCCGGTCGAACGTTTCTTCGAACAGAATCATGTCACCGTGGAGGTGGAGTTCCGCGATGAGGGCCATGGTACCCCGTGGGGTTTATACGTAAAACAAGTGGCGCCGCCGCGCGTCGGGCCCCTCCGACCGGTCGGCGGCCGCGCGCCGGGCCCCGGTGGCGACGAGTCGTCGTATCGTGGGTCAGGTCGCTCGGGATTGCGGTTCCCCGGGCAGCGTGACGGATCCGTAATCGAAGATTTGCACGGCCGTTGTTCGATAGCCTCCATCCTCGGTCCACCGCGTGCTCGTTCCGCGGCTGTGGCCGTCGGGGACGAGACGTCCGGGGACGGAGTGACGCCCCCGGGCCTCAGCAACGCTTCGAGACGTACGGGCCGTCCTGGTGGTACCCCAGTTTCTCCCGGTAGTACTGGCGGGCGCCGATGCCGGCGATGACGGCCAGTTTGTCGTAGCCGGCCTCCCGGGTAATCCCCTCGGCCGTCTCCATGAGGCGGCGGCCGAAGCCGCGGTGTTGCCAGTCTTCGCCACCGTCGCCCTTCCGCCCTTCGGCGGCCAGTCCCACCTGGTTCCCGTACACGTGGAGTTCGCGGAGGATGGCGGCGTTTTCGAGTTCCCGCCGAACGGGATCGTTCGGGAAGCGAAGTCTGGCGAAGCCAACCAGCAGGTCCCGGTCGGGGTCCTCGTAACTGATGAAGTGCTCCGTCCCGCCGGCGACCTCGTAGGTCAGGACGTCCCGCTCGACGCGTTGCGGGTCGGCCTCGTTCATGCCGACCTCGCGACACCGGATGCAGTCGCAGGTCCAGCCGTGTTCCTCCATGCGCTGGCGGGCGAGTTGCCGGAGGTTCGACTTCCAGACGCCGGCCTCGATGAAGTCGGCCGGGATGTCCCGCTGGACGCGCTGGAGGCGGGTGTATTTGGGAATCCTGGACTTGATCTCGGCGACGAGTTCGGCGGCCTCGTCGTTGTCCAGGGGCTCGTACTCGCCGCGGTGGTACATGTCGTAGGTCGCGGTCCCGCCGACCACCAGCGTCGGGTAGATTTTGAGGTAGTCCGGCCGCCACTTCGGGTCCTCGAACAGGCGCCGGAAGTCCTCGCGGACCATCGCCTTCGACTGGCCGGGCTGGCCGGGCATCATGTGGAACCCGACCTTGAACCCGGCGTCCCGCAGGCGGCGGTTGGCGTCGATGGACTCCCCCACGCCGTGGCCGCGGTGCATCTCGCGGTTGATCCGCTCGAAGGTCGTCTGGACGCCCACCTCGACTTTCGTTCCACCGAGCCGGAGCATGCGGTCGATCTGCTCGGGATCGCACCAGTCGGGCTTGGTCTCGAACGTCGTCGCGACGTTCCGGACCGTGGCGGTTTCGTTCTCCGCGATCA
>JBLGCL010000134.1:0-8105 GCA_047617305.1 Natronomonas sp.
GTCGGTGTTGATTGCGATCGTTGCCCCCGCCTCGACGGCGCCCCCGACCGCACTCCCCCACAGGTCGAGTCGCGACGGGTTGGCGTTGATCTCAAGGGCGGTGCCGGCGTCGGCTGCGGCCTCGACCATCCGATCCACGTCGAAGGTCATCCCCTCGCGGCGGTTGAGCAGGCGGCCGCTCGGGTGGCCGAGCACGTCGACGTGGGGGTGTTCGACGGCCGCGATCAGCCGGTCGGTGGCGGCGTCGGTCCCCTGGTCGAGCGCGCTGTGGGGCGAGGCCACCACCAGATCGAGGTCCGCGAGCAGGTCGTCGGCGACCGAGACGCCCCCCTCGGCGTCGACGTTGGCCTCGACGCCCGTCAAGAGGTCGATGTCGTCGAGGGCGTCGTCCACGGCCCGGACCTCGGTCAGCTGCTCGCGCAGTTCGTCGTCCTCGAGGCCGACGCCCCCGACCATCCCGGGTCCGGTCGCGTGGTCCGAGATGCAGAGGTAGTCGTGGCCGTACTCGGCCGCCCCGTGGGCCAGTTCCTCGATCGTGGCGTCGCCGTCCGACCACTCGGTGTGGGTGTGCAGGTCGCCGCGAACGGCGTCCTCGACGATCAGGTCGGGCAACTCGCCGGCGGCCGCCGCCGCGATCTCGCCGCGATCCTCCCGCATCTCGGGTGGGATCCACGGAAGGTCGAGCGCCGCGTACATGCTCTCCTCGGTTTCGCCCCCGATCTGTTCGCCGACCCGCTGGCCGGCGTCGGGGTCGTCGATCCCGGAGACGTCGAAGGCGCCGTACTCGTTGAGCTTCACCTCGCGGTCGATCGCGTAGTTGCGCAGCGTGATGTTGTGGTCCTTGCTGCCGGTGAAGTACTGGAGGGCGCTCCCGAACTCCTCCGGGACGACCGTCCGGAGGTCGATCCGGACGCCGGCCACGCGGGTGCTCGCCTTCGTCGTCCCGGCCTCGATCACGTCGTCGACGCGATCCCAGTCGGTGAACGCCTCGACGACGGCGTCCGGCTCCCCGGTGGCGACGAGCACGTCGACGTCGCCGATCGTCGCCCGCCACCGGCGGATCGACCCCGCGACCTCCCAGCGGTCGGCCGCGTCCACGTCCGCCAGGTACGACAGCGCCTCGTCGGCCAGCGGCCGGGCCTCGCCGAGGAGTTGGCGCTCGCGGGACTGGCGGGCGAAGTCGATCCCCTCCCGGATGTTCTGCTCGGTCTTCGCCCCGAAGCCCGAGACTTCCCGGATCTCGCCCGCCTCGGCCGCGGCCTCGAGGTCGTCCAGGGTCCGGATCTCCAGGGCGTCGTAGAGTTTCCCGACCGTCTTCGGGCCGACGCCCTCGACGCGGGTGAGGGCTTCCATGTCGACGGGGAGGTCCGCGCGGAGTTCCTCGAGTTCCCCGATTTCGCCGCTCTCGACGTACTCGACGACCTTCGAGGCGATGGCCTCGCCGACGTGGTCGAGTTCCTCAAGCGCGTCCCGGCCGCCGGCCTCGATGATCTCCTCGACGGGCGTCGGCTGACCGCGGATCGTCTCGGCTGCCCGGCGGTAGGCCCGGGGCTTGAACTCGACGTCCTGCGCCTCGAGCAGGTCGCCCATCTCCTCGAGGCGGTCGGCGACCTCGGCGTTGGTCGTCATCGCGATCGCCCCCGTTGCTCCCCCGCGGTCGACGGCGATGGTCGCCTCCCCTCGACGTCGCCGGTCACGGCTGCCCCCTCCGTTTGTCGCCGTCGTCCTGTCCGAGCGCCTTCTGGAGGAACGATAGCCAGCGCTTCCGGTCGGCCCGCTCCTGGGCCTCGCTCTCGGCCTCCAGATCGGTCGGGCCGAGGCTCTCCAGGGCGTTCAGGGCCCGCTCGATGCCGACGATGGACTCGGCGAGACGTTCGCCCTCTGCGTACGGGATTTCACCGGACTCGATCCGCTTGCGGCGCTGGAGGCGCTCGCGCCGGAGGTTCTTCTTCGCCCGTTCGACGCGCTGGCGCTCGCCGGACGGGATCGTCTCGCGGCGCTTGATCTCGAAGACGAACTCCTGGAGGTCGATCTCCTCCCCCTGGACATCGATCCGGTCGGGGATGTCCGCCCCGACGGTCGCTCCCTCGCGGTCCAGGCGCTCCAGCAGTCGTTTGCGCTCGTGTTCTTTCACGGCCGACACTCCGTCCCAGAGGAGCAAAAACGCTAGCCCAGGTCTTGACCGATCGGGTCGTGTCGCAACGACCTCGAGCGTTCAGTAGCAACTGACCCTCTGAGATCGGGGTCACCCCCGCTGTCCAAACTGGAGAGGTGCCCCGGGCACGCCACAATCGACGAGCAGTTCACGCTCCGCATCGACGAGGACGAAACGATTCCGCCGGGACTCGGGTGTGTCTCTCTGTTCACGAGGTACTGGTTCCACCCGGACTCCGATAAAACGGGAACCAGTGACGCAGCGAGGCCGCACTGCGCCACTATTCGATGACCACTGCTTCGCCGCACGCGGGGCAGACGGGGCCGTCGTCCGTACTCTCGAGTTCTGACTGTCCCCCCGTCCATCCACAAAACGGACACTGTATTGGATCGGATCCGGACACAGGACACTACAACTGCCCATCGCCACGTCAAAAAGCGTGGTGTCTATCGCTCCGGCTGTACGACTCCGCGAAGCGGTGCGCCCCCCGGGGAAGGTCGCCCGTGTTTCCCAAATCCATTTGACGCACCCGTCCCTACCGATCCCTGATGGCCAAGTGCGACTATTGTGGCGAGGAAGTGAACATGCCGTACCAATGCCGGCACTGTGGCGGGCAGTTCTGCGCGGAACACCGGCTTCCCGAGAACCACGACTGTCCGGGGATGAACGAGTGGAACGACCCCGACAGGGTGTTCGACAGCGGCTTCGACGACAGCGTCGATCATCCCGGTCGCCAGTCCTCCGGCGTCCTCGACCGCCTGGGGATCAATACCGGCCGGACGGGACTCCTGGGCTACTTCAGGGGGAACATGACCTACCTCTTTCTCGCGCTGATGTGGCTGACCTTTCTCGCGCAACAGGTCATGTTGAACTTCTACGTCGAGATCTCCCCGCAGAATATCGTCCTGACCCCTCAGCGGTGGGAACTCTACAAGACCATCTTCACGCTACGGGCGAGCCACGTCGAGTACGTCTGGACGTGGGTCACCTCCATCTTCGCCCACGGCGGCTTCGGCCACATCGTCGGCAACAGCATCGTCATTTTCTTCTTCGGCCGGCTGGTCGAGGACTACGTCGGATCGCGTGACTACACGCTCCTGTTCCTCGGCAGCGGCATGCTCGCCGGCCTGGGACAGGTCGCCGTGATGCACCTGACGGGGGCCAACCTCAGCATCCCGATCCTCGGCGCGAGCGGGGCCGGCCTGGCGATCATGGGCATCCTCACCGTCCTGAACCCGAACCTCCGGGTCTATCTGTACTTCCTGCTCCCGATCCCCATCTGGGTCATTACCGGGTTCTACGCGATCGTCAGCGTGCTGGGGGTCATCGGGCCGGTCGCCGGCGGCGTCGCCAACGGCGCTCACCTCGCAGGCCTCGCCATCGGGCTCTGGTACGGTCAGCGCGTGAAGGACCGACTCCAGGTGCCGAGCCAGTTCCAGTTCGGCGGCGGTCCCGGCGGACCGGGCGGACCAGGTGGCCGCCGACGGTTCTGATGGATCCCGTTCGTCCCGAGTTCGTCCCGGACGCCGCGCTCGATCGCGAGGCGATGGAGGCGCTCCAGCGCGAGGTCGCGGCCGCAGCCGTGTTCGAGGACGACTTCGCGTTCGATCCCGACCGGGTGCGCACGACGCCGCCGGGACTGGACGACGCGGCGTCGTTCGGCGGGGAAGGTGGGGACGACCCGGGCGACCCGTCCCCGATCGTCGTCGGGGTCGACCAGGCCTTCCTCGACGAGCGGGCCGTCTCGGTCGTCGTCGCTCTCCGGGGCGGCGAGGTGATCGAGCGCGTCCACGCCGTCGAACCGCTGGAGATTCCCTACATCCCGGGGCTGCTCTCCTTCCGGGAGGGCGGGCCGATCCTGGCGGCATTCCGGAACCTGTCGGTCGAGCCCGACCTGGCGCTGTTCGACGGGTCGGGCCGGATCCACTTCCGGCAGGCCGGGCTGGCGACCCACCTCGGGGTGATCCTCGATTTGCCGAGCGTCGGCGTCGCCAAGAGCCTCCTGTGTGGCCGGCCGGGTGACTCCGTCGAGGGGCTGGCAGCGGGGGTCCAGGTGCCGATCTACGCCGACGAGGACGTCGAGGCCGTCGGCAGCCATTCCGCCGATCCCGACGCCCTGATCGGCCACGCTGTCCAGACTCGCCAGTACGACTCGCCGAACCGCCACGTCAACCCGCTGTACGTCTCCCCTGGCCACCGGGTGAGTGCGTCGACGGCGGCCGACCTGGTGCTGTCGCTGTCGGCGGGCTACAAACTCCCCGAACCCACCCGCCTCGCGGACGCCGACGCCGACGAGGTGAAGGCCGACGTTCGATCACGGTCCTGACGGCAGCGATCGATTCGTTGTAGCGCTCGTTTGACCTTAGAGAAGTGCCTTTACCGTCCCGTCCGATCCCCCACCCATGCGACGGAGACAGGTGCTGGCCGCTGGGGTCTGTTCGGTGATCGGGATCGCCGGCTGTCTCGACGGTTCGAGCGCCTCGGGAACGGCGGATTCGACCTATCCGGAGATCGTCGTGGATTCCGACCCGGCTCCCGAGTCGGCCCCCGTCTCGATCGACGTCGCGGTCGTCCGATCGTTCGGGGCCGATCACCCCGCGCGGATCGAGATCAGCCTCACGAACGACGGCAAGCGCGAGTTCCCGGCACTTTTCGGGCCGATACCGCCGTTTTCGACCCTCGACGGTGAATGGATCGACGGGACCGCCCGACTACTGCTGATTCCCACCGACGACAGCCACAAGCAGCAAGTGATCCCCGGAACCGCGACCGACGGCACGTGGCGAGCGACCGGGGACGTCGCCGTCAACGCGACGGCCTTGCGGGTGGACGTCGCGCCCGGCGAGACGGTATCGCAGACCTACGACCTCCTTGCAGCCCCCGAGAGCGAGGGGCTACCGGCGGGTGAGTATCGGTTCGAAGCCGAGGACTACCTGGGTCGTGAATCCTGTGGATTCACGGTGACGGTGTCGTACTGACGAACGATGACGGAGGGGAACCCGTTGCCGTTTCGTCCCGAGGTCGAGGATTCCGGGGCCGCCCCGAGGGTTCTGGGCTTCGACGAGGACGACGCCCACCAGGTCTTCGACGCGCTCTCCTCGGAGACGGCCCGGGAGATCTACTGCCGCCTCCGGAACGAGCCCCGGACGCCGCCCGAACTGGCCGAACAGGTGGACTGTTCCCTCCAGACCGTCCACTACCACCTCCGGAGTCTCGACGAGGCCGACCTGGTCGAACCCGCGGACACCGGCTACTCCGAGAAAGGCGTGGAAATGACGATCTACCGGGTGGCGGACCGTCCGCTGGTTCTCACGTCCGCGGACCGGGACGCGAAGTCGAGGCTTCGCCGGTTTCTCGGACGGATCCTCGGTGCGGTCGGGGTGCTCGGCGGATCGAGCCTGGTCGTCCAGTGGTGGCTTTCCCGAACGGGGGAAAGCGTCGGGTCGCCCGGGGCATCAAACGCCACTGCCCCCGTGGGAGGACCCGGAGCAGCGGTGGCGGTCCCACCGGGACTCGTCTTCTTCCTGGGTGGGCTACTGGCGCTCGCCATCGTCGTCGCGCTGTGGGACTGGCGGCCGGGTGGCCCGGGAGGGTGACTGGCAGGTAGCCGTGACGGTCGAACCGACGCCTGGCAGGTGCCACGGGGGCCCCGAACCCACCACTCAGGCGCGATCGAGCAGGTATTTATCGATCGGATCCCGGAGCTCCCCCGTGATCGCCTCGAAACAGTCCGTCGCCGTCACGAGGCCCTGCACCGTGTCGTCCTCGAGTACCACCGCGAGTTCCTGGTTTTCGGCCTGGAACTGGTCGATGACGTCGCTGATCGCGGCGGTCGCGGTAACGGTCATCGGCGGTGCGGCAACGTCGGCGAGGTCGAGGTCGCCGCTCTCGAGTTCGTCCCGCACTCGTAACAGTGCTGGAGCGTACACGACGCCACGGACGTCCTCCAGTTCCGCGCCGACCAGCGGGAACCGGGCGTGGGGGTGCGATTGCACGCGGTCCAGGTTCGTCTCCAGTTCGTCAGCCGTCGAGAGTGCGATCACGGCCTCCCGATCGACCATCACCTCCTCGACGGGGGTGGTGCCGATCTCGAGCGCGTTGATCACCTCCTCCCGGCGCTCGTCGGACAGGCCGAGGTTGCTGAGGGACTCGCCCATCTGTCGCCGGAGTTCGGCCCGCGTGGACGGCATGGCGTGCTCGCCCTCCTCCATCTCTTCCTCCGCCCACGATCGGTCGATCGTCACCCCGAAGAGCCCGAGTAACCCCTTCGCGGCGCGGTCCGACACGTAGATGACCGGCCACATCAGCTTGGTCCACCAGTAGAGGATCGGTGCACCGTACTTCGCGACGAATTGCGTGCGCTCGACGCCAAGGTACGTCGGCGCCTGCTCCCCGATGATGACGTGCAGGAGGTTGATGACGGCGAGCGCCACGACGACGGAGAGCGCCGTGTGGCCACCCCCGGCTGCTGACGCCAGTCCCATCGCGATGAGGGCCGGGTCGATCACTGCGGCCAGCGCGGGTTCTGCGACCACCCCGAGGCCGACGCTCGATACCGTGATCCCCACCTGACAGCCGGACAGGAAGATCTCCAGTCGCTCGGTCATCTCCCACGCCCGTTCGAGTCCACGCGAGCCAGTAAACTCGCCCTCCGAGAACTGTCGAACGCGGGTCATCGCGAACTCGATCGTGACGAAGTACCCGTTCGACAGGAGCAGGATCGCGCCGCCGACCAGTTTCAGCATCGTAACGATGTCGACCATTTTACCTGGCCTATCTTCGACTCGCAATAAAACCTATCGGCTCGGAGCCAATACAATCGGGTGGCGGTTCGTCGGTCCCTTCGAAGGTTCCTGTCGCTCGCACGATCGACCCCTCGATTCTTTGTGCCCGCCCCACGAACGGCCATCGATGACCGACGACGCGGATGCCGATCCGGTCACAGCAACGGACGAATCGACGGGCGACGAAACCGGTGCCGTCTCCGGGCTGCAGGACCCCGACACGGTCCTGATCACCGGCTGTTCCTCGGGGATCGGACGGGCGACGGCCCTCGACTTCCTCGAGGCGGACTGGACCGTCTACGCGACGGCCCGCGACTCGTCCGACGTCGAGGAGCTCGCCCAGGCGGGCTGTGAGACCGCCGAGCTCGACGTGACCGACGACGACGCCGTCGAGCGCGTGGTCGACCGGATCCTCGAGGAACAGGGCCACATCGACTGCCTCGTGAACAACGCCGGCTACGCCCAGATGGGGCCGATCGAGGACGTGCCGGTCGAGGACCTTCACGGCCAGTTCGACGTGAACGTCTACGGTCCCCACCGCCTGACGCGGGCGGTTCTGCCACACATGCGGGAGGCCGAGGACGGGACGATTGTCAACGTCTCGAGCGTTTCCGGTCGGCTCTCGATCCCCGGTAGCGGCGTCTATTCGGGCTCGAAGTTCGCCCTGGAAGCGATGAGCGAGGCGCTCCGGGGGGAGGTCCAGCCCTTCGGGATCGACGTCGTCCTCGTCGAACCGGGCCCCGTCGTGACGAACTTCCAGGGTCGCGTCGAGGACGAGGTGGACGGCCTGCCACGGAGCGAGGCCTACGCCGACGTCTACGAGATCATGGACGACTACGAGGCGATCGGCGGGGCGGGCCCGCTGGCCGTGGAACCGGAGGCCGTCGCCCGGGCGATCCTGAACGCGGCCTCCTGTACCGAACCGGCACCTCGCTACCCGGTCGGCCCCCTGGCGAAGTACGGCCTCCTGGCCAGGTTCGTGCCGGATCCGATCCGGGACCGCGTGATCGGCATCGCGCGGCGGGTGCTCGCCTGAGGCCGAGAAGAGGGACCGATGGTCGACATCGAGAACCGCGACCCCCTCGCCGGATCGATCGCCCGAGAACTCGGGCTCGACTGCGTGGCAGCAGGGATCGAGGCCGTGCTCCCCGACCGCGTGATCAGGG
>JBLGCL010000135.1:0-8031 GCA_047617305.1 Natronomonas sp.
GAGACGGCCCTCGAACTGTTCGTACTCGACGACGAAGGACGAACGGGCCGCGAGACATGGACCTAATCGGCCGATTCACCCGAGGAGGCCCCACGCGAGGAGCCCCACGCCGAAGAGGACGAAGACCCCGCCGACGATTCGATTCCGCCGTATCGCCGACGTGCGGGACGAGTGGTCAACGTCCTCCGGGTCGATCCCTCGCAACCGCATCGAGCGCTGGAACTCGTCCTCGGCGGCGAGCGACACCCGGAGGCCGGCCACGACGGCAATCGCGCCGACCACGACCCACGGAAGCGCTACCATCGCGAACCACGTCGACCGGCGAGGGAAAAAAGGGTTCCTTCTGGTATCGGACGGGCCGCCGGCCGCCCGGTTACCGGAGCGTCGCGGCCGCGGCGACGGTAACGAACCCGACGAGAACCGTTCCGACGACGGCCAGCCCCAGGCGGATGCCGACGATCGCGGTCCCGAAGAACACCAGCCCGAACGGGATGCGACCCGTGCCGAGGAGGCCGTACCCCAGCAGCATCGTCAGGACGGCCGGGTACCCGGCGCCGCTATCGCGGACTTCTTCGATGACGGGATAGACGCCGTACGGACCGGTCGGGAACAGGCCGGTGAGGAAGCCCGCAGCGAGGACGTTCGGGACGTTCGCCGCTCCGCCGAGGCGCTCGGTGATTTCCTCCCGGGGAACGAGCGTCCCGATCGCGCTCGCCAGGAAGAGCGACGCGACGATCAGCGTGAACAGTTCCCCGAACGTGGTGAGCCCCTGGACGACGCTCTCCCGCGCCGCGGCCGGATCGAGGACGACCAGGACGGCGTACACCGCGATTGCACCGAGGACGACGACCCGCTGGCCCCACCCGCTGCCGATCAGATAATCGAGCGTGCGCATGGATCAGACCACCACGAACGCGACGAGGGAGAGCAGGACGGCGACCGGCACGGCCAGTAGCAGTCGCCACCCCACCACCTCGGCGTCGAAGAAGACGAGACCGTAGGAAGCCCGGATGACGCCGATGGCCCCGTACCCCGTGAGCATCGCAACGACGGCCGCCGTGCTCGCGCCCTGCTCCGAGACGCCGGCGATGATGGGGTACACGGCGTACGGGCCGCCCGGCAGGAACCCGCCGAGCAGCCCCGCGACGACGACCCCCATCGGGCCGGCGGACTCACCCAGCGTCGACTGGACGGCCCCGGTCGGAACGAGCGCCCCGATCGCGCTGGCCAGCAACAGGGCCGCCAGAATGAGCGTGAACAACCTGAGGAACGTCCGGGTACCGTCCTCGACGCTCCTTCTGGCGTCGTCGGGCCGCCTGACGGAGAGGTACCCATAGACGAGGACGGTCCCGAGGATGACGAGGCGTTGCCCTGGCGACGATCCGATCAGGAGATCGAGGGCTGACATGGTTCCCCGTTCGGCGTCCCGTACCATCAGCATACTCGTTCGGACGCCGGTCGATCGAAGTCCCCCTTCAGGGAGGGATGCGGGCCTTTTTACCGGAAGAATCGTGCGATATGGAACCATACAGATCAGTAAAACCGGCCGACTGAGCGGGATTTATCGGCCCCCCAAATCCCGGGAATCCCCGAAGGCTTTTCGCTTTCAGAAAAAGAAGTACCGGGTAGTGAGCGGACTGGTAGATCATGATGGACGACACGCATCCGAGAGAGGATCGGCGTACCGGGGACCGACGGATCGACGCGGCCAAATGGTCGGCCCGTCAAGTTCGACCGAACCATGAGCCCGACGTACCGACCGGGAGTGTCGAGGTGATCGACTGATGTGTCTCGGCATCCCCGGCGAGGTCAAGTCGATCGACGGGATGGAGGCGACGGTCGAGTTCTGGGACGTCGAAAAGGACATCCGGATCGACATCGTCGGCGACGAGGTCGAGGAGGGCGACTACGTCCTCAACCACGCCGGCTTCGCCATCCGGAAGATCCCGGACGACGAGGTCGAGGAGACGATCCAGCTATACGAAGCGATGCTCCAGGGCGACGAGGCTGACGGCCTGGAGGAGATCGGCGCGATGGACGAGGAACTCGGCATCGGTGGTGCAAATGAGTGACGGCCAAGCCTTGCAGTTCCGGGACCCGGAGAAGGCGGATCGGCTGACCGAGCGCCTCGAGACGCTGATGGACGAGATCGGGAACCCGGTCAACATCATGCACGTCTGTGGGACCCACGAGCAGTCGATCGCGAAGTACGGCCTCCGCAGTCGGCTGCCGGACGGCCTCTCGGTCCGGATGGGACCGGGCTGTCCGGTCTGCGTCACGAACATGCCCGAGGTCGACGAGGCCGTCGCCCTCGCCGAGGACGGCAAGATCGTCGCGACCTACGGCGACATGTTCCAGGTCCCCGGTACCGAGAAGAGCCTGGAGGACGCGAAGGGCGAGGGCGCCGACGTGCGCGTCGTCTACAGCGCGAGCGAGGCCCACGAGATCGCCGAGGAGAACCCCGACGAGAACGTGGTCTTCTTCGCGACGGGCTTCGAGACGACCGCCGCGCCCACCGCGGCCGTCCTGACGGACGGCCCGGCGGACAACTTCTACGTCCTGTCGGCCCACAAGTACGTGCCGCCCGCGATGGAAGTCGTGGCGGAACTCCCCGACACCGACATCGACGGCTTCCTCGCTGCCGGCCACGCTGCGGTCATCACCGGCTACGGCCTCTTCGAGGAGTTCGTCGATGAGTACGAGACGCCCGTCGTCGTCGGCGGGTTCGAACCGCTGGACGTCCTGCTGGCCCTCGAGCGACTCCTGACGTTCATCCGCGACGGCGAACCCGGCCTCGACAACGCGTATCGGCGCGTCGTGAGCGAGGAGGGTAACGTCGCCGCCAAGGAGCGCATGTGGGACGTCTTCGAGACCACGTCCGGCGAATGGCGCGGCATCGCCGAGATCCCGGACGCGAACCTGGTCATCAGCGACGAGTACGCCGACCACGACGCCAGGGCACAGTTCGACGTTTCGCCTGACGTCGGCCAGGGCGACCCGCTGACCGAGCAGTGCATCTGCGGGGACATCATGGCCGGCCAGGCCGACCCCGACGAGTGCGACCTCTTCGGCGAGGAGTGCACCCCGCAGAACCCCGTGGGCGCCTGCATGGTGTCCAGCGAGGGGACCTGCAAGATCTGGCTGGAATACGGGGGCCAGCCCGACCTCTAACCATGAACGAGGACGCCACGGACGCCACGACCGAGGAAATCGAGGGGACGGTCACGCACGCCCACGGCGCGGGCGCCGGCCCGATGCGCGAACTCATCCAGGAGCGCATCCTGCCCCGGTTCGACGGCGAGTCGCCGGTCGACGGCGTCGGGCTGGCGGCACTCGACGACGGGGCGGTCCTGCCGATCGGCGACGGGCGGTCGGTCGTCGTCACGACCGACAGCCACGTCGTCTCCCCACAGTTCTTCCCCGGCGGCGACATCGGCCGCCTCTCCGTCGCCGGAACGGTCAACGACCTCGCGGTGATGGGAGCGACCCGTCCCGTCTCGCTGACCTGCTCGTTCATCGTCGAGGAGGGATACCCGCTCTCGCGACTCGACCGCGTCCTCCAGTCGATGGAGGCGACCTGCGAGGAGGCCGACTGCGAAATCCACACCGGCGACACGAAGGTGATGGGCAGCGGCGAGGTCGACGGGATCGCGATCAACACGGCGGCGGTCGGCGTCGTCCCCGACGGCGAGTACGTCGCCGACGCCGGCCTCTCGCCGGGCGACGAGATCCTCGTGTCGGGCTCGATCGGCGATCACGGGATCGCCCTCCTCTCGGAACGCGAGGGCTTCGACCTCGAGGGCGACCTGGAGAGCGACGTCGCGCCGATCAACGGCCTGATCGAGGCCGCGATGGACGCCGGCGAGGTGACCGCGATGAAGGACCCGACCCGTGGTGGTCTCGCCACGTCGCTCAACGAGATGGTCGACAAGGCCGGCGTCGGTGCCGTGATCGACGAGCGCTCGATCCCGGTCACTGGCAGCGTCTCATCCGCCGGCGAGGTGCTGGGCATCGAGCCGATGGACGTCGCCAACGAGGGCAAGGTCGTCATGGGCGTCGCGAGCGAGGACGCCGAGGCCGTCCTCGACGCGATCCGCGAGCACCCGATGGGCGGGGACGCCGCCATCGTCGGCGAAGCCGTCGACGAGGAAATCGGGCGGGTCGTCCTCGACACGGGCCTCGGGCGACGCTACCTCAGCGAACCCTCCGGCGAACCCCTCCCGCGGATCTGCTGACATGCACGAGATGAGCATCGCCGACTCGATGATCGAGATCGCCGAGCGGACGGCCGCCGACAACGGGGCCGACCGGATCACGGGCCTGACCCTCGCCGTCGGCGAGGCGACCCACGTCAACCCCGACCAGTTGCGCCACGCGATCGAGGTGATGGCCGACGGGACGTTGGCCGCGGACGCCGAGATCACCGTCGAGACGGTCGACGCCCAGGCGACGTGCGAGTGTGGCTGGTCGGGCGAACCGCCGACCGTCGACGGCGCGTCGATGATCGCACCGACCTCGAAGTGCCCGGAGTGCGGGAGTCGGACGGAACTGACCCGCGGCGACGAGTGTCGACTCGAAAGTATCACCGTCCCCGACGATTGAAGAGTAACCGACGACCGACCAGTCCAATTCCGAACCATGACCTACCATCACCACCAGCGACCCCCGATCCGCGTGCCGACCCTCGACTATCTCCTGGACCGCCTGCCGGCCCTCCGCGCCCACCGCTTCGGGCACGACCACGAGGGCGACGGCGTGACGACCGACGTCGACGAGGACGTGCTCGAACAGTTCCGCGAGGAAGCCGAGGAGATCCACGAACGACTGGCCCACGACTACGGCGTCTTCGTCGTCGAGTTCCTCGGCAGCACCGGCAGCGGGAAGACGCGGTTGATCGAGCGCCTGATCGAGCGCGCCCCGGACGACGAAACGATCGGCGTGATCGTCGGCGACGTGGCCGGCGACGACGATGCGCGTCGCTTCCGCGACCTGGGCGTCCAGGTCGCGAACGTCAACACGGGCAAGGAGTGCCACCTCGATCCGACGTTCCTCGAGGAGGGGCTGGACCAGCTCGACCTCGAAGCCCTCGACACGCTGTACGTCGAGAACGTCGGCAACATGGTCTGCCCCGCCGACTTCCCGCTCGGGGCCGAGGCCCGGATCCTCGTCGTCAGCACGACCGAGGGCGACGACGTCGTCGGCAAGCACCCGCTGCTCTTCCAGGCGTGTGACGCCGCCGTCGTCAACAAGGTCGACATCGCCGAGGCCGTCGACGCCGACGTCGACGCCATGACCGCCGACGTGAGCGAGGTCAACCCCGACATGCCGACCTTCGAGACCAGCGCCAAGCACGGGGACGGGCTCGACGACCTCTCGGCCTACATCGAGGCGATCCGTGACGGCGGACACCACCGCGATCACGGGCACGGCCACGACCACGAGCACAGCCACGAACACGCCGACGCCGACCACGAGCAGCCGCCCGTTTCCGAGGACGAATGACCGGCGAGGAGTCACCGACGAGGGCGACGGTCCACGTCACGGGCGTCGTCCAGGGCGTCGGGTTCCGCCCGTTCGTCTACCGGACCGCCGTCGCCCGTGACCTGACGGGGACGGTAAAGAACCTGGGCGACGCGGGCGTCGAGATCGTGCTGGAAGGGACGGAAGCCGACGTCGAGGACTTCCTGACCGAACTCCGGGAGGACCCACCGCCGCTCTCGCGGGTGGACTCGGTCGAGATCGAGCGATCGGAGCCCGAGGGCATGGAGACCTTCGACATCGTTCGCTCGGCCGAGGCGTCCGGCGGGTCCGGAACGATCCCGCCGGACACCGGCATGTGCGACAACTGCCTGGCGGACATGCGCGACCCCGACTCGCGGTACTACGGCTACTGGGCCACGTCCTGCGTGGACTGCGGCCCGCGCTACACGGTCATCCGCGGGTTGCCGTACGATCGCCCGCGTACGTCGATGGACGAGTTCCCGATGTGCGAGGACTGCCGCGAGGAGTACGAGAATCCGGCCGACCGCCGCTACCACGCGCAGACGATCGCCTGCCCGCAGTGTGGCCCGTCGCTGTCGGTGCTGGCTCCGGACGGGGACGTGCTGGCCGACGACTCCGACGCCGAAGCCATCGAGGCCGTGGCGGAGCGCATCCGGGCCGGCGAGCAGGTCGCCATTAAGGGCATCGGCGGGTCACACCTCGCTTGCGACGCGACCGACCTCGAGGCAGTCGAGACCCTCCGCGATCGCACCGGCCGCCCGACCAAGCCGTTCGCGCTCATGGCGCCCGACCTGGAGACGATCGAGTCCTTCGCCGCGGTGAGCGAGAACGAACGCGAAGCACTCGACACCGTCCGGCGGCCGATCGTCCTGCTGGAGCAGTCAGGGACCGACGAGGAAGGGGCGGACTGGCTCGACGCCGTCTCCCCCGGCCTCCACACCGTCGGCGTCATGCTCCCCTACTCGGGACTACACCACCGCCTGTTCGACCACGTCGACGGCCCGCTCGTGATGACCAGCGCCAACCTGCCTGGCCGGCCGATGGCGACCACGAAGGACGCGATCCTCGCCCGCCTGGGCGACGTGATCGACGCCGCACTGGTCCACGACCGCGAGATCGTCGCCCGCTGTGACGACAGCGTGGTTCGCTTCCCGGGCGGCGAACGCCGGTTCGTCCGCCGCTCCCGCGGGTGGGTGCCCGAGGAACTGCCCCTGCCGGGCGGCGCCCCCGACCGCCCCGTCCTCGGCGTCGGCGCCGAGTTCGACGCCACGGTCGCGGTCACGCAGGACGACGTCGTCGTCCCCTCGCAGTTCGTCGGCGACGTGGACAACCCCTCGACGGTGGCGTTCCTCCGGGAGACGATCGACCACCTGACGGACCTCACCGGCGTCCGGCCCCGGACCGTCGCCTGCGACATGCACCCCGAGTTCCTGACCACCGAGGTCGCCGAGGACTACGCCGGCGACGGCGTGATCGGGCCGATGCGCGTCCAGCACCACCACGCCCACGCGGCCTCGCTGCTCGCCGAACACGGGCGCGACCGGGCGATCGTCGTGACGGCGGACGGCACCGGCTACGGCCCCGACGGGTCGATCTGGGGCGGCGAGGTGCTCGACGCCTGGCTGGAGGGCTACGACCGCGTCGGCGGCCTCGGAACCTTCCACCTTCCCGGCGGGACTGCCGCGGTCGAGAAGCCGGCGCGGATCCTGGCGAGCCTCCTCGACGACGAGGACCGGATCGACGACCTCCTCGTCGAGCGCGGCGCGGTCGACTCGACCGACGCGGCCGCGACGGTCCGTCAGCAGCTCGAACAGGAAGTCAATGCCCCCGAGACCACGAGCGCGGGGCGGACCCTCGACGCCGTCAGCGCCCTGCTCGACGTCTGCACCGAACGCGGCTACGAGGGCGAACCGGCGATGCGCCTCGAGGCCGCCGCGGCCGACGGAACGGCCCGCGACTACGACGTTCCGTTCGCCACCCGCGACGGGGACCGCGTCGTGGACGTTCCGACGCTCGTGCAGGACGCCGATCGGCTGGTCGACGAACACCCGGCCGCCGACGTGGCTGCCACCGTCCAGGACGCGCTGGCGCGCGGACTGGCCGACCTGGCGATCGCGGCCGCCGAGGACAAGGGCGTCGACGCCGTCGGCTTCTCGGGCGGCGTCGCGTACAACGACGCCATCACGCGGTCGATCCGGGACGCCGTCGAGGACGCGGGCCTCGAGTTCCTCGGGCACGACCGCGTTCCGCCGGGCGACGGCGGCATCGCGTACGGGCAGGCCGTCGTCGCCAGCTCCCGGCAGTGATCAGCGTGGGTCACCGGCCCCGTTTTCCGAGGGGCTCTCGACCCATTCGAGCGGTCGTCCTCCCGGCGGTACCCTCGGGAAGCAAACGTTGAAATCGATCGATCAAGATTGTCCAAATAGAACAATGACGCAGAACTGTCGCGGACGGTACTGTGAACCGGGGGGCGCACCGACTGGGGCGGCCCAGGCTCACGAGAAGCGAGAGGCCGTCCGCCGACGGCAA
>JBLGCL010000136.1:0-7877 GCA_047617305.1 Natronomonas sp.
CCTCGACCGGATCACCGTCCGGGCGGGCGCCGGGATCGTCGCGGATTCGGTTCCCGAACGGGAGTACGAGGAGACCGAGCGCAAGATGGCGGGCGTCCTCGACGCGCTGGAACGGATCGAGCGGGATGCCGACCCGCCGGCCGCCGACGCTCCGGTCGAGGAGACCGGACGATGACGGGCACCGACTCGGACTCTCCCGGGGACGCTCCGCGGGTCCTGTTCGTCGACAACTTCGACTCGTTCACCTACAATCTGGTCGAGTACGTCAGCGAGCACGCCGAAACGACGGTGGTCAGGAACACCGCCTCGCTCGAGACGATCCGGTCCGCCGGCCCGGACGCGATCGTCATCAGTCCCGGCCCCGGCCACCCGGCGAACGACCGCGACGTCGGCGTCTCCGTGGACGTCCTCCGGCAGATTAGCCCGGACGTGCCGACCCTCGGCGTCTGTCTCGGGCTGGAGGCCGCGGTTCACGCCTACGGCGGGAGCGTCGGACGGGCCCCGGAACCGGTCCACGGCAAAACGTCACCCATCGACCACGACGGAGCGGGCGTGTATCGCGGCCTCGACCCCGGCTTTCGAGCGGGGCGGTATCACTCGCTGATCGCGACCGAGGTGCCGGCGTCGTTCGAGGTGACCGCCACGACCGACGCCGACGGCGAGTCGCTGGTGATGGGGATCCGTCATCGAGAGTATCCCATCGAGTGCGTGCAGTTCCACCCCGAGTCCGTGCTGACCGCGGACGGGCACGCGGTGATCCGGAACTTCCTACGCGAGGGCGCCGAAGCCGAAGATCGGGACCGGCACGCCGAACTGCGCCAGTAGCCACAGCACGGCCACGACGGCCGCGACGACGACCAGCACCCGGATGGCGAGCTTGACGGCGATCCGGAGCAGCGCGACGAAGACCACCACGGCGACGAGGGCGAGTATCCAGAACGCCGGGTCGCCGAACGCGATCAGGGATGTCATACTCCCCCTACCCCTTCTCGACGCAAAACCCTAGGGGTGGGGTTCGATCGACCAGTTCGTCCCCCTATCGAACCGGCTGCGACGGTCACTCAACCCCCGGATCGGTTCGGAGCCGTTGCGGATTCACGGCCGGTCGAAAGTGAAAACCGCGACCGACCCTTCGGGCGGTGGTCCGAGGGAACCACTTTCACTTCGCTTTGATAGGGATTAATATGATCCCTCCCGATACGGAGTGGTGGGAACGTCGTCGCGCCGGGCAAAGGCCCACGAGCCGGATAGCGCCAGCTAAAACAAGTATAGTTTCAATAAAACAGACGGAGCGGAACAATTTAGGGGTGGCTCCTGTTAGGCCACTTCACCTTCAGATGACCGATTCAAGAACGGAACCATGGACGCAAACCGCATGCGGACGTCGGTATCGTCGATCGACGAGGGCGGTACCCGGAGCGAACGGGCACGCCGGGGGTGTCGAGCGTGAGTAACGCCGACCCCAGGGCGGACGAGTTGACGCTGCCGATCAAACGTACCGAGGGGGACACGATCGAGGAACGGCTGACGAGCAACGCCTACCACAACATTCTGCCGGCCCGTTACCTCCGCAAGGACGCCGACGGGGAACTGATCGAGATCCAGGAGGACCTCTTCGAGCGGGTCGCGAAGAACGTCGCGCTGGCCGAGGCGGTCTACGAGGCGGAGAAGCGCGACGTCGACATCACCGTCACGCCGGCCCAGCTCAAGCCGGACCACCCCCGGCGCGACGAACTCGCCGAGGAGGTCTTCGGTGCCGGCGTGACCGTGGACGACGACGTCGAGACGACGCTCACGCAATACAACGTCAACAAGTTCGCCTACGACACCGTCGTCCCCGAGTTACCCGACGGGGTCCGCGATCACGTCGAGACGACGGCCGGGGAGTTCCAGGACCTGATGGAGAACCTCTCGTTCATGCCGAATTCTCCCACCCTGATGAACGCCGGCGACGAACTCCAGCAACTCTCGGCCTGCTTCGTCGACTCGCCCGAGGACGACATGGAGGACATCCACGAAACAGTGAAGGAATCCGCCAAGGTCTTCCAATCGGGCGGCGGAATGGGATATGCTTTCTGGCGATTACGTCCCTACGGGGATCCTGTCGGATCGACTGGCGGTATCGCG
Organism: Natronomonas sp.; assembly: GCA_047617305.1. Taxonomy (GTDB): domain Archaea; phylum Halobacteriota; class Halobacteria; order Halobacteriales; family Natrialbaceae; genus DATFIX01. Next base: position 2,128 of record JBLGCL010000136.1, read on the forward strand.
TCGGGCCCCATCACCTTCATGCGGACCTTCGACCAGGCGTGCGAGACCATCGCGCAAGGCGGCGCCCGGCGCGGCGCCCAGATGGCCGTCATGCGGGTCACCCACCCGGACGCCATCCAGTTCATCCACGCGAAGAACAAGGACGTCTCGCTGGCCCACACCCTCAGACTCAACGACCCGGACGACTACACGCACACCTCCTTCGCCGAGGCCCTGGAGGAGGCCCGCGAACTGATCGACGACGAGGGGCGGGTTCCCGAACACCTCCGGAACGCCGTGGAGGGTCACCTCTCGAACTTCAACATCTCCGTCGGGATCACCGACGACTTCATGGACGCCGTGAAGAACGGCGAGGAGTTCACCTTCACCAATCCCCGCACCGGCGAGCCGCACATCGCCACACAACAGACGAAGGAACTCTACGAGATGCACGGCCTCGGCGAGTACGTCGAGGTCGGCGAGGAACTGTCCGTCCCGGCGGACCTGATCTGGGACCACATCGTCGAGGGCGCCCACGAGAACGGCGAACCCGGCGTGATCTACCTCGAACGGGTCAACAAGCAGCATTCGTTCGACGTCGAGGAGCACCCCGAACATGAGATATTGGCAACTAATCCCTGCGGGGAACAGCCGTTGGAAGAATATGAGGCCTGCAATTTGGGACACATTAATCTGAGCACCGTCGCAGCTTTGGATGCCCCGGATTGGCGGGTCTGGCGCGACCGGCACGCCGACGAGTACGATTCCCTCGACGCGACCGTGGAGGCGTACCTCGACGAGGCGATCGACTGGGACGATCTGACCGAGCGGATCGACCTCGGCACGCGGTTCCTCGAGGACGTCGTGACGATGAGCAACTTCCCGGTCGAGGAGATCGAGGAGACGGTCCGGCGGATGCGCAAGATCGGGATGGGCGTCATGGGGCTGGCGCAGCTGTACGTCCAGCTCGGCGTGCGGTACGGCACCGACGAGGGCAACGAGATCGCCCGGCAGGTCATGCGCCACATCAACCACCGCTCGAAGTGGGCCTCGCACGAACTCGCCGAGGAGCGCGGCGTTTTCGACGACTGGGAGGACTCCAAGTTCGAGAACCCGACGAAGTACCGCGAGTGGTTCGAACACCACACCGGACTCGACGCCGACGAGTGGGCCGACGGCTTCCCGATCCGCAACCACAACACGACGACCGTGGCGCCGACCGGGACCACGTCGATGGTCGGCAACACGACGGGCGGGATCGAACCCATCTACAACGTCGCCTACTACAAGAACGTCTCCGACGACGTGCAGGGCGACGAGATGCTCGTCGAGTTCGATGACTACTTCCTGCGGACCCTGGAGGCCAACGACATCGACGTCGAGGCTGTGAAACGCGAGGCCCAGGAACAGATGGCGGCAAACGAGTTCGACGGCGTCGAGTCGCTCTCGACCGTCCCGGACGCCATCTCGGAACTGTTCGTGACGACGGGCGACCTCTCGGCCAAGCAACACGCGGCGGTCCAGTGTGCGGCCCAGGAGGGCGTCGACTCGGCGATCTCGAAGACCGTCAACGCGCCCAACGAGGCGACCAAGCGGGACGCCCGCGAGGTCTTCGAGTGGGTCTACGACCACGGGGGCAAGGGCGTCACCTACTACCGCGACGGCACCCGCAGCAAGCAGGTACTCACGACCCGCGCCCAGAACGCCGAGTTCGCCGACGAGGACGAGGCGGCCGAGGTCATCGTCGAACAGATCCGGGAGGTCTTCGGCGGGATCGAGGCGTTCCTCGAGAACGAGGACGTGCAGGCAGCGATCGACGAACAGGTCGAGGCGCTCCTGGACGCCGTCGAGACCGAGGGCGAGACGTACGCCGAGAAACGGCCCCGACCGGACGTCCTCCACGGCGTCACGCAGCGCATCGACACCGGGTACGGCAAGCTCTACGTCAACATCAACGAGGACGAGGACGGGCGGCCGTTCGAGTTGTTCGCCAACATCGGCAACTCCGGCGGGTTCACCGCCTCGTTCACCGAGGCGCTCGCCAAGACCATCTCGACCGCCTTGCGGTCGGGCGTGGATCCAGAGGAGATCGCCGCCGAACTCGAGGGGATCCGGTCGCCGAAGGTCGCCTGGGACAAGGGCGAGCAGATCCAGTCGATCCCCGACGCTATCGGCACTGCGATGCGCCGGTACCTCGAGGGGGACGTCGAGAAGGCCTATCCCCAGCAGCAAACCCTCGAGGAGACGGCCGAAGGCGGCGCTGGCCTCTCCGATCGGGAGACCGACGGCGGAAACGGCGCGGCCCCCGGCGGGGTCGAGGCCGACCAGCAGGCGCTGATCGACGCCGGCGAAAGCCCGGAGTGCCCGGAGTGTGGGTCCATGGCACTCTACTACTCGGAGGGCTGCAAGACCTGCGAGGCCTGCGGCTGGTCGGAGTGTTGACCGTCGGGATCCCTATCGACACCGTCCCCGTCGGTGCGATCCAGGTCGACCCCGTCCCCGTCGACGTCCAGCGGTCCCTAACGGACACCGATCCCGTCGGTGTCGGAGGACTCCCCGTGAACGACGGACCGGAATCGAACCGCGGACGGCCCTGCCCGCTGTGTGAGGAGCCGATGGTTCGTCGCCACTGCAAGTACGTCTGTCCGCGACACGGGGTGGTGTACGACTGCAGCGATACGTTTTACCGCTGACCTGAGGCGAGTGGAGGGATATGACCGGGAACGGGGGAGCGTACCCGGGCGGAAACGGCCGACCGACGGCGACCGGGGGCCCGGGAGATCCGGGGCCGAGCGACGGCCATTCGACGACGAACGTCAACGTCGATCCTGCAAAAGGCGTCGCGCCGGTCCGGCCAACAGGATGGCCGCGAGGCCGATCATCGCCAGGACCACCGGCGGCCCGATCGCCTCCACGCGGCCAGCGGCCAGTCGATCGGCCGAGGCGCCCACGGCGATCGCCACGACGGTCCACGGAACCTCGCCGATCACGGTCCCCGCGATTACCGTTCGGAGCCGAACGTCGCCGAGTCCGGCCGCAAAGGTAGCGACGTCCGCCGGAACCGGGGCGAGTCGGGCGGCCACGACGCCACGGAACCCTCCCGTCGCCGCGAAGAACCGCTCGCTCGCCTCGCCGACCCGGCCCACGTCGGCACCCCGGTCGAACCGGCGGACCGCGAGGAAGGGCGGTATCGTAGTCAGAGCGATCCCGCCGAGGGCGAAGGGCACCCCGAGGAACCCGTACCCGTAGCCGACGGCCACGGCGAGGGGCGTCGTCGGCCAGGCGAAGAGGGGTCTGACGAGATAGAGCCCGAGGAGCACGGCGCCGAACAGCACCGGGTCCTCGGCGACCGTTCCCATCCGCTCCACGGCCGTCGTCGGGGAGACGAGCAGGGCGCCACAGACGACGGCGAGCACGACGATGCCGCCGACGATCCGTCGGCGCGAGAGCCGGATCGCCATCGCCGGGAGGATTCGGGGCCGGGCTTGTATCCCTTGCGCTTCCGCCGCCGGCGACGAAAGACAGCCACCCGGCGTTCGGAGAGCCGACCGACCGGAGACGATCCTCCGGCTCCCCGACGCGTCGGCGGGCAACCGGTCGCCCGTTCCCGGACGCGTCGACGGGCAACTGGTCTCCCTGCTCTACGGGACCTCGACGAGCACCAGGCCTATACCGGGGGCGGTCCCACCACCGCATGATGGCCGAGGACCCGGTCGAACTCGGCGTGACACTCCTCGAACGGCTCGAACACGAGGAACTCTCGCTGGCCGAAACGGTCGACAGGATCGAGACGATCTCGACCGATCCGCGGGTGACCCGGGCCGTGCTCGAGGCGGCCGAGCGGCGAGGGGTGATCGAGCGCGACGGCGACGTGGTCCGGCCGCTGGGTGGCAGCTACGTCAGTTTCGAGTCCGAGGTGATCAGCAAGGAGGGCGAGTTCTCCTGTCGCCGGTGCGGGACGGAACTGTCGACGGGGTACTTCATCGACCTGGACGCGGGGGAGGTCGGCCCGTTCGGGTCCACGTGTATCCGGAAGGTGACCGGTCGGGAGTGACGAGGGGACTCAGCGACCGCGTGAGAGTTCCTCGATGAGTCGCTCGATCGTTTGCTGTTGCTTGGCCAGGAGGTCGTTCTGCCGTTCGACGGCCTCCCGGAGGGCCTCGAGTTCCGCCTCGATGTCCTCCGAGGACGTCGTGGCGGCGTCGACGGACTCGAAGCCCGCTTCCTCCAGGTCGGCGCTGGCCGCCGACCGGGACGAAGACTCCCGATTTTCGGAGGCACCCTGGGCCTCGGTTTCCCGATCGGGCTCCTCGGACGAGGCGCCGTCGTCGCTCGACCCGAGCAGGTCGATACCCGCCTCGAACGCCATCTCTTCCTCGTCGTCCGATTCGGCATCGGAATCGGCGTCGGCGTCCGCTTCCGCCTCCGGTTCCAGGACGGCCTGCAGTTCCTCGTTGGAGGTGACGTCGTAGAAGTCCTGGAGCGCGGTCTCCAGGCGGAGCCGCACCTCGTTCGACCGGTCGTTCGGGGCCTTGATGCGTTCGGCCCGGCCGTCGACCGTCAGGACGATCTGCATCGCCACGCTCCCCTGCTCGAAGTCGAGGTTCGTGACGTCCTCGTAGCGGAACTCCTCGTAGTCGGGGTCCAGCAGGACCGTTCCGACGTGTTTGACGAGCCGCCGCTCGGTGATCACGAGCGTGAGTTCGCTGAAGCGGTAGGCGGCGACGACGTCCTCGTCCTCCTCGATGACGTCCCGAACCGTCAGGATACCTTCCAGCAGGGGCGTCATGGCCTTTTCCGCGGCCGAGGACGGGACCGTGAATTCCCGCTCGCCGTCGATCGCGTACTCGAGGGTGAACCGGGTCTTCCGCCGTCCCTCCGAGACCGCCACGCGCTCGGCGTCGTGGGAGTACTCCTCGATCGACTCGTCCCGCAACAGCCCCTCGCCCCGGTAGACGAGGGTCCGCGTCGGCGTGACGTAGAGTTCGTCCTCGCCCCCGAGGGAGATCCGGGCCGTCACCGACTCCTCGCCGAGTTGGTCGTCCACTAAACCGGGAACGCTCATGGGATGGGTTTCAATCCAACCCGTCATAAATCCGTGGGGGCTCGCGCTCCCGGCCTGAGATGGGAAGGTTAAAGACGACCACCCTGCTATCCCCGACCGAGCCCGGGTGGCTTAGCTGGACATAGCGCCGCACTCATAGGGTTTCGAGTTCGGTGCGGCACACTCGCCTTGGAAGCGTTCGCATGCCCACGGGGCCCGCCGAGCCTCGAACCTGGGTCATGCGGAGATCGAGGGTTCGGAGCCCTCCCCGGGCATTCTTCAGGACACTACGTCGACGGAGAGTGGGAGAAACGCCGATCGAAACGGTCACTGATTAACGTGTCAGGGAACAGACGAACGACGCTTCGGACAGGGACCGGTACCGAAAGAACACTCTAGCGGAAGGTTGGGAGCACCAGCACCATGACGACATTGATCACGGCATGGGTGAGGATACAGGCGACCACGTTCCGAGTCCGGAGGTACACACCGACGAGAGCGAGCGCAAAGACTGCTTGCGGGATCGCGCCCACGATCCCCCACGCCGGAAAGTGTACAGGTGAACTACCCCGCCCTACTCGTCGCCTTCGGCGACTCCTGGAGGGCGGGGCTTCCTGATTCAACGACACGACGTGCAGACACCGAAGTGGTGTCCACAGCGGTCGCAGTCTCCACAGGCGTGTGTTCGGAGTGACCCACTCCTAGCTTGTCAAGACCGCGAGAAAGA
>JBLGCL010000137.1:0-7835 GCA_047617305.1 Natronomonas sp.
CCATCGCCGGCGCCCTGGCCGCCCGCAGCGTCGTCATCGTCGCCGGCCTCGTCGCCGTCGGCCTGCACGAGCGCCTCGACGTCGGCGGCGGTCTCCCCGGCCACGCTGGCGAGGTACCCGGCGAGCGATCCCTTTCCGGTCCTTGGCTCGTCGATCCGGACTCGCGATTCGTCGGCGGGATTGACGCGAAACGCGCCGATCTCGTCGTCCGCGTCCCTGACCTCGGTCGTGTACGCGCCGCCCCGATGCACGTACACGGCGTCGGGCCCCGAGAGCGGCGCGTCGTACAGCCGTCCGGCGAAGTCGTCCTCGATCGCGAGGTCGGTCAGGGTCGCGTCCGTTCCCTCGGCGTCCACTTCGAGTTTCGTCGCGTTCTCCCGGGCGACCAGCGGGATCTCGCCGTCCACGCCGGCCGCCGCCGGTGCGTCGTCGCCGGCCACCGCGACGGTCTCGCTGTGTGGGGCGACGCCGGCGCCGTTCACCGTCAGGCGATGGTCGCCCTCCGGAACGTCACGCACGACCGCGACGCCACGGAACGTCGGGACGGCCTCGGGCTCGCTCTCCAGGAGCGCCACCGCTTCCGTCGAGAGGCTTTGCGTGGTCAGTCCCTCGTCCTCGGGGGCCTCGGCGGACGCGATCGCCTGCGTCACGCCGGCGACGACGGCGTTGATGGGCGTCGGGTCCCCGATGGCGTCGTATCGCTCGGCCATGGTCGCGCGGTGGCTCGGGTCCGAAATGTCCGCGGACGGTTCGTCGTATCGCGGCTGCTCCCAGGGAACCCCGCTGGTCGAGATGTGGTTCGCGATGGCGTCCTCCGCGAACGCCGGCACCGCGAACTCGAAACTGAGCTGGGGGCCACTGAAGTCCGTGATGTCCTCCAGTTCGCTCGACGGGACGAGCTCGTACTCGACGTCGGCGTCCGCGTCGTGCCCCGCGTATCCGAAGACCTGCCCCGTCGACCGCCCTGGAAGGTCGACCGGCGGGGATCGGATGTCGGCGAACGAGCCCACCGTCAGGTTGTCCGCGATGAGATCCCCGGGTTCGACCGACGGGAGCCGGTCGTGCTCGTGGAGCGGCGCCCCGTCGAGTTCCGGGACGAGGTACGGCAACCGCGACCCCTCGTCCCTGGGCAGGCCGTACGCCACTGGGATGTCCGCGAAGCGCTCGATCCCCTCGAACGCGCTGTTGGTGATGTCCGCGAGGGAGCCGTCGAGCGGTAACCGCTGGAACCGCTCGGCCACGTCGTTGAGCGACAGGGCGCTCGAGTGCGAGCCGAGCTCCGAGAGGATTCGCGGGACCTGCTCGGGATCGGGATCGAGGAACTCGTTGTTGGGGACGCGTCCCGAGTGGGAACTCGCGACGTACAGCTGGGGCTCGTCGGTCCCGGTGTCGACGAACGCGTGCAGCACCTCCCAGTCGTGCCAGTGGAAGTTGGTCGTGAACTGGTCGAAGGCCGAGTAGTACCAGAACTGGATCGCCGCGAGCGGCGAGCCCTCGTACTCGACGCCGTGGTAGAACACCGTCGGGACCGGCGGTTCGGCTTCGTCGAACCGTTCGGTGTAGCCGTCGAGCGCGGCGAACCCGTCCACGACCGTCTCGCCCCCGTCCTCGGTCGTGTAGGGCCGCGGGTCGGTCGGGAACCAGCGTTCGTGCTCGTCGAAATACAGCGTCGGCGCGAACCGTTCAGCGAGTTCCTGGGCACGGTCATCGGCCAGTTCCGTCGTGTCCGCGTCCTCGCCCCGTTCGAGGAGCGAACAGCCCGCGAGCGACGCCGCGCCGGCGATGGACCCGAGGGACGCGAGGAGGGTGCGACGGTCGAGAGCGGCATCGTCGGGTACCACGGTATCACCCACCCCGTTCCGTCGATCGACTGCGAGCCAGTGAGGTCATATCCCCCCGCTCTCGGACGCGGAGGGATAGGTCTTGGGTGCGGTGTGTTAGAGGACGCGTCTATTCGAGCAACGTCTCGCCGGTCATCTCCTCGGGCCGTTCGACGCCGATTAGCGATAGGATGGTCGGGGCGAGGTCGCACAGCGACCCCCCGTCGCGAACCTGCCGGTCGTCGTCGGTGCCGTCGGGCCCGAGGTAGATCACCGGGACGTCGTTGGCGGTGTGCGCCGTGTGGGGATCGTCCGGCGTTCCCATGTCGTCGGCGTTGCCGTGGTCGGCCGTGACGAGCACGGGCGCGCCGGCCTCGAAGCAGGCCTCCAGCAGGCGGTCGAGTTGCGTGTCGACGGCTTCGACCGCCGTCTTCGCGGCCTCGAAATCGCCAGTGTGGCCGACCATGTCGGGGTTGGCGTAGTTGAGCACCATCGCGTCCGGGTCCGCAGCCTCGACGATCCCGATCGCCGTGTCGGTTACTTCGGGTGCGCTCATCTCGGGCTGCTCGTCGTAGGTCGGGACGTCCGGGCTCTCGACGATCTCGCGGATTTCGCCGTCGAACTTCACCTCGCGGCCGCCGTTGAGGAAGTAGGTGACGTGGGCGTACTTCTCGGACTCGGCGATGCGGAGCTGGGTCAGCCCCTCCTCCGCCAGCACCTCGCCGATCGTGTTCGTCGGCTGGTGAGGCGGGAACGCGACCGGGAACTCGAAAGTCTTGTCGTACTCGGTCATCGTAACCAGTTCGACGTCGGGCGGGTCGGTCTCGAAGCCCCACTCCGGCCGGACGTCCCCGAGCATCCGGACCAGTTGGCGGGCGCGGTCCGCCCGGAAGTTGAAGAAGAGCACGCTGTCGCCGTCCCGGAGGGGGTCGCCGCCCGCGATCAGCGTCGGCTCGACGAACTCGTCGGTGTCGCCGCGATCGTAACTCTCGCGGGCGGCCTCGGTGGGCGTGGCGGCCTCGTGCTCGGCCTCGCGGTGAACGATGGCGTCGTAGGCGCGCTTCGTCCGCTCCCAGTTCCCGTCGCGGTCCATCGCGTAGTACCGCCCGGAGACGGTGGCGACGTCGCCGGTGCCGTGTTCCTCGACGACCGACTCGAGTTCTCCGAGGTACTCGACGCCGCTCTTCGGCGGGGTGTCCCGCCCGTCGGTGAACGCGTGGGTGACGGCCTCGACGCCCCGGTCGGCCGCGAGTTCGATCAGGCCGTGGAGGTGCGTCTGGGCGGAGTGGACGCCGCCGTCGCTGACGAGGCCCATGAAGTGGACCCGGCCGTCGTGGGCGTCGGCGTCCTCGAACGCCCGGGCGATGGCCTCGTTCTCGGCCAGCTCGCCCTCGGCGATGGCGTCGTTGATCCGGGTGTACTCCTGCTTGACGACCCGTCCGGCCCCGATGTTCAGGTGGCCGACCTCGCTGTTGCCCATCTGTCCCTCGGGGAGGCCGACCCGCCGGCCGGTGACCACGAGGCGGCCGTACGCGCCGGCCTCGGCGATCCGGTCGAACGTCGGCGTGTCCGCCGCGGCCACGGCGTCCCGGTGGTCGCCGGGGTCGTCGTTGAGCCCCCAGCCGTCGAGGACGATCAGTGCCGCTTTCATGCGCGAGGCGTCGGCGCGGGGCCGTAAGTAGCGTTCGCTTGCGAGGTCGTTCGACCCTTATCGGGTCGCCACGAAGACGGTGCGATCGTCGTCCGGGCCGAACCCCTCGTGGGTCTCGAACGTGAATCCCTGCTGGGACAGCGCCTCGGCGACGGTGAGGTCCTCGAACGGCGTCATCGGTCGGCTGTCGAGGAAGAACTCGCCGTCGGGGTGGAAGACGACTGCGTCCCAGCTGAGTCGCCCGTCCTCGGTCGGGTTCATCTGGACGATCCGGGCGTAGGTCCCCTCCTCGAACGTCCCGAGATCGATTGCGGGGTGGTTCCCCTCGGGCGGCAGCGGGGAGTTGTCGAACACGAAGACGCCACCCTCCGCGAGGCGGTCGGCGACCGATCCGAACGCCGGCGCCAGGTCCTCGGGCGGCAGGTGGTTCACCACGCCCCGGATGGCGACGACGACGTCGAATTCCCCCTCCAGCGCGGGATCCGGGAGCCCCGTCTGGTGGAAGGCGGCGTCCCCCTCGACCTTCTCCCGGGCGAGCGAGAGCATCCCCTCGAAGGGGTCGATCGCCGTCACGTCGTACCCTGCCTCGACGAACCGCTTCGTGTGCTCGCCGGTGCCACAGCCGATCTCGAGGAGTCGGTCGCCGTCCACGCCGTGGCGCTCGCGCGTGGCCTCGACGAACGCGACGTCGCGATCGTAGTCCCACTCCGACTGGATGGCGTCGTAGAGAGCCGGATACTCGGTGTAGAGGCGTTCGGGCATGACCGAGGAGTGCCGGCGGACGGGGTGAAAGGTTTCCGGTCGGCGCACGGTGGGGCGACGATGCGGTCGTGGTCTGAAGTTGGTACGGCAGTTAGTCTATGCCGACAGCACCCTCCCGACGAATACGTACGACGGATCGCCCGCGCTCGGGCCCGCGGTGTAGACGTGTCGTCGACCGGATGTAGCAACTCATCGGAGGAATTTCTATTAGAGGATCAGTTGGATATGAATTATCGGACCAAGGTCCGCCCGTCGGTAGTCCGTTACGTGGGGACCACGATGACAACGACGGCGACTTTCTTCGCCATTACGTCCCCGAGGACGTCCCGGATGCGCTCTTCGTTGCCGCTCTCGAGCGCTTCCTTCTCTTCGCCGTCCACGTCGTACTCCAGAAGGATCTCTTCCGGATTGTCTCGCAGCCGATCCGCCATCACCCGATCGTACATTGCGTCTTCCAGCACGGAACTTGCCTGACTGACAGACATCACGGCTCTATACAAAATAGAACATATTAAATCTAACTTTGTTCCTATTATAATACTAATGTGGTGGGACAGTGTACGCCCTCGCCTCGCGGTGACGATGACCAGCTCCGGACGTGGTCTATCGGTGCCGGGATGGACTCTCGACCACCCCGTACGCGATCAAACGTCGTCTCTCCGCGCCGGGGAGGTGTACCGGGTCAACACGTACTGGAAGATTTCGCCAAGTACGAGGCCCCCGACACCGGCGAGGACTATGGTCCCGACGGATGCAAAGGCGTCGGGATACACCGTGATCTTCAAGCCGACCATCACCGCGACGGCGACGATCCCCGGCACGGCAGCCCAGGGATCGACGACGGCGTTTCTCAGCTCCATAGCAACGGTTACGTGACCACTACGACCACGGAGACTGCCCACCCTTCGTCAAACTTCGCCCGGAGGTCGTCCGTTACGTCAACGACCCAGCTCTCGTCGCCACTCTTCAGCGCGAGCTTCTCGTCTTCGTCGATGTCGTATTGGTCGAGGACGTCATCGGGGTCGTGCACGAATCGGTCGGCCAAAACCCGGTTCTCCATAACCTGGTGCATCAGGTTTCTAACTGTCTCCGCCATTGCAGTTTCTATATTTATTGCATAGAAAATAAAATTTTTTGTAATAAATTATATAATTAGTTAATTTAATATTATTAAATAACTAAAATTGGGTGTCGCACGGAGACCGAACAGATTGTGCCCCTACAGCTGGAACACTATCCTGTCGCGGTTTTTCCGCCGTCGACCACTAGTGCGTGTCCCGTAACGTAGGATGCGTAGTCGCTCGCAAGGAAAATGACGGCGTCCGCCACTTCTCCCGGTTGTCCGAATCGACGCAGTGGGATCCGGTGTTTGGCAATCTCCCGCTCCCGACGGGAGAACCCTCGCTCCTCGAACAACTGATCGATACGCGCCGAGTCGACGGTCCCGGGACAGACGGCATTCAGCCGGACGCCCCTCGGGCTGAATTCTGCAGCCAGCGCCCGGGTCAAGTTCACCACGCCCGCCTTCGTCATACAGTAGCTACTGTACTCCGGGAAGCCGACGAGCCCTGCCATGGACGAGACGTTGACCACGGATCCGCCACCGGTGTCCAGCAGCGCCGGGACGCCTACTCTGCAGCCGTTCCATGTGCCCCGCAGATTCACATCGATGCTCGGGTCCAGATCTTCCGGCGTCGTCTCGATGAACGACTGGTACGTCCCTGTTCCGGCGCCGTTCACCAAAGTGGTGAACTCCGGTTCGCGCTCCCGGAGCCCTTCTATGGCTGCACGAAGGTCGGGCAGGTGCGACACGTCCACCTTTCTGAACTCGGCCGATCCGGCCGTCGATTCAAGGCCGGAAACAATCTCCCGACCGCCCTCTACGTCGACATCCAGAACGGCGACATGGGCACCGTGTTCGGCGAACCGGCGAGCGATCGTCGACCCGATGTCTCCAGCTCCACCCGTCACCGCTACCGACATACCGCTGAAATCGAACGCGTTCCTGTCTTTTGACATTGCGTCGTGCACGCGACGTTCCAATCCGATCGTTTACCCGGTCCGATACTCGTGGCCGGCGAGTCGTTGATTATCCTTCCGAAAGTTGGTCCATCGGCGGTGACTCGTCGACGATACGCTCGTTGTTGCTAGACTCCAGGTCCCTGGCGGGGCCATCCGACGCCGTTATCGTATCGAGGTGATCGGCTGAATCCAGCTTTTCGTAGAGCTCTTCATTCACGACCTCGGGCTTCTCGGCCGGGGGGACGTACAGCGTCTGGATGTCGTTTATTCGATCGTTCATCTCCTCGAACTCATCGAGCGTAAATTCGATCTGCTTCGATTCCGTAATCGGGTATGTCGCGGTCTGGAGGAGATAGACGGTATGGTCGTCAGGGTAATACTGCTGGAGGTACTCGCGGATACGAGTGAACCGTTTGGGATCGTTGTCTGCGGTGTTGTACAGAACGGTCTCCACGGACCCGATCTGCCAAATCATTGCCGGCATGTTCGGTTGAATCTCGTAGTCACGGAGGAGGAGATCGGTCGCACCGACCATCTGAAGGCCGTGTGCAGCGGGGTCGAGACCGATGTCGGTGTAGAGGCAGTCCATCGAGGAGATACCCGGGAGTACCTCCACCTCCAAGCCCCGGTCAGGAGCCCGATCTAGGATCCACCGTGTCGGCGAGACGAACACCATCGGATGCCCGTAGAGGGCAAAGACGACGGGTCCCTCCAGTTCCTCAGCGCCATCCAAGACCTCTTGGGCCATGCGATCGTAGGTATGGTGCCGTGGCTCCCCCTCGGTGTACTCGGCGGTGAGCGGGATCGTCTCGGCGTGCTCTTTCATGTACTCGTAGACCGTGTCCTGATAGTGGACCAAGTAGATACGCTCCGCCGCCTCCAGCGTTGACTGGGCCTCGATAGTCATCTGACTGTACCCGACCATTCCCGTGCCGATGATGTAGATATCGACCGGTGTTTCGTTCTTGGACATTGTATACCTCGTTGTGAAACGGTTGACCGTCCCTCGACAAGTGAGGATACAACAGGGTATTATATTAATTTATTGAATATTAAATTTAATATAATTTTTAACATTATTAGCGGTTAAATCAGACGAACTTCCAACGCACCCTGCGTGGACTCGGCGAGAAACGCCGGAAAGGTCTATCGTTCCTCGGCGACGTCCCAGCCCGTCGATTACGCTAGTGGTTCCCGATCCTGGGAGGCCGCCACGATGGCAACCGAAGATCCCGGTATCGCCGGGGACGACGCATTCCTCACCCATCAGGGAACCTGGGAGGGCGGACCACGATGGTGGAAACGCTGCTGATGCGGCCGGTTGGGCGAGAGCCCCCTCGAAGCGGATTGCAAGCCAGTCCGGAACGTCAAACGCTACCGTCTCAAGCGCCTGAACCTATGGGTTCGGTACCGGATGCCTGGTGCAGGCAACGCCGCGGTCGCTCGGACCGGAGGCCGAAAACCGGCGACGAAATCACGATCCGGACGTCCGGGGTCGTCCGGCGAGAAGTGGACGGGTCCATCGCCGGTCAGTAGTGCCCCATCACGCCTCGGTCGCGAGCGAGCCGTGACAGCCGGAG
>JBLGCL010000138.1:0-7829 GCA_047617305.1 Natronomonas sp.
TGGAGGAGGTGGTGAGCATCGTGGTCCACGTCGAGTTTCACGACGGCAGTCCGTCGAAGCTCCACAGTTATCGTGCTTATCTGCAGTAGTATAAATATTGGTCAAATTGTTGCGTGGTGTTGGGGAGTCCTCCGTGCTGTGGTCGGTGGACTGTGGCACGGAGCGTACGCGATTCCCGCCCGACCTGAAGGCCGGGATCCCCTCGCTGTCAGAAGATGGCTACCCGGCAGTATCGGATCGTCTCCGGCGAAGACTCGGACTTACACGACGAGCCTCATGTCGAAGGCAGTCGCATCACTGTTCGTGACGTACACGAACGGGTCGAGAAACGGGGGCTCTCGCCCACCCGTGTCGCCGAACGGTACGATCTCGCCGGATCCTCCGATCACTTGTATATCGCCCGACTGCGAACGACTGACCGGGTGTCGGTGATTCGCTGAGAAGCCGGAACACGATTGAGTAATGTACAGCCCCTTTCTACGGAAGTGAACGCGACGCGTCGGTGCTTCCAGGTTATAATTTACGCATTGCTATGAAGGAATACCAGTTGCTTGTTGCCCCCGTTCCAACGATTGCCGATCGCGTCCTTCCCCCGGGCCGCTGGAGCCCCCGAATAACCGACCCCGAAAGAGGGAGACCAGCGGCTGAATCCCGTCCCGACATATCGTGCCAGAATAGCAGCCCGGCAGCGACCCGCCCGAAGCGAGATGCCAACGATCGAGGGTATGGCAGCGTCCGGGTCCAAGGAGCCTCCGAAAATCTGAACGAGCCCGGATCAACGGCCGTCGGACCGGTCCTCGTGACGATCACGGCCGGATTCCATGCCGGAGCGCATGAACGTGGCGAGGATGCGGCCGATCCGCGAGTCCCCGGTCCACACCGCCTCCTCGTCCACGGGCTCGTCCTCGGTCTCGGCGGCGAGGAGGACGGTCCGGTCGTCGACCATCAGTGCGCGACCGGCGAAGTCAGCGGGGTTGTCCTCGGACATGACGAAGACGTCAACGGGGCCGTCCGCGAAGCGCTCGCGGAGGGAGCGGTCGGCGGTGACGACGGTGACGGCCACGGCACCGGCTCCCGCCTCCCGAAGCGCGGCCTCGATGTCCCCGGACAGGGACTCGGCCGCCGGGGAAACGAAGACGACGGCCTGGTCGGCGCCACGAACGAGCGTGGCGATGCGGTCGTCGATGGGCTGGCGCCCGCGGAGCGTCGAGACGTCCCCGCCGGTGGCGTGGTCGGGCTCGGCCGTCCGGATGGATTCGAGGCGGTCGAACGCGCGTTCGGTCTCGCGCTCGAGGCGGTCGGTGAGGAGGGCGCGGGCGGTCGAGAGCGCGACCGGCCGGTACGCCTTCGGCGAGGACTCGACCACCTCGACGAGGCCCCGCTCGGCCAGGTCGTCGGCAGCCCCGTACACCTGCGACCGCGGGACGTCGGAGACACGGCTCACCTCCTGTGCGCTGCCCGTGCCGAGTTGCTGGAGGGCGACGAACACCTGGGCCTCGTAGTTCGACAGCCCGAGCGTCCGTAGCGCCTCGACCGCGTCGCGTTCGCTCATGTGTGCTGGCTTGTCCCTGGCCGTCCACGAGTGATTGGTGTTTCGGCTCGGGTCGTGATCGAATGCACGCTCGTTCTCGATGCCGGACGCGTCGCCGGTCCGGCAATGGACCATGACGTCCCGAGCAGTAAATATAGTAGGTTTCTACAAACACTTATATTCCTTCAGCCATACCTACCGACGTCACGCCGCAGAGAGGCGCCGAAGGGCGGCGGCGAGTCCGTTCGAACGGCGGCGGGTCGTCTGCTCGGCGAGCGCGTCCCGTGAGGGGGCTCTCGGACCCACGGCGCTACCGACCGAACCATGTCAGGAAAGCTCTCCCGCTGGTATGCGGACTGGATTACGGCGCACAGCACGTTCGTCATCGTCGCAGTACTGGCCATCACGGCGTTGGTTGCCGCCGGCGCGGCGGTCGGGGAAACCGAAGACGCGGGCGTCGGCGAGTTCGAGGTCGATTCGCCCGAAACGGACGCGGGGGATTTCGTCCGGCGGAACTACGGGAGCGACGACGGCGTCGTCGCGCAACTGGTCGTGCGGGACGAGGACGGGAACGCCCTCTCGAAGGCGTCACTGCTCGAGGGGTTGCGGCTCCAGCGGGACGTCAGGAACGACGAGACGCTGAACGCGACGCTGACGGGACAGGGCTTCGTGGGCATCGAGAACCTGGTCGCCACGGCGGCCGTCTACGCCGACGCCAGGGCCGAGGGCGGGCCGCCGCCGACCGGAACGCCGTCACTTGACGAACAGATCCGGGCGCTCGAGAGCCGGGACGAGGAAGAAGTCGAACGGTTACTCCAAGCCGTCCTCGACCCGGAGAGCGACGCCCCCGGCGAGCAGGATCCCTACGCGTTCCTCCCCCGTGATTACGTGCCCGGCGAAACCCGGGCCGACGCGCGACTGACGCTCATCACCCAGGTCGACGAGAGCGGCGAGAACGAGGACCCGGAGGCGGCCTACGACGCGCAGGTAGCGATCGAGGGGATGGTCGAAGAGCGCTTCGACGACGCGTTCGTGTTCGGACAGGGCGTCCGGAACGACGCCTCGTCCAGGGCCACGGGCGACAGTTTCGCCATCATCACGCCGTTCGCGCTCGTCCTCATCCTGTTCGTCCTCGGGATCACGTACCGCGATCCCCTGGACATCCTGCTCGCGTTCTTCGGCATCGCGATCGTCATGGCGTGGCTCGCGGGCGTCATGGGCTGGCTCTCGATTCCGATGAACGTCATCCTCATCGCCGTCCCCTTCCTGCTCATCGGGTTGAGCATCGACTACGCCCTCCACGTCGTGATGCGCTACCGGGAGGCCCGTGAGGGCACACTCGGGGAGGAGGACGGCGCGACGGATGGGAGCGACGATCCGCCCGACCGGTCCATCCGGGCCGCGATGGCGCTCGGGTTCGGGAGCGTCGTCCTGGCGCTCGGGGCCGCGACGGTCTCGACCGGCGTCGGGTTCCTCTCGAACGTCGTCAGCCCGCTGCCGGCGATCCAGGATTTCGCCGTCCTCAGCGCGGGCGGGATCTTCGCGACGTTCGTCGCGTTCGGGGTCTTCCTGCCCGCCCTCAAGATCGAGGTCGACTCGTTCGTCGAAACCCGGCTCGGCCGGAGCCGGCGCAAACCGGCGTTCGGCGTCGAAAGCGGGGGCGCGAACGCGGTCCTCGAACAGCTCGGCTCCTTGACCACCCGGGCGCCGGTGGCGATCGTCGTCGTGGCGCTCCTGCTCGCGACGACGGGGGCCTACGGCGCGACGACCATCGACACCGAGTTCAACCGGGCCGACTTCCTCCCCCGGGACGCGCCGGACTGGACGGAATCCCTGCCGGGGCCGCTGGCCCCCGACACGTACACGATCGCCGAGGACTTCGAGTACCTCAGCAATAACTTCCGGCTCCGGGGGCAAGGCGGGCAATCACAGGTGCTCATACGCGGGGACGTCGCGAGTGGCAGCCTGCTGCAAGCCCTCGACGACGCGGACGCCGACGTGAAGGACGGGAGTTCGATCCAGCTCCGTCCCGACGGCCGGGCCGCCGTCCAGGGGCCACACACGGCGATCCGGGCGGTCGCGAGCGACAACGAGACGTTCGCGGCGCTCGTCGACCGCCACGACACGACGGGCGACGGGCTGCCCGACGAGAACGTCGGCGAGGTGTACGACGCGCTGTTCGCCACCGACGAGGAGCGAGCGGCGACCGTGTTGAGCCGGAACGACGACGGCGAGATAACGTCGGCCAGGCTCCTCCTGTCGGTGCGGAGCAGCGAGTCGGCGCAGACGATCGCGGAGGATACGCGCTCGTTCGGGGCGGGGATCGAGAGTGATGCGGCCGGTATCACGGCCGTCGCGACGGGCGGGACGGTGACGACCGCCGTGATCCAGGACGCGTTGCTGGAGACGCTCGTGGAGGCGTTCGTGGTGACGCTGGTGGTCATCCTGGCGTTCCTCACCGGCCTCTTCTGGGTGCGCTACCGCTCGTTGTCGCTGGGCGTCCTCGTCCTCGCTCCCGTGGTGGTCTCGCTGGCGTGGTTGCTCGGGACGATGTCGGTGCTCGGCATCGCGTTCAACAGCGAGACCGCGGTCATCACGAGCCTCGCGATCGGGCTCGGCGTGGACTACAGCATCCACGCCGGCGAGCGGTTCATGGACGAACGGGAGAAACGCGACGGCCTCGACGAGGCGATCCGCCGGACGATCACCGGGACCGGGGGCACGTTGCTCGCGAGTGCGGCGACCACGGCCGCCGCGTTCGGCGTGCTCGCGTTCGCCCTCTCCCCGCCACTGCGACGGTTCGGTATCGTGACCGGGCTGGCGATCGTCTTCGCCTTCCTCGCAGTGGTCACGATGCTCCCCGGCCTGCTCGTCGTCCGCGAACGATTCCTGCCCGGCGGGCAGTATCGAGACCGACCGCTCCGGTCCATGCGGCCGACGTTCGTCAGGGTGCTGTCGTTCGGGGTCATCATCGCGGTGTCGCTGGCCGCCGGCGCGGCGGGGTGGTGCCTGGCGACGTGCGTCATGGAACTCTCCCCGCTGACCTCGCTGACGGTCGCCATCTTCACCGTGCTGGTCGTGGGCGCGGTCGGTACGTCCGTGGCCGTCCTCTGGGGCGATACGATCCGCCTCCGGCTGGTCGAGGGGTGAGACGGGACGGGATCTCGAACCCCGGCACGCGGTCGTGAACCGTCCGTTCTCCACGGGAATCCGGGCCGCCGTCCCTCGCTGCTGGATGGAGGAGGGCTGCAGTAGGATCCGCAGTAAGCTAACCCACCCCCAAAGGGGGTTTCCGCGCTGTATCCGCTATGATTCCCAGGCGGTACGGAGATGTTCATCCGCCCCTCGTAGCTAGGTATTGATTGGAACTACAGTCGCCTGACCGATCCTGTGTCCCCAGAACGCTTTCGATCAGCTACCTGGCCGGTTTCCCATCGGCGAAAAATATACTTCGGATGGTTGAAGCGGGGTTCGTCGGCCGTTCCGACCCGGGCGATCAGAAAGCCGTCCCCTGGGCGGGCTCGTAGGTTCCGACGAGCTGGGCCGCCGCGAGGATCTCGCCCTCCATCGCGGCGTTCATCTGGACGACGGCTTTTCGAGCGCCGGGATCCAGTCCGAGTTCGGTATCGAGTGCCAGAAGCTTGAACCGGTAGGCGTGGGACTCGTCGGGTGGCGAGGGACCACCGTAGTCGGCTTCGACGAAGTCGTTGTAGCCGACGGTCGCTTCGTCCTCGGCGGGCTCCCACCCGCGCGGGATCGTGCCGACGTCGGGGTCGATGTCCCAGACCAGCCAGTGATCGTAGGTGAACCCGACCGCACCCTTGGCGTCGGGATCGTCCAGAACCAGCACGAGCGACTCGGCCTCCGGCGGGACGCCGGTGATCTCCAGTTCCGGGTTCTCGTTCTCGTTGACGTACCCGACGTAATCGGGCATCTGCTCCCCGTCCTCGAAGTCTGCTGCCTCGATTGAAAGGTCACCGTGCTCCTCAACGTCGTCCTCCAGTAGTGACGTCATTACTGAACTCCCGTTCGTTATCATTTTCA
This sequence comes from Natronomonas sp., assembly GCA_047617305.1. GTDB lineage: Archaea > Halobacteriota > Halobacteria > Halobacteriales > Natrialbaceae > DATFIX01. Next base: position 5,576 of record JBLGCL010000138.1, read on the forward strand.
GCAGACCCAAAAAAAGCCACCATTTCCAGTTCCTCGGGGCGCCCCCCATATCCGTTACTGCTGGTGAATTTCGACTCGATACGATCGCGTCGATTGTCGCCTATGCTATCGAGTAGTATTCGACAACGCCCCCCCAATCGATTCTTCAGTCCCCCTTCCGTGGATGTTCGATCTCCACCGCTCGCGGTGGCCCGCACCAACGATCGAACTGCTGTGGTTCGTGTGTATTGCACCCCGTTCCGTGAGACGGCAGCAGACAGCGGGGGAAATTCGGCGTGCGTCCTCGTCGAGGACTTAGAACTCGTTGCAGACCGGGATGCCGAGCGTGTCGAAGTCGCTCATCGCGTCGAGGGTCTCCGGGACCTCGTCGAGGCTGATCGTCTCCGCGACCATTTCGTCGGGGTCGAGTTTCCCGGTCTCGATCATGCTCAACATCTCGGGGTAGTGGGACGGCTGGAGCCCGAGCGACCCGTAGAAGTCGAGCTCCTGGGCGACCATCGCATCGACCGGGAGGGAGATCTCGCCGCTTTCCTCGTCGGTCGTCAACCCGAGCTGGACGTGGCGGCCGTTCTTGGCGAGCGAGGCGACCGCGTTTTTCGTCGTTTCGGCGATGCCCAGCGCGTCCACCGAGACGGCGGCGCCGCCGTCGGTGATGTCCCGGACTTCGGCGACCGGATCGGTGTCGGCCGCGTTGACGGTCGCGACCGCTCCCAGTTCCTCGGCCTTGTCGAGCTTTTCGTCCATCAGGTCGACGCCGACGACGTTCGCGCCGAGGGCGTCGGCGATCTGCACGCCCGACAGCCCGACGCCGCCGAGCCCGTAGATGACCACGTCCTCACCCCGGCCGACGTCCGCACGATGGGCGAGGCCGTGGTAGGAGGTCATGAACCGACAGCCGATGCCGGCGGCCGTGTCCGGGTCGATCACGTCCGGGAGCGGGACGGCGTTGACGTCGGCGTCGGGAACGTGCACTTTCTCGGCGAAGGTGCCCGGGGTATCTTCGGAGAACCCGAGGACGCGCTGGTTTTCACAGATGTTCTCGTGGCCGGTGCGACACATCCGGCAGTGGCCACAGCCCAGATTGAACGGGATCGCGATCTGCTGGCCCACCTCGACCGTTTCGACGTCCTCGCCGACCTCGACGACCGTCCCGACCGGTTCGTGGCCCAGGATGTGCGGCGTCTCGGGCTTGAGGCCGATCCAGTCCCAGTGGCCCTGCCAGGCGTGCCAGTCCGTCCGACAGACCCCGACGCTATCGATCTCCGCGACGACGCCGTGCGGTTCCAGCTCCGGGTCGTCGACTTCCTTGACTGCGAGCGGTTCCTCGTACTCCTCCAGCACAGCTGCTCGCATACGGGTAACACTGGAATGTAACGGAAGTAAAAAGTGTCGGAAAGTAATATTAATTCCGATCAGGTAACCGAAATACGTATTCGATTACTATAGATTAGGTAACCCTCGACCCGGATACTGGACCGGTATTGCTATGAAACTCACTGGTTCATATCGATATTCGTCAATTGTTCTCTATTCCCCCATTCAGTCGATACGATCGGAAACGATGGATCGTCCCGGAAACCGAGATCAGTTCGATTCGGCGTCGAGCGACTGAATCCGACAGGTCGCCAGGTAGTCGCAGCGGTCGTCCTCGGCATCGGTGACCGTCACCGAAACGGGGGCGTCCGTGGCGACGGCGAGTCCGGCCGCGAGGAAGGACGGGACGGGGTGATCGAACCGGTCCAGCGACCCGTACGCACGGTCCGAGACCCCGAACGGAATGACCGGCTGGTCGCCTGTCACGTCCCCGTCGGAGGTGGCGGCTGTGACGGCTGCCGTCACGGCGCCGGCTCGGTAAACACCCTCAGGGAACTGCTCGCGGAAGTGGAAGAGACGTCGTCGGCGCCGATCCCGACCGGCGACGACCTCCCGGTCGGCGTGAGCGTGTCACCTCGCATCGAGTCGGTGATCTCCCCACGAACGATCCAGGGGGTGTCGGATCGTCTCGACCTCGATCGTGAGAACGCCCTGGCCGCGCTCGGGACGCTCGAGTCCCCCGATCTCGTGCAGGGACGTCTCGACGTCACGATGGCCCCGGAGGAGAGGGACCGTCGCGTCGCGGAGCGGACCGAGGAAATGACGGCGGATCAGGTACGGCCCCGTTCGCCCCAGGTACGTTCCGACGACGAGTAACGATCTCGGCGGTCCAGTCGCCCGGATCGATCCGCGTCAGGGGCCCGCAGACGCTTACTGAATG
>JBLGCL010000139.1:0-7727 GCA_047617305.1 Natronomonas sp.
TGCGGCCGTCCACCCGCTCGCCGGCGTAGGGGGGACGGGTCCACGCGTCGGGATCGCCGGCTGGCACGACGTCGAGGTGGCCGTTGAGGACCACGGTCGGGTCGCCCGATCCCGCGCGGGCCGCGACTGCGGCCTGTCCGGGTACAGTTCCCGGCAGAGTTCGGCGTCGACGTCGTGGTCCGCGAACCACCCGTGGACGAACCGAGCGAGGTCCGCCTCGTTCCCGGGCGGGTTCTCGGACTCGATGCGGACCAGGGCCGCGACGAGCGAGGCGGCTTCGTCCCGATCGACTGACGTCATCGAAGGAAAAGTGTTCGGTAGAGGACGGTCAGCGAGTCGGGGCCTGCATCGGCCAGTCGGGCCGGTCGACTGTGAAGAAGCTTCTCGAGTACCGATTGCACTCCGTGGATCCCGATCCGGACACCGGGGTCGAAGTGGCGACCATACCCGCCGAACGTCCTGGCGTCACTTCAAGCGTCACGGTCCAATACCCGACGTTCCTCGGTCGTCGGTTCAAACAAACGTATAAAAGAGGTCAAATTCCCCTGATTTATAAATAGAATGCAACCACATCCTCTCGACATGGTTGAACAGGAGGTCCATGACACACTTCAAGGCATTAGTGTTTCTGAGAAATTATCATTCGAGTTAGAAATAACCGAGTCGGCCTACAAGAGCGATCAGGATCTCGAAGGGGAACTCCAAGTATACGCGAAGCCAAACGACCGGGTCATTTACAACCGAAGATCACCGCCGAAAAACGTCGGCACACAGTTCGTCGCCGGCGGGCCACACGAGACAGCCGGGTTCCCCGGGACGAACCTTTTTCTAGCCCTTTCGGCCGATCCGATCGTGAACACGGACGCAGAGAACCTGGGTCTGGAGGGGATTACCAATGACACAACTTCGATCACCATCGATTGGGATGTCGACGAGGCGGAACGTCTCCTCGCAGATGACGAACGGAAAGTCATCTATGAGGATACGTATCTATTGGAACAGTTCGCCAGTGAGGATCGGCCGTTCGTCGTCCGAGGAGAATTATATCGGGATGCTCGAGAGGTAATGGAGAATCGGGAGCACATGAGAGAGTTACTCGAGAGCCAAAACCGGGATTTGGTCTCTCTCGAAGGCCTTGCAACGTTGTCGATTACGATCGAACACAAATCGAATATTCCCGACCCGATTCACATCGACGAATTTCACCTCGACATGGCTCAGACATTCCCGGAAATCGATTTCTTACCGTTCAAGGACGCCACCTACGATCCAGAACACAAACGAATCGAGTGGCGGAATCGTACCTTGGCACCGAACGACATCCTCACGTACAACATCTTGGGACCGATCGAGCAGTTGCTGGGGGTCGGGGAGGTATCCGCTACGTTAAACGGATCGATTAGGGGGTCGACTCTGGGAGGAGTCCGAATCGAAGGGGTTTACGATTCGACCGGTACGGCCTTTCCGCAGTATCCTCAGGTTGATAAAGGAGTGGATATTCAGTGTTCGATCCGGATGGATCCGGACGCACTCCGGGGGGAGGTCCAAACTACGAGTGGCAGTCAGATCAACATTCCGTTGCCGCCAGAGGACACGTACGAACGATTGATCAAAATTTGTCAGCGTGAATCGTTGCACATTCGGGACCGCAGTCCGCCGAGTGACGAAGAACAAATAACCGGGCAGGAAGGCGTCTTTAGCTATGCGAGCCCTGGGGAGTTGGAAATCAAGCGAGAGTACGGGGACGAGGGAACCGTCTACGGGGACATCACTGTCGAGGGCCGGTTTACAGCTGTATCACAAACGAACGAGGTATCGGCATTCGACCGAGAACAGGACAGGGTAATTCGTGAGGACGAAGGCGCGATGGAACGAAGGGGACAGTCGCAAATCGACGTCCGAGCGCGTTCGACCTCGTCCGAATTGAACGCGAGACTGATCGGTATCATCGAGGAAGGGTTCAGAGGCGGCGATCAACCGGCACTTAGTGGAGGTGCGTAACGATGGCCGAATTCACGTGCGCTACTCACGGAGGGCGAAGTGTGGAAGGCGTTTGCGGCGAATGTGGGGAACCGCTGTGTCAGGAATGCGTCGATAAAGTACGCGATCCGCTGTTCGACCATTACGAGACGGAGGGGCCACGTCGACTGATCCTGATTTTATTCCTCGTTATCGGCCTGCCGCTCCTGCTCAACACGTTTTTGCTGGACGCTCTGATTCAAATCCGAAAGGACCTGATTCCTCAAACGATCGTCATATTCAACCCCGGTATTCTCCACTCGTCGGTTATTTTCGGCATCGCATTGGTTCCAACGCTGTATTACCGCACCAGCAGCCAGTATTCGGGAACCGTATTCGTTCACCGCCAAGCGACGGAACGAATACTGTGTGCTGAATGTGCCAACAACCGAAGCCAGAGGGTGCTTTATTACGGTATTGTTGGCGCTGCAGTACTGTTCGTTTCACTGGGGGTATACCTAATACTCCAATCGTTCGGCGCCGGAAGGGTCGATCTCACCAGTCTTCGCGTTTCCGCGATCGGTGGGGGGATATACGTCCTGCGTGACGAATTGGTGTATCGACTAAAAGTGCAGTTTGGGTAACGGCAATTTACCGTCACAGCCGATACTCCACTACGGTCCACCTCAGGAGCGCACCTCGGACCGGTTAGGTGAACGAGGGTAGTATGAGGCCTCACGCGCGATGTACGATGGCGACGTCGGCGTCGACGCTGCTGATCCGCTCGAACGTCGGCCGCAGCAGGAATCGCGACGCGGCCGACCGATCAGTGCTCGCGCCGAGGACGATCAGGTCGTATTGGGCGGCGTTCGCACTCAGGAAGCCGTCGAGGGAGGTCCGGGCGACGCGGGTCTCGAACGTGCCGGTGAACGCCTCGACGAGGTCGGCGAGCATCGACTCGGCGCGCCGGCGCTGACTCTCGGCGTCGATGCACCTGCAGACGCTGACGCTGCCGGCTTGTCCCGTCACCCGGCGGGCGAAGTCGATCATGGCGTGGGCGGTCTCGTTGGCCCGTCTGACCGGAACCATGGCCCGACGCCACCGTGGTTCCGCATCGGCGCCCGCGTTGCCCGAGCGAAATACGACGACGTCCCGGTCCACACCGAACAGCCCCCGGACGAATCCCGAGAGGCGACCGTGCTCCGTCTCGTACGGGCTCACGATCAGGTCGCAGTTGGTCTCGTCGGCCGCCCGACACACCGTCCCGACCCTGTCCCCCCGGCCGACCGCCACGACGACCTCCGTCGGAACCCCGATCTTGGTCTCGACGCGACCGGCCGTTCGTTCGAGCCGCATCACCGACTCGGTGGCGGTTTCGGCTTCGTCGGTCTCGAGGCGCTCGTCGATCGTCGACGGCTCCAACCTATCGATTTCCCCTTCTGACGCCCATTTACCCTCCCCGAGGGTGCTCAACCGGTCGGCCGCCTCTTCGAGCAGTATGGACCGCTCCGCGTCGGCGACCTCCTCGTCGTCGACGACGTCGAGGAGGACGACTTTTCCGGCCTCGTGGGCGGCCGCGACGCGCCCGGCGAACATGGCGGTCCGTTCGGTCCCCTCGCCGCGCATCGGAACGAGGACGTGATCGTCGCCGTGGGCGGACTGGTAGAGGAACTCCGCCCGGCGTTCGTAGAAGTGCTCGCGCCAAACGGTGAACACCGCGGCCACGATCCCGCTGGAGACCGTGATCCCGACGACGAACGCGAGTTCGTCGGCCTTGACCAGCAACACGAGGAGCGCGGTCGAGAACGCGGACGGCTCCTCTATATCGAATACCCAGGTGGCGACGCCGGTCAGAAAGATCGCCAGCGCTGCGGCGCCGGCGTTGACGTGTAACCCCTCCGGAGAGACGTTGTAGACGTAGTTCGCCGTCACCGCGAGCGCGATCCAGCCACAGATCCCGCCGGCGGTCATCCCACCGACGAACCTCGTCGGCGACGAGTAGCGTCCCTCGGGATCGGCGAAGAGGGTGTACGTCCCCGACGCCAGGGGTGGAAAGAGCAGGAACGAGATCGCCTCGATCGCGTTCGAGAGGTAGGTGACGAGGGCGATGAGCAACGGAACGAACACGAGAATCGAGAGGTGAACGAGGTTGTTGGTGGTCTCGATCCAGTCGCGGAAGTCCCGGATCTCCCGCCGTTCGAACCGGCGAAGACGGCTCGAGACATCGTGATACCGGCGCCGCAACTCCTCGATCACGGTTCCTATCTACTCGGGCGAATTGGATAACGATTTTTGTTTAGGGATTGGTCTCCGGACGCCCGACCGGACAACGCTCAAGACGCGCGAAGCCCGAGTACGCCACGATGTCGACGGGGCCGGTCCAGACCGCGGAGTCGCTCCTGCTCGCCGTCCGTCGGGGAGAGGGCCCGACACCACACCTGGAGCAACTGGCGGCCCTCGATCCCGACCACCTCGCCGGGGAGCTTTCGACCCGTGCAGCGAAGACTGCCTTCTGGCTCGACGTCTACAACGCGGTCGCCCAGCACGCGCTCCGGGAGGACCCGTCGCTGTTCGAGCCCAGATTCGGGATCGTTCGGCCGGTATTCCGCCGCTCGCTGGTGTCGGTCGTGGGACACGATCTCAGTCTGGACGAGGTCGAACACGGCCTGCTCAGGGGGTCGAAGCTCGGGTGGGGGCTTGGCTACCTCCCCAACCCGTTCCCGGACGCCTTCGAGCGCCGGTTTCGCGTTTCGCCCGTCGATCCACGGATCCACTTCGCGCTGAACTGCGGCGCGGCGAGTTGCCCGCCGATCGCCGTCTACACCGCCGAGGAGGTGGACGAACAACTCGACCTGGCGACCGAATCCTACCTCGAAACGGAGGCGAGCTACGACGCCGAGGCCAACCTCGTCCGTGCCCCGCGGCTCATGCTGTGGTATCGGGGCGACTTCGGTGGCCGCCGCGGGATTCGCGAGTTCCTCCGGCGATACGACGTCATTCCCGAAGATCGGCGTCCCCGCATCCGGTACCGGTCCTACGACTGGTCGCTCGATCTGGGGCAGTTCGGGGAGTTTTGAGGGACGGCCGTCGCCCCTACAGTTTCGTCGTCGCCTCGAGGGCGATCTCGATGGCGCGTTCGACGTTGTTCTGCGCTTTCTCGGGGAGTTCGTCGTCCTCGGTCTCGCCCTTCTGGGTCCCCTCGACGAGGTTGCCGTCGACGGTACAGATGGCGCCCGCACCGAGTCCCTTCCGGCGGGCCAGCGAGAAGATGGCCGCCGCCTCCATTTCGACGGCCTTGAGGCCGGCGGCCTCCCAGGCCCCGACGTACTCCTCCGTCTCGGCGTAGAAGGCGTCGTCCGTCGCGATCGGGCCCACGTGGACGTCGCCGCCGTCGTTGCCGGCCGACTCGTGGGCTTCGGCCGCCTCGACCAGCCCGGTCAGCGTCTCGTAGTCCGGGACGGCGGGGAACTCGACTGCCTCGTACCGCTTCGTGGTGCCCTCGTTCTTGGCCGCCCCGGTCGCGACGACCATGTCGCCGATCTCGATGCCCGACTGGAGGGCTCCGGTCGTCCCCACCCGGATGAACCGCTCGACGCCCACCCGGGCGAGTTCCTCGATCGCGACCGCGGCGGAGGGCGATCCGACCCCGGTCGAACAGATCGTCAGGGGTCGACCGTCGTAGACCGCGTTGACGACCTTGTACTCGCGGTTGTGGGTCAGTTCCTCGACGTCCTCGCAGTGGGCGGCGATCCGGTCGACTCGCCCCGGGTCCCCGGGAACGAGCGCGACGTCGTTCAGGTCGCCCGGTTCGACGAGCAGGTGGGGTTGTTTTGCCATACGCCCGGGTTTGCGCGAGGGGTGGAAAAAGGCACGCGTTCCGGATCGCGGGGGACGAGACGGGTCACGGAACCCGCTCGAGATCATCGGCTCCGTTGCCGGCATCGATCCGATCCTCGATCGCCTGCGGCGATGAACAAGGTCACGGGCGACCTCGCGGCCTCCACGCTGATCGGGAAGTGGAACGGCGCGATCGACTTCTCCAGCGGCGTCTGGAGTTCCTGACGTCGGGGGCGCGACTTCGAGTCCACGGCACTGTCGATCGCAACCGAGCCGGCGACCTGAACGGGGCCGCCCTGTCGACGTCCGTCGGACGCGCGTCGTGGACGCCGAGCGCGGTCCCGGACCGGGTTCGGCGGGTTCTCGCCACCCGGCGACCGACGACCCCGGTCAGAACTGTCCGGCGAGGAACCGCTCGACCTCGTTTCGCGACGGCGACGTCTTCGCCCCCTCGGTCCGGGCGGCAAGTGCGCCGCAGGCGTTGGCGAACTCGAGGGCGCGCTCGTAGTCGCCGCCCTCGCGGAGGACGGCGATGAACCCGGCCGCGAACGCGTCGCCGGCCCCGGTCGTGTCGGTCACGGGAACGTCGAAGCCGGGATGGCGGAACGTTCCTTCGGGGGTGTGGACCTCGGCCCCCTCCTCGCCGCGCTTGAGGACGAGGATCCGGTCCGCGAAGTCCGAGGCCGGGTATTCGGCCTCCAGGGCCGCCTCGGCCTCGCGGTCGTTCAGGAAGATCACGTCGGCCAGATCGAGCGTCGCCGAGAAGTCCCGCTCCGGGAGGCGACGACCGGGATCGACGCTGATCGTGAGCCCCGCCTCCTCCGCGACTGACGCCAGTCGCGCCGCCGTCTCGGGGCGCTGGCTGGTCAGGTGGAGGTGGTTCGCCGCCTCGACGCGGGCAGGCCGGACCTTCTCCGGGCCGACCGCCTCGTTGACGCCGTCGTTCCCGAGCACCGCCACCTCGCCGTCGTCGTTGACGAGCAGGTACTTCGTCGAGGTGTCCCCCTCGACCTCGCGGAGGCCCGAACAGTCCACCCCCTCGCGTTCGAGTTCGCGTCGGGCGAGCATGCCGTACTCGTCGTCGCCGACGCTCCCGACGACCCCGCTCGAGACGCCGAGGCTCGCCAGCGCGGCGGCGACGTTGCCCGCGCTGCCGCCGCCGGCCCCGCGCTGTAAGCGGATGCTCGCCTCCCCGTCCGGGACCGGCAACCGATCGACACGGAGGGTCACGTCCCAGTTGACGTGGCCCGCACTCAGGACTTCGACCACGCCGGTACTGGCGGCCCCCGACGGGAAAAGATTATCCAGTTATTCCTTGCACTGCGAACAGGAGCAGGTTGTGGATGCCCGGACCCAGGCCGACCGCCGCGACGAGGCCGAGCAGGATCCGGGCCTGTATCGGTTCGTCCTCGTAGAGCCCCTCGACGGCGGCGACGACGACGAGCGCCAGCGCCACCTTCACGACCACGAACAGCCAGCCCGATCCCAGGTACGGCTCGGTCGGCAGCGTGGCCGCGAAGTCCATGATCGACTGGGACAGGGGCGTTCGTTCGGTCACGTCCAACAGGTCGACTCCGATCGCGGTCGAGACGCCGTCGATCGAGTGAGCGAGGACCACCAGCGCGCCTGGCAGCCCGGTTCTGCGGGCCGCGTCGGTGAACGTCAGGCTCAGGAGGATCCAGGCGAGGACCGTCAGGACGCTCCCGACCACGAGGGCGATCAGGGGCCAGAACGCCGACGTCGGCGTGAGCAGTCCCCGATCGGCCCCGATGTACAGCGAAACCCCGGCGAAAACGACCGCGAACCCGGAGCCGACGCCGCCGAGGAGTCGATCAATGGAGACCGACCTCCGCATCTGGCCGACCAACGTCGAGAGTAACCACGCTATTCCCGCGAGGACGAACGTCGTCAGGTAGACCGTCGGAGCTCCG
>JBLGCL010000140.1:0-7706 GCA_047617305.1 Natronomonas sp.
GCCGACGAGTGGTGCAACACGTACGACGACATCAAGGCCTTCGTCGACGGGGACGCGGCCGACATCGCCCAGATCAAGACGCCCGACCTCGGGCCGATCACCGAGACGATCGAGGCCGTCCAGTACTGCAAGGACAACGGGGTCCACCCGTTCATCGGCGGCACCTGCGCCGAAACCGACATCTCCTCGCGGATCTGCGCCCAGGTGGCGCTCGCGACGCAACCGCTGCAGATCTTCGCGAAGCCCGGGATGGGCTTCGACGAGGGCTTCATGATCGTCAACAACGAGATGCGCCGCGCCCTCGCCCGGATCCAGCAACCGGTCGAGGTGCCCGCGATGAGCTAACCGTCCGGCCGGTCCCGAACGCCCGGCGGGTGCTTATCCGAACGAAAGCCCCGGACGCGGACCGGAGCGTTTTTATCAGGCGTTGAGCTATTCTAGGGAACGAAACGCTCGTTCCGCCCCCGCAGTCCGTAACAATTCTGGGATGCATACCGTTTTCGTTATACTTATCCCACGACGGTCCGTAGCTCGACGTATGTCAGAGACAGCGACGCTCGCCGTCGGTGCCGACGAGGTGATGGCGCTGAAGCGGCTCGCGCTCGACGGCGGACTCACGGGGGAGGTCAAGCTTTCCTGTTCGGCCTTCGCGGACGAGATCGGGACGTCGACCCAGACGGCCTCGCGCCGCCTGCAGCGGCTGGACTCGGCGGGACTGATAGCCCGCGAAACCGTCAGCGACGGGCAGTGGATCGAACTCACCGAGGACGGCGAGCACGTGCTGCGACGGGAGTACGAGGACTATCGCACCGTGTTCGAAGGCCCCCGGACGATCGAACTCTCGGGGACCATCACGCGCGGGATGGGCGAGGGCCAGCACTACATCTCGCTGTCCGGGTACATGGAGCAGTTCCGCGAGAAGCTCGGTTACGAACCGTTCCCCGGGACGCTCAACGTCTCGATGGGCGACGAGAGCGTCCGACGGCGGGCGGCCCTCCGCGGGTTCGACGCCATCCACATCGAGGGCTGGCGCGACGAGGACCGCACCTACGGTCCCGCTTCGTGCTATCCGGCGGTGATCGAGGGGACCGACGGCGACCGCTACGACGGGAGCCACGTCATCGTCCCCGACCGAACCCACTACGACGAGGACCGGTTGGAGCTGATCGCCCCCGACCGGCTTCGGGACGCCCTCGATCTCGAAGACGGCGACCGTGTGACCGTCTATGTCACGGAGTGACGATCGCATGGTACGGAGCAATAGCGCTCAGGCGGCGGCCGAGGTCGAACGGGCCGTGGCGGCGTTCCGGGCCGGCGACCCGGTCTGTATCCACGACGCGGACGACCGCGAGGGTGAGACGGACCTCCTGTACCCCGCGGCCGGGGTAAGTCCGGAGTCCGTCGCGCGGTTGCGCAACGACGCCGGCGGGCTGTTGTTCGTGGCCCTCGCCGACGAGGTCGCCGACGCGTTCGACCTGCCGTACCTCCACGAGGTCATCGATCACCCGTCGGCCGACTTCGAGGACGTCGGGTACGACGCCAGGCCCTCGTTCTCCCTGTCGGTCAACCACCGGGACACCTACACGGGGATCACCGACGACGACCGGTCGCGAACCGTCCGCGCGCTGGCCGACGCGGCGGCCGACCCGTCCGGAACGGACTTCGCGGCCGAGTTCCGCTCCCCGGGGCACGTACACGTCCTCAGGGCCGCGCCCGGCCTCCTGGCGGAGCGCGAGGGACACACGGAACTCGGTATCGCGCTCGCGCTCGCGGCCGGCCGGGAACCGGCCGTCGCGGGGTGCGAAATGCTCGACGACGAAACCGGCGGCGCGCTCACCCCGGCGGCCGCTCGTTCGTACGCGGAAAACCACGGCATTCCCTACGTCGAAGGGAGCGACCTCATCGACCACCTGGGCTGACGGCCGGTTTCGAGATCGCCCCGTTTTTTCACGGCGGCTCCCACGCGTGCACCCATGACCGTCCGCCAGGGACTCATGCTCAACGACGCCGACCTGACCGGCGTCAACGTGGGGGAAGGGTTCGCGTTCGCCGCCGAGAACGGGTTCGACTTCCTCGAGTTGAACATGGAGTACGGGTTCGAGGTCGACCGGATCGACGCCGACCGGGTCGTGGATCTCGCGGCGAAACGCGATCTCGACTGCCTCGTCCACCTTCCGTATCGACTCGACGCCGGATCGCCCCACCGGCACGTCCGGGACGGGTCGTGCCGGGAACTGGAGGCTGCGCTGGACGTCGCCGCCGACCTAGGGGCCGAGAAGGCGGTCATGCACGCCGGAACGATGGCACACGCCGACGCCTGGGATCGGGAGACGATCGTCGAGGCGAACGTCGCATCGATTCGGCGGGTGCGCGAGTACGGCGCCGACCGGGGCGTGGAGGTCGTCGTCGAGAACCTCAAGGGACCGTTCGTCGACGTCCACGACGTTCCCGACCTCCTCTCGCGGACGGACGCGACCATGTGCTTCGACACGGGGCACGCCCACGTTTCGGGGATGGGCCCTGCCGAACAGGCCTCGTTCCTCCGCGACCACGGCAACCGAATCTCGCACGTCCACCTGAACGACACGCGCCGGGATGACGACGACGAGCACCTGCCAGTCGGCCTGGGGGGTCTCGACTTCGGGCCGCTCGCGGACGCGATGCGCGAGACGGGGTGGGCCGGGACCTGCACTCACGAGGTGTTCGGGTTCGACCTCGGGTACGTCGGGCTCGGGAAGGAACGGTTCGACCGGCTGCTCGGGGATGCCGATCCTCCCGCCGGCGTCGATTGATCCGCGTCGATCAGCCTGAACCGGATCGTCGCGTCCGGAGCGCCGTCGGCACGGCCCACGCGGCCAGCGCCACCGCGCCGACGATCTCCGGGATGGCGACCCCCTCGAAGGGGTCGAGTGCGACGTAGACCACCCAGGCCGTGACGTTGCCCACGCCCAGCCAGACGATCGCGACGCCCCAACCCGGCGCCCCGTCGAGCGCCTCCGCGCTGCCGTAGAGCCAGAGCCCGTAGGTCAACGAGACGAAAAACGCCACCGAAACGGGGACGTGGAGGTCGGTGGTTTCCGGAAAGACGCCGACTCCGACAAGCGAGACGAACGAGACGGCGAGGACGGCCAGGGCCCCACGTCGAAGCCACCCCGTGGCATCGGTCCAGAGCCGTGCGGTGAACGCGAGCGCCAGGAGGCCCGCCATCCCTTGTCCGCCGTTGAACAGCGGTGCTGTCGCGCGCGACGGATGGCCGAGGTCCGAGAGCGCGTTCCCGGTCCACGAGAACCACGGCGCGAGCAGCGTCGCGAGGAGGACGCTCCCGAGGCCGATCGCCGGCGCGGCGAGCCCGCACCAGGTCCCGATCCGGCGAAGCCGATTCCGAAGGGTGCCGTCGTTCATGCGTCGACCAACGTCGGCGGGCGACAAAACGTCGCGGGACTCCCGTCCGACGCGGCCGATACGGGGCGATCGTTCAGAATCCCTGTCAGCTCTCTCCGTAGCCGAACCCCTGCCTAGCCGTACGTTAACACATCGTATGGCAAGGTGTCGAAACTAAATGATCAACACTCATTACGAAGGCAACCGTTGTCACGAACATGGGCTTCGACGAAATGGACGTCAGCGAGATCTGGATGGACGGGGAGTTCGTCGACTGGGAGGACGCACAGGTACACGTACTGACCCATGCGCTGCACTACGGCAGCGGCGTGTTCGAGGGCGTGCGCTGTTACGACACCGAGAACGGCCCGGCGATCTTCCGCTGGGACGAGCACCTCGAACGGCTGTACGACTCGGCCAGGCCGTACGAACTCGACGTCGACCACGAGCCGGAGGAGCTGACGGAGGCGACGCTCGAACTGATCCGCCGCGAGGGCCTCGAGTCGTGTTACATCCGGCCGGTGGTGTTCTACGGGTACGACTCCCTGGGCGTCAGCCCGGGCGATTGTCCGACGAAGACGGCCATCGCGGTCTGGCCGTGGGGCGCCTACCTCGGCGAGGACGCCCTCAAGAACGGCATCAAGGTGAAGGTGTCCTCCTGGCGCAAGCATTCCTCGAGCCAGATCCCGACGACCGCGAAGACGACCGGTGCGTACGTCAACAGCATGCTGGCCACCGAGGAGGCCAGCCGCCACGGCTACCGCGAGGCGATCGTCCTCAACAAGGAGGGCAATGTCGCCGAGGGCCCCGGCGAGAACCTCTTCGTCGTCCGCGACGGGGAACTGTACACGCCGGCGATCGCCGAGAGCATCCTCGAGGGCATCACCCGGAACACGGTGATCGACCTCGCCCGCGAGATGGGCTACACAGTGCACGACCAGACGAGCATCAGCCGCGGGGAGCTCTACACGGCCGACGAGCTGTTCTTCGTCGGCTCGGCCGCCGAGGTCACCCCGATCGCCCAGGTCGACCACGTCGAGATCCACCCCGACGGCCGCGGGCCGATCACCGAGGAGATCCAGGACCGGTTCTTCGAGGTCGTCGAACGCCGCACCGAGGACCACGACGAATGGTTCACCTACGTGGAATAACGCGACCCCACCCGGGTAGGACCAGCGCCCGAACGACCGTTTTTTCGCGTGGCGTCGGAGGGTGACGGCTACCGCCGTCGCGATCGGAGTGGCCCCGTTCGCGACCGGGACGATCCCCCCGATCGGGGACCCCGTCGAACGGGGAGGACCCACGGTCGCGGCCGAGCACCGGCCGGCCGCGTCGTTTCTCGGCCGGGTCGCCGGGCGCGTCAGTCGTCCTCGCCGGACTCGACGACCTCGATCGGTACCCCCTGGCTGCCGAACTTGTCGGCGTCCCCGAATCCGGCAGAGAGGATTCGCGTGAGGGCGTCCTCGACCCGCTCGTCCATTTCGGTGTACCGCTCCGGGTGCACCTCGATGACGAACCCGGTCGTGATGTTCGGCGCGGTCGGCAGAAAGAGGACGTCCCGACCGTCGTCGGTCGTCTTGCCGGTCTTGAACGCGGTCATCCGAATGCCCTCCCAGACCTCCAGTTTGACCGGCTTCTGGAGTTCGCTCGCCCCACCGAGAGCCGTCTCGGCGGCCATCTTCGAGGCGTTGTAGACGACGCGCAAGCCGGGCACCCGGTTGGCGACGTCGTCGATGACCCGCTCGAAGAAGTCGCCGAGCGTCGTTCGCATCAGGTATCCCGCGGCGAACACGACGACGACGAACGTCGCCAGCGTCACGAGAACCCGCGCGAGTTCCGCAGCTGCCTCCTGATACATGAACCACTCGAACTGTTCCGGCGGGACGAGGCGAGTGGGCGTCAACTGGGCGACGAACCCGTACAACCAGAACATGACGTACAGGCTGACGAGGATCGGGACGACGATGACGAGTCCGCTGGCGAAGTCCCGCTTCCACTCGGACATACGCCCGACTGGAGGCCGCAGACTCTACTTTCTTTCCCCTCGGCCCGTTGATGGAGATTGCCGACACTCGGAAAACTGGCCGCCACCCGTCGGAGGGTTGTCCCTGGATCCGTCTCTAGAGCACGTTCTTCTCGCCTTCGATCGTCGCCCCTTCGAACCGTTCGGCGGAGAGGACGTCGAGGTCGATCAGCGACGTCTCCCCCTCCTCGACGAGGTCAGCCACGATGCTGCCGACGGCCGGCGAGTGCATGAACCCGTGGCCGGAGAACCCGACGGCGTTGATGAACCCGGGGCGCGTCTCCTCGACGATCGGCTTGTGGTCCGGCGTGATCGCGTACAGGCCGGCCCACCCGTCCTTGATCTCGGAGTCCAGGCCGAAGTGTTCGGAGACGTCGCTCGCCAACTCGAGCGCCTCGGTGATCCAGTCGAGGTCGTAGTCCTTGGAGTAGTCCGCGGGATCGATGTCGGGGTCGGGGCCGCCGAAGTGCCCCCCCATGAGGGCGTCGCCGTCCCGGTCGGGCAGGAAGTAGATGCCCGAATCCATGTCGAACACCATCGGCGCGTCCTCGGGGTAGGGAATCTCCGGGCGGACGACGCCGACCTGCCGGCGCTTGGGCGTGACCGGCAGGTCGAGGCCGGCCAGATCGCCGATGTCCGCGGCCCAGGGACCGGCCGCGTTGACGACGTAGTCCGCGGGGATGTCGCCGTCGGAGGTCTCCACGCGGCTGGGGCTGCCGTTCTCGAAGACGACGTCCTGCACCTCGACGTCCTTGCGAATGTCGCCGCCGAGGTCCCGGACCGCTTCCGAGAACCCCTGGACGGCCAGGTGCGGGTCGGCGCTGCCGTCCCGCCCGGAGAAGCTCCCGCCGAGGAACCGGTCGACGTGGAGTTCCGGAAGGATTTCCTTCGCATCCTCCGGGTCGAGGTACTCGCTCGGGACGTCGTGTTCCTGCTGGAGCGCGACGTTGTCCCGGATGGTGTCCAGCGTCTCCCGTTCGGCGGCCAGGAACATGTACCCGTGCTGGCGGTACTCGATGTCGATCCCGAACTCGTCCTCGAAGCGTTCCCAGACGTCGATCGAGTAGTTCGAGAGCTTGACGTTGATCGGCGTCGAGAACTGGGCGCGGATCCCGCCGACCGCTCGCTCGGTGCTGCCCGTCCCGAGGTTCGTTCGCTCACAGACCGTGACGTCGTACCCACGCGCGGCGAGGTGGTAGGCTGATGCGAGGCCGATGATGCCGCCGCCGACGATGACGATCATGCTCGTATCTACTCGTTTGTAGTATAAGACGATTCATCTTCCGGGTCGCCGTTCGCGTCGACGCCGATGATCAGTCCCGCTGACGAACCGACGAACGCGTCGAGTAGTACCCGGGACTGGCGGTCGGTCGTCGACCGAGGATCGATCCGGGACCGGTCCTCGGACGATCCCGGCACGTCGTGGACGAACCGCGACCGATTAGTAGGGCGCTCTTGATGATCCGGTATGGACGTCGTCGCGGTCGTCGCGGTCGCGTTCTGGTCGATGCTGCCGGCCTACGTCCCGAACAACGTCGCCGTCCTCGCCGGTGGTGGGCCCCCGATCGACGGCGGACGCACCCTGGGCGGGCGGCGACTCCTCGGCGACGGGAAGACCTGGCGGGGTACCATCGTCGGAGTCGGCGCCGGTGCCGCACTCGCCCTCGCGCTCGACGTGGGGGCGCCGGCCGTCAGGGAAGCGTCGGGTATCGAAGCCGTCCCCGGCTTCCCGATCGCGATCGTCGTCGCGCTCCCGCTCGGAGCGATGCTGGGCGACATCGTCGCCTCCTTCCTCAAGCGTCGGTCCGGCCGGGAGCGCGGGGCTGCCACGCCGGGGCTCGACCAGCTGGACTTCGTGGTCGGAGCGCTCGTGCTCGGTGCCGCTGCCGATTACGGCTGGTTTTCGGCGACCTTCACGCCGCCGGTACTCCTGTTCGTGCTGGTGATCACGCCGGTCCTGCATTCCGGAACGAACTACGTCGCGTACCTGCTCGACCTGAAGGAGGTGCCGTGGTGACCGGGACCGGGGGGCCACCGTGACGGCGTCGCTGATCGCCCACCGCGGGTTCGCGGCGCGGTTCCCCGAGAACACGCTCGCCGCGTTTCGCGGGGCCGTGGAGGCAGGTGCCGACGGAATCGAGTTCGACGTTCGCCAGTGTTCGACCGGCGAATCCATCGTGCTCCACGACGCGACCGTCGATCGGGTGACGGACGGGGAGGGCAGGGTCGCCGATCTCCCGCTCCCGGCGCTCCGGAGCTTCGTCGTCCTCGGATCGGACGAGTCAATTCCGACGCTCCCGGA
>JBLGCL010000141.1:0-7663 GCA_047617305.1 Natronomonas sp.
CGCGGGCGGTTCCGGGCACCGTGACGGCGTGGGGACCCAGCATCGGCATCTCGGCGTCCTCCGGGTCGACGTCCTGCTCCTCCGCCAGCGCCTCGCGGACGTTGTCCAGCGTCGCGTGGGACGGCGCGCCGCCGCAGGCGCGCATCGCGCCGACCTCGCCGTCGGCGGTCCGGTACAGCGAGAACACGTCGCCACCCAGGCCGGTCGACGTCGGTTCGACGACGTTGAGGACGGCGGCGGTTGCAACGGCCGCGTCGAAGGCGTTGCCGCCTTCCCGGAGGATCGAGAGGCCGGCCTCGGCGGCCAGGGGCTGGCTCGTCGCGACGACGCCACGCGGGGCTCGGACGGTCGAGCGACGCGAGGTGAACCGGTCGATGTCGGGGTCTGCCATGTCACACGATACTCACCCGGAGTGTAAAGGACCGGTCCTACCGGCAGAGTGGTCGTGTCACGGACGGGGACGCAGCGAGGGCACGGCGTCGCTGCCGGTGGGGTTTTCACGCGCGAACCCCCATGAACGCCCGATGCGGACGTCCCCCCGTTCCGGGGTCGGGCCATGACCCTCGACGAGTTCGTCGGGGAGCCGACCGGCGAGGCCGACGAGGACGACGAGCGGATCGTCTGTCACGTGGACATGGACTGCTTCTACGCGGCCTGCGAACGGCTGCGCGAGCCGGAACTGGACGGCGAACCCGTCGTGGTCGGCATGGGCTACGAACCCGGTGACACCGTCGGGGCAGTCGCGACCGCCAGCTACGAGGCCCGCGAGTACGGCGTCGAGAGCGCGCAGGCCATCTCGACCGCGCTGGAACGGTTGCCGAGGCGGGCGGAGCACCCCGACGACCCGGACGCGGGCCACTATCGGCCGGTCGACATGGACTACTACGAGTCGGTCGCGGCCGACGCCAAGGCCGTCCTCCACGACGTGGGCGACGTCGTCCGTGAGGTGAGCATCGACGAGGCCTACCTGGACGTGACCGACCGAACCGACTGGTCGGTCGCCGACGGGTTCGCGCGGCACGTCAAGGATCGCATCCGTCGGGAGGTTGGCGTCACCGCGAGCGTCGGCGTCGCACCCACGATGAGCGCCGCCAAGGTGGCCAGCGACTACGACAAGCCCGACGGGCTCGTCGTCGTCCCGCCGGCGGAGCTCCGGGAGTTCCTCGCGCCGCTGCCCGTCGAGGAACTCCACGGCGTCGGTCCGGTGACGGCGGGGGAGTTGCGTGACATGGGGATCGAAACCGCCGGCGACCTGGCGGCGGCGGACCGGACGACGCTCCGCGACCGTTTCGGCGAGCGCGGGGGCGACCTCCATGACCGGGCGCGCGGGACCGACGACCGACCGGTGAAGCCCCGCGGCGACCCGAAGAGCCTCTCGCGCGAGTCCGCGTTCGCCGAGTCGACCACGGACCCCGAGGCGATCCGAACCCGGGTCCGTAACCTCGCCGCCGACGTCGCCGACCGGGCGCGCCGGAAGGGAGCGCTGTACCGGACCGTCGGCGTCAAGGTGGTCACCCCGCCGTACGAGGTCAACACCCGCGAGCGATCGATGTCGGGCCCTGTCGACGACCCCGACCTCGTGGAGTCGGTCGCCCTGGACCTCCTCGAGGAGTTCCGCGAGGAGGCAGTCAGGAAGGTCGGCGTCCGGGTGTCGAACCTCGAGTTCGCGACGGTCGACCAGGCGACACTGGAGGCCTGGGAAGGCGCGACCGAACGGCGGGGAGGGACTGGGAAAACGGCGAAACCCGACCGGACACCCGGGGAAACGACGGCGGAGGGCTCGGAAACCGGAGGGACGGACCCCGACGACGGCGACGGTGAGCCGGCCGGGCCGACGGCGGCGGACCAGTCGGGACGGACGCGCCGGTCCCCGGGGCCCGGACAGGCGACGCTCGACGATTTTTCCGAGTAGAGCGGCCCTCCCGACGGGGTTGGACGCCAGTCACCTGCCAGTGAAATTAAATGGGTCCGCCCCGTCGGACCCCGTACGGACCTGCCCATCCATCCATGCCTGACGACTTCTACGATCTGCTCGGGGTCCCCCGCGACGCCTCCCAGGACGAAGTCAAGCGTGCTTACCGAGAGAAGGTGCGGGACTATCACCCGGACCTGAACGACGACCCCCGGGCCCAGGCGCAGTTCACGGCCCTGAAGAAGGCCTACGACACCCTGGGGGACCCGGACGAGCGACAGGACTACGATCGGCTCGGTCACGAAGCATACGTCGCCAAACGGCTGGAAGGGTTGCCCTCCCAGGACAAGTGGGCCTCGGGGGCGTCGGGATCAGCCACCGAATCTTCGACGCGGGGTAGAGCGACGGAGTCCGCGACGCCGTCGGCGGGGACGGCCGGGGCTGACGCCGACGGGTCGGACCGGACCGGGGCTCGCTCGGCGGGGGCGTCCGCCGCCGGAACCGCCGGAACCTCGAGAGCGGCAACGGACGGGGCGACGAGGACCGGCGCGGGAGCGACCGCCCGTCGTCGATCCCGCCGGCGTCCCCGGCGGGACCCGTCCGGACTCCGCGCCCGCCTCCTGCGAATCTGGCGCATCGGGGTCGGCTGGCCGCTGATCTTCGCGACGGACGTCCTGTACGTGGTGGGGCTCGAACTCCTCGTCGGCGCCAACCAGTCGGCGGTGTGGAGTGCGCTGGACGCCGTCGCGACGGCCGGCACCGACGTAGGGGCCCTCCGGTCCGTCCTCCGCCAGCCCTCCGACCTCGGCGTCCTGGCGTTCGTGGCCGGGAGCGGCTACGTCGAGGGCGTCCCCGCGGCCGGCGCCCTCCTCGTACTCGGGAGCCTGATCCTGCCCCTGGTCTACGGCCTCGTGATCCGTCGCACGCGACGCTCCTACTCCGCCTGGAACCCGACCAGGCTGTACGTCGTCGCGACCCTCGCCCCGCTCGTCGGACTGGGCCTCGCGGCGTCCGGCCTCGCCAGGGTGGGGACCGACCTGTTCCTGTTCGGGGTGGTCCCCCTCGCCGCGATCGTCCTCCTGCCGCTGAGCGCGTTCGTCCGACCCTGGATTCTCGGGAAGCTACGACGGTGAGCCACCCCGGAAAGCCCGGCCTCAATCGGCCAGTTGTGCCCTGATCTTGGCTGGCGTTATGGGGAGCGAACGCACCCGGACGCCGACGGCGTCCCGAACCGCGTTGCTGAGTGCCGGCGGCACGCCGTTCATGGGGAGTTCGGCGATCGACTTCGCCCCGAAGGGGCCGGTCGGCTCGTGGGTTTCGACGACGATCGACTCCATCGGCGGGATCTCCGAGGCCGTCGGCGTGTCGTAGTCGCGGTACGACGTCGTTACCGGCGTGCCGTCGTCCTCGAAGTCCAGCCCGCCACCGATGGCGTACTCCAGGCTGTGGACCTGCCCGCCCTCGATTTGCCCTTCGACGAGTGCCGGGTTGAGTGCCACGCCGACGTCGGCCGCGAAGACGAGTTTGTTGATCTCGAACTCCCCGGTCGTCGCGTCGACCGTGACGTCGACGAACTGGGCACCGAACGGCGGGGGACTCTCGTCGGTCGAGTGGCTGGCCTGCCCCATGATCTGGCCGCGTTCGTCGTCCCCGTAGATGGTCTCGGTTCCGAGTTCCCCGAAGGGGATCGACTCGCCGGAGACCGTGCTTCGGACCTCGCGGTCGGCCGTGACGAGGTTCGCCGGCGCCTCGTCGAGGGCCTTCCCGGCCCACTCGAGCAGCGAGGCCTTCGCGTCCTCCGCGGCCTTCTTCGCCGCCTGGCCGCTGATGAACGTGGTCGAGGAGGCGTAGGTGCCGTAATCGAAGGGCGCCACGTCCGTGTCCGCGGAGAGAACCACGACGTCGTCCGGTCGACACCCGAGGACCTCGGCGACGATTTGCGTGAAGGCGGTTTCGACGCCCGTCCCGATGTCGAGACCGCCGATCTCCAGCACGAAGGATCCGTCCTCGTTCATCTTGACGTGGGCCGCGCCGAGTTCGTCGCCGGCGACGCCGCTGCCCTGGGCGACGAGCGCCATGCCGATTCCACGACGGAGGTTCTCGTCCGCCGGTTGCTCGACCGAGTCCCAGCCGATGGCGTCCATGCCGCAGTCCAGTACTTCCGGGATCCCGCAGGATCGGATCCGGCGGTCGACCCCCTCGGCCGACCCGCCCAGGATGCCGGCCATCCGGTCGAGGTCGCCCTCCCTGACGTGGTTCGTTCGGCGCAGTTCGATCGGATCGACGTCGAGCGCGGCGGCGACGTCGTCCACCAGCGTTTCGACCGCCATGTGACCCTGTGGGGCCCCGTACCCGCGATACGCCCCCGCCACGGGGAGGTTCGTGTGGACGATGTCGGCCTCGAACCGGGCGTTCGGCATCCGCGGATACAGCGGGAGCGTTTTCGTGCCCACGTTCCCGGCGACCGTCATCCCGTGGGGCCCGTACGCGCCGGTGTTCGAGAGCGCGTAGAGGTCGGCGGCCCGGAACGTCCCGTCCTCGTCGACCCCCAACTCGAGGGAGACCGTCATCGGGTGGCGGTTCCTGAGTGCGTAGAACTCCTCCGCGCGGGTCGCCTCGAGGATGACCGGGCGATCGGCAGCGAGCGACAGCGCCATCGCGATCGGTTCGACGATCATCCCCTGCTTGGAGCCGAACGTCGACCCGAGTCGCGGCATCCGCACGCGAACGTCACGGACCGGGACGTCGAACAGCCTGGCGAGTTGCCTGCGGGTGTGGTAGGGGACCTGGGTGCTCGAGATGCAGTTGTAGCGCCCGTCCTCGTCGGTGTACGCGATGACCGCGTGCGGTTCCGGAACGAGGTGGTTCTGGTACGGGGTCTCGATGGTCGTCTCGAAGGTGTAATCCGCCGCCCGCAGTCCTGCATCGACGTCCCCGATCTCGCCCTCGATGCTGGAGTGGCGGTTCCGTTCGTAGTCGCTGCCCGGCTGGGCGTTCTCGACCTCGTCTGGGTCGAACAGTTGCGGGGCGTCGGGATCCATCGCTCGCTCGGGGTCGAGGAGGGGTTCCCGTTCCTGGTATTCGACGTCGACGGCCCGGGCGGCCCGGTCGGCGGTGTGGGCGTCGCGGGCCGCGACGGCGGCGATGGGGTCCCCGACGTGCCTGACCCGACGGCTCAGCACCGTCATGTCCCAGGGGGACGGTTCGACGAACCCCTGCCCGGTGCTCGTGTATTTCTTGTCGGGGACGACGTCGCTGTCGGGCGTGATGACGGCGTAGACGCCGTCCATCGTCTCGGCGGCGCTCGTGTCGATGGCCGTCACGACCCCGTTCGCGACGTCGCTCCGGCGGACCGTTCCCACGGCAGCGTCGGGGAACTCGCGTTCGTAATCCGCCGTGAACCGCGCCTCGCCGGTGACCATCCCCACGGCGTCGCTCTTCGGAATCGACGTCGAGACGTGATCGCGTTCCGACGGTGGTTTCCGGTTGTTCGCCGGTTCGTCCCACTCCTCGGGGTACGGATCCTCCGGATCCGCCGGGTAGCCGGTTTCAGAATCGACTCGCGGGCGTTCCACTTCGTCCCCCTCGCCGGTATCGTCAGTCATCGTCGTCCCTCCCGGTGGCCCCGCCGTCGCGGTCGTCGATCGGTTCGCCCCCGTCGACCGCCGTGGCGCCGGTCCCGTCCATCCGATCGGCCGCGTCCAGGATCGCCTTTACCGGCTTCTCGTAGCCGGTACACCGACAGAGCACGTCGTCGAGCGCGTCACGGATCTCGCCTTCGGACGGGTCCGGGTTCTCGCGAAGCAAGGCGACGGACCGCATGATCATTCCCGGCGTACAGAACCCACACTGTACGGCGGTATGTTCGACGAACGCTTCCTGAAGGGGATGGAGGTCACCGCGCGTCCCCAGCCCTTCGATCGTTTCGATGGTCGCCCCGTCCACCTCCTTCGCGGGCGTCACGCAGGATCGCGTGGCCTCTCCGTCGACGATGACAGTACAGAACCCGCAGTCGCCGGAATCACAACCGCGCTTCGCACCAGTGTATCCGTGCCGCCGAAGGACGTCCAGCAACGTGTCTTCCCGCTTTGCGGTCAGCGTTTCCTCGCTGCCGTTGAGCGTAACCCGTATTTCCATGCGTCCGATTCGTCCGAGAGCTCCATAGCCTGATACCCACAATTTTGAGTCCGTTGACAACAGTCCGAACCGGGGTCGGCAACGGCCTCCAAACGATTCATTTCCCCGCCCTGGACCATTCTTTCCCACGTATCCATCGAAGGCGCAATGGTAACGCTCGGGACAAACAGCTCGAAAGAACCTCTCTGTCGTGTACGGTGACAGCAATACTGTATCCCTGTCGTGTGTGCTGACAGCGATACTGTGGCCAGTGTCGGTCCCGTCGGTCGGGATCAGCGGACGAAGTACGGGCTACCGCCGGCCTCGAACCGCCCCAGGTCGCTCAGCTGTCGGTAATCGCTGGAAAGGAGGTCCCCGAGCGCCCGCTCGAGACGATCCTCGTCCCGGCCGGCCCACTCCCCGGGTTCCTTGACCGGGAGAACGAGGAATCCCCGCCCCCGTATCTCACGGCCGTGTAGCGCCTCGTGGTCGGTCCCGACCCGATCGCGCTGGCTCGTGTACTCGTCGACCACGTGGTGGACCGGTCGCTCCCCGACCGGAACGAGCACGTGGGCGCTGATCGCCCGGAGTTCGGCGTCCAAGAAGCGTTCGAGCGTCCGGTAGGTTTCCTCGGTTGGGCCCTGGTCGCCGGCACAGCACATGTGGCAGTAGCTCAGGTAGGTGTCGGCCGGGACCGGTTCGGTCCCCCGGCGTTCGAGGAGACCGACGGCCTCGAGGACTCGCTGGAGGCGTTCCCCGGCGGCCGTGCCGGTGAAGGGGATCCCAGTTTCTTCCCCGCCGTGGATCCCCGGATGGTCGCCGATCACGTGGACGTCCGCGTTGGCGTCCCCGAACCCAAGGACGGCCCGGTGACCGCCCGGACAGGGACGTTCGCAGGGCGGCCGCAAGTCGAAGGGATCGCTCGCTCGATCCGTGACGTTTTGCACGCTTCCCCGTAGCGCTGAGGGAAGGATAACCCCCTCGGTTGCGGACGTACTGGCGGGAAGCGTCCCGCGCCCGGACCGAGCGCCGGCGCCGATACTCCCTTCCCCTTCGACCGCGTTCGTCCCGGCGTGAACGGCCATCGCTTCGCCCCCGCAGCCCCCGACGAACCGATCGTCCACGGGGCGGCGGCACCCGGCTACGGCGCCTCGTCGGCCGACGGCGACCCGGTCGAGGACTGGATCGACGCGATGCGGGCCCATGGAATCGAACGCGTCTGCTGTCTCCTCACCGAGCGGCAACTCCGACGATACGACGGCCTCCTCGGGCGCTACCGGGCCGCCTTCGGCGACGGCGCGGTGTGTCACGCGCCGATCGAGGACCACACGCTGGCGGCGCCCGGGACCGTCACCGACGGGATCCTTCCCTTCTTCGACGAGGCCGACGCGGCGTCGGAACCGGTCGTGGCCCACTGCCTGGCCGGCATCGGCCGGACCGGACACGTGCTCGCGGCCTGGCTCGTCGGGGGACGCGGTTTCGATCCTGGCGAGGCCGTCCTTGCGGTATCCGAGAGCGGACGGGATCCACGTGAATCGATCGCGGCGGGGACCGCGTCCGAGGCCGACCTGGACGCGCTCCTCATCGCCGCCCGCGACTGGGGTGGAACGCCCGATCGGTCGGACGGATAGCGCT
>JBLGCL010000142.1:0-7660 GCA_047617305.1 Natronomonas sp.
TCATGCTTGGTTAGGGGGCTCCGTTGCAGTCTAACCTGAGAATCAATAAGCAAATAAAACTTTTGATGGTGCGTACTGATAGCACAACTAATCACCCTCGACAATCGCAATCCTGCGGCCTGATTCGCCGAATTAGTGTAGACTGATAGAAAACATTAGCAGGGTAACAGACCCTCTTTTAAATTTAGCGAAAACGCCTCGGGGAGCCCGCGCGCCGGCGAACGTATCACTCTCGTTTGAGATACGTCGCCAGGGTCCGGAGGTCGGACGGATCGACGCCGAACGCTCCGACGTCGTTGTCGGTCGTAGTATTGTCGAACTTGAGCGACCGGTACTGGTCGCGCCCCATTGGGAACCCCGGAATGGCACCCCCGATGGTCAGACCGACGCCGGCGAGCGCCATCGGAACCGGTACCACCGTGACGCGACCGCGGACCAGTTCGGCTACCTCCTTGAGCGACAGCGTCTCGGGACCGCCGATCTCGTAGGTTTCGCCGACGTGCACGTCGTCCTCCACGGCGTCGGCGAGCATCGGAACGAGGTCCTCCACCCAGATGGGCTGGAAACTGGTCGTCCCACCACCGGGAAGGGGAGCAATGCCGGGAGGGGTGAGCTTCCTCGTGAACGAGACGAACTCACCGCCCTCCCCGAACACGACCGACGGCCTGAAGATCACCCAGTCGAGGGCGGACTCCCGGACGACCTCCTCGGCCTGTCCCTTGGCCCGGATGTAGGCGGTCGGACCCTCCGCATCCGCACCGAGGGCGCTCATTTGAAGGAATCGATCGAGATCGTGAGCCTCCGCCGCCCGGACGACGTTTTCCGTACCCCCGAGGTGAACCTCGAAGTGCTTCTCGTCGCCCCCCTTCGGCTTGAATAGGGGCGACAGTGAGACGAGGTTGACGACGGCGTCCTGTCCGTCGAACGCCCCCTCGATCGAATCGTAGGCGGTCACGTCGCCGACGGTCGTTTCGACGCCCTCGGCCAGGTCACTCCCGTCGGGTGACCGAGCCAGTGCGGTTACGTCGTGGCCGCGGTCGGCCAGTTCGTTGCAAAGGTAGGTCCCGATGAAGCCCGTGCCGCCGGTGACGAGAAGGTTCATACCGTTTCATATGTCCGAAGCGACATAAGTTCGGGGCTGAACCACGGCGACGGATCGAGCGACTCGGCGAAGCCCGGAAGGGCTTACTGTCGGGGGTGGCAAGCGTCGGGCATGCTCGTGACGCTCGAGGGACTCGACGGCAGCGGCAAGACGACGGTCTGGGAGGCGCTCCAGGACGTCTATCCCGACGCGACGTTCACGCGGGAGCCAACGGAAACCTGGTACGGCGAGGCAGTCCAGCGCTCGTTGCAGGACGACGACGCCGACCCGCTCGCCGAACTGTTCCTGTACACGGCCGACCACGCGGCCCATCTCGAGTCGACGGTTCGCCCGGCGCTCGAACGCGGCGACCTCGTGGTCTCCGACCGGTACTACGACTCCCGGTTCGCCTACCAGGGAGCGTCCCTGGACGACGTCGTCACCAGGCCGGTCGAGTACATCCGGGGCGTTCACCGCGCGTTTTCGATCGATCCACACCTCACGATCTATCTCGAAGTCGACCCGAGAACCGCGGTCCAGCGATCGGACGCCGCGAACAAGTTCGAGCGCGAGCGATACCTCTCGGCGGTCCGGGACAACTACGAACGCCTCATCGAAAACGAGCCGCAACGGTTCGTCCGGGTCGACGCGACCCAGTCCCCGGAAGCGGTGCTCGAGCGGGTCGAGGAGGTCCTCGAGGAAGTCATCGACGTCGCCTAGCGCCGCTGGTCCTCCCGTTCCGGGAGCTCCACCGGTTCGGGCGGCCGCCGCAGGAACAGGTCGATGGCGATCCCCAGGATCGACGGGGCGAGGAACACGAGGAACAGGACGGCGTTTCGGTCGCCCACGTCTCCGCCCAGTCCGAGGACCCCGGTCAGGACGGCGGTCGTGACGAACAGGGCGACCGGAATCAGGAGGAGACCCAGGGCCACGACCCCCCGACGGGTGTCGAGCTGGAGCCGGAAGAAGCGGACCGTGACGGCGACGACGAACGTGTTGATGAGGGCGACGACGCCGACGCCGGCCAACGTCCCGGGCGTAACCATAGTTTTGCGTGACGGTGCGTTGCCGGTCGATATCCTTTGACGTGTCGATGCGGGGCCGTCCCGTTTCGGAACCGATTCGGAGCCGGCGGGTCGTGGTCGGTTTCGGGGCCGAGCCGTCGGCGAGCGCGTTCCCGTCCAGCGTGTGTCGACGGGGCGGTCGCAGGCGGACCCCCCTGACATGGAAGTCGCACGCCGGTCGGACGAGCGGTCAGTCGGGTGGCAGTGCCAGGGGACCGTGGGTGGCTCCCCGTCGTTCGAACGTCCCGAAGCCCCCAGGTCGCCGCCGGATACGCGCCGCGAACGAAAGCCCGGGTTCGCTACCCCGGCCGAGGAACGAACGCCGCCGGGACCCGGCGCCCCCGTCGAATCCGGATTTGTCGGTCACTCGTCGAGCGAAACGTACGTTTTCGTGTCGAGCACGCCCTCGAGGGAACCGACCGCGCCGGAGACCGTCTCGAGAACGTCGTAGACCTCCTCCGTCTCCACCTCGACGATGACGTCGAAATCCCCGGCAACGATGTTCGCTTCGACGACGTCCCCGAAGTCCCGAATCGCTTCCACGACGCCCTCCGACTCCCCGGAACCAGTTTTCACCATGACGAACGCGTAAACCATGCTGTGGTATTGCTATACAGTAACACGATTAAAGCTTTGGGTGGTGGACGGCCGACCGGCGAGGATGGGACCCTTCAGGACGACCCGATCCTCCGATTACTTTTACGTATTCCGTCGCACAGGTGAGGGCATGGACATCGAGGCCTTCTTCGAGGGGATGCCGTTCGCCGACTTGCTCGGCGTCGAGGTAACCGAAGCGGCCGACGGCCACGCCGAGGGTCGCGTCGAAATGCGTCCCGCACTCTCGTGGGACGGGGATCGGATCGTCGCCCACGGGGGCGTCACGTTCACGCTGGCCGACACCGTCGGTGGGGCGGCGCTGGTTTCAGTCGTGGACCGGCCGGTCCCGACGATCGACATGCGGGTCGACTACCTCGAAGCGGCGACGGGAGACCTTCGTGCCGAAGCCGACGTCGTCCGGACCGGCGCCGAAATCGGGACGGTCGACGTCGTCGTCTTCGACGAGGAAGGAACGAAAGTGGCCGACGTCCGCGGCGTGTACAAGACGGGGTAACGGGGACTGGAAAGGGACCCATCCGAACCGGTGGTCGGACGCCGGGAGGCTAGAGCACCTCGGAGAGTAACGACGCCTGTCCCCGGCGAAGTCGTTCCAGAAACGCGGACGCGCCGATACCGAGTTCCGCAGCCACCTCGTCGGCCGTCGCCCCCTTCGGGACCTGGAAGTACCCCATGGCCAGCGCCATCCGGAGGGCCTCCTCCTGTCTCGGCGTCAGGTTCCACCGGCCGGCCACGGGCGACCCGTCGTCGGGTGTGAGGGGGTAGACGCTCGCGAGTTGCACTCCGACGGTTTCCCCGGCGGTGTCCATCACGCCACGGAGCACATCGTGACCGACGACCGTTCCGGTGAAATGGCCCTCCCCGTCGCGGTATCGAAGCGTCTCGACCAGGAAGCCGGCGTTGACGAGCACGCGAACGACGCAGGGAGCCCGCGAGAGACACCGGTACGTGGCCCGCTCCTCGTTTCCGACGAGGTGGAGGTACCTGATCCGGTCGTCGTCGTCCAGCGCCTCGACCAGCCGATCGTCGGCGGGCGCGCTGAACCGCACCAAGGAGTAGCCGTCGTCGCGGAACCGCGGCGGTTCGGCGTCGATCGTAACGCCGGCCGCCCGCGAGGCCTCGGCGAGGGGGCACTCGTCGCCGGTGACCCGGATCTCGACGGCGAGACACTCCTCGATCATATCGCCCGTACGACGCCCCAAGTATTTAAAACCCCATTATATATGGGCAAACTCCTACCCGCCGCGGGACCTACCAACACGAAAGATCATGAACGTATCCGAAGTCAAAGAACGCGCTGGGCCCAGGGAATTCGGGCCGGGCGACGACATGCCCCGGGAGTACCGCGAGGCGGCCACCCGGATGATCCAGTTCCACGCCAACTCCGAGATCATGGGGGCGTACCTCGAACGGCCGTTCATCCGGCAGGCGCCGTCGCTCGACCGGAAGCTGGCCTTCTCGGCGAAGGTCCAGGACGAGATCGGGCACGGACAGCTCCTCTACCGGGCGGCCGAGGAGCTGGGAATCAAGACCCGCGAGGAGATGCTCGAGGAACTCGCCGAGGGCGATGGCAAGTTCCTCAACTGCTTCCACTATCCGATGGAGACGTGGTACGAGACGCCGATGATCGGCTTCTTCGTCGACGGCGCCGCGATGCGCCGGCAGGCGACGCTGAAGAACACCAGCTGGGAACCCTACGCCCACGCGATGGACAAGATCTGCTTCGAGGAGGGCTTTCACATCAAGCACGGCGAGTCCATCCTCCGGGAACTGGCGACCGGGTCGCGGGCCCAGCGGGAGGAACTCCAGGCAGCCTTCGACGAGTGGTGGCCGCGCATCCTCCAGTTCTTCGGGCCGACCGACGATCAGAGCACCCACCACGACTTCGCCGCCGAGGTGGGGCTCAAGCAGATGAGCAACGACGAACTCCGGACCGCGTTCCTCAACGCCTACCTGCCCAAGGCCGAGCGCTACGGGCTGGAGATCCCGGACGAACCGCGCATCAACTACGACGAGGACGCCGGGCGGTACGAGGTGCGCGAGTCGGACCTGGACTGGGACGAGTTCTGGCAGGTCGCGAAGAACGACTACGAGGGAAGCCACGAGCAGATCGGCAGCCGTGCGACGGCTCGCGAGGCCGTCGAGTGGGTGCGGGACGCCATCGAGGGGGACGGCACAGGGCCGACCGACGCTGGAGCCCCGGAGGCGGCCGACTGACCATGATCTGGGAAGTCTTCCGCCAGGAGGAAACCGGCGACTACCACACCCACTGCGGGAACGTCCACGCGCCGGACCGGGACATGGCGCTGACCTTCGCCCGGATCCAGCACGCCCGGCGGATGCCGGCCAACAGCCTGTGGGTCGTCCCGAAGGACGAGATCGGCGAGGTCGACGCCGACGAGGCGGCCTTCGGCGGGACCACCGACAAGGCCTACCGGTGGGCACAGACGTTCAACACCGACGAGAACTTCGCCGAGGAGATCGCCGAGTCCCAGCGCGAGCAGGAGGAAGCCGAGCGCAAGCGGGAGGAGGGCGCATGACGATCGCGGGTGACGAACCGTCCCTCGGCGCCCCCGACGACCTCTCGCAGCGCGAACGCGAGGCCGTTTCGGCCCTGGCCAGGGCGATGGCGGACGACGAGTTCGTCCTCGCCGAACGCTACACCGAGTGGCAGGTCCGGTCGCCCACCCTCGAGTCGGACCTCGCGCTCTCGAACGTCGCCCAGGACGAGTACGGCCACGCCCGCCTGTGGTACGACCTCCTCCAGGACTTCGGCGCGAGCGAGGCCGAGCTCATCTGGGAGGCCGAACCGTCGGACTTCCGGCACGCCACGCTGGTCGAACTCCCCGCCACCGAGGGCAACTGGGCCGACCCGATCCTCCGGAGCTACCTGTTCGACGTCTACGAGAAACTCCACCTCGAAGCCCTCGAAGACTCGTCCTATCCCCGGATCCGCGACCGGGTCGGCAAGGTGCAGTCGGAGGAGACGTTCCACCGCGAGCACGCCGAGAACTGGCTGGAGCGCCTCTGCGCCGATCCGGAGGGGCGCGAGCGCGTGCAGTCCGCGGCCGACCGCCTGTTCCCCTACGGACTGACGCTGTTCGTCCCCACCGATCGGGAGTCGGCCATCGTGGACCTCGGCGTCCGGACCGAACCCCTCGACTCGCTCCGCGAGGACTGGTTCGCCGAGGTCGTCCCGTTCCTCGAATCGCTGGGGATCGACCTGCCGGTGACCGACGACGTCGTGGAGGCCGAACTCCCCGAGAAAATCGGCCGGCGTGGCGATCACACCGACCACTGGCCCGACCTGTTCGCCGAGTTCACGCACACCTACCGCGAGATGGACCTCGACGAACCGCCGCGGCTCATGGAGGACCCGGACGATGTCGGCTGACGGCCCGGAGGAATTCGACGGGGCGGCCGACGGTGAAACCGGTCCCCGGTACTGCACCTACACCTCCTACGAGGACGGCGAACCGGTCGACGGGGTTCCGTGGACCGGGCCGACGGGCGGAGCCACGGACGAGGACGGCGTTGCGGAACGCATCGCCGACGCCCTGGCCGACGTCGAGGACCCGGAGATGCCCATCAGCGTTCTCGACCTGGGGCTCGTCTACGGCGTGACCGTCGAGGACGGGCAGGCGACGGTCGACCTCACGTTGACCTACACGGGCTGTCCGGCGCGGGACCTCCTCGGGGAAAACGTGCGACGGGCCGTCGCCGACGTGGAGGGCGTCGAGGCGGCCGAGGTTCGCCTCGTCTGGCAGCCCGAGTGGTCGGTCGAGATGGTGACCGACGACGGGAAGGACCAACTCAGGGAGTTCGGACTCTCAGTATGACCCGCCGACCCGACCCCAGCGTCGAGACGACCGGGGGCGACGAGGAAACCGAGTGTCCCTACTGCGGTTCGACCGACACCGAGCGCGAGCACCCGAAGGGGCCGTCGCTGTGTCGGTCCATGCACTACTGCAACGAGTGCAACCAGCCGTTCGAGCGGTTCGGGTAACGCGAACCGCTTCGACAGGCCGCGTTTCTCCCCGAATCAGGGAAGCCTCGGCAGGACGTCCTCGCCCAGACGCTCCACGCACTCGACCATCGCGTCGGTCCCGATCCCGGGGAAGTACGTTCGGAGGATCACGTGGACGTCCTCGCCCAGCGCGTCGGCATAGGCGGAGATTTCGTCGGCCACCCCCTCCGGCGTGCCGAAGATGGCCTGGTCTTTCAGTTCCGCCACTCGATCCTCGGGAAGTTCGTCGATCGGTTCCCCGCCGTACCACTCCGCATACCGTCGCTGGAGGTACAGGTACCCGTCGCGCATCGCGTCCCAGGCCTCCTCGCTGGAGTTGCCGACGAAGCCGTGCTGGAGGACGTACACCTGGAAGTCGCCCTCGACGTCCTCGGCCTCCCGAACCCGCTCGATATCGTCGACGCGCTTGCGGAGGCCGGCCATCGAGAGCGAGGACGGGGCGATCCAGCCGTCGCCCAGCCGGGCGGCCCGCTGGACTGCGGGTTTCGAGTCGCCGCCGAGAACGATGGGGGGCGATTCCTCGGGTTTCGGGGAAACCGTCAACTCGGGCGTGACGGCGTGAAATTCGGGATCGTAGTCCAGCGGGCCGTCGCTCCAGGCCCCCCGGAGCGTCCGCACGAGGTCCTCCGTTCGGGCCGCGCGTTCGTCCCGGGGAACCCCGAAGCCCCCGAACT
The DNA here is from genome assembly GCA_047617305.1 of Natronomonas sp. GTDB lineage: Archaea > Halobacteriota > Halobacteria > Halobacteriales > Natrialbaceae > DATFIX01. The sequence goes on from JBLGCL010000142.1 coordinate 7,462, forward strand.
CGACCTCGCGGTAGCCCACCGCTAGCCCGAGCGAGAGGCGACCATCGGAGAGCAGGTCGACCGTCGCGGCGTCCTCCGCGAGACGCACCTGGTCGTGTAGCGGTGCGAGCGCGATCGAGGTTCCGATCTCGACGTCGTCCGTTTCGGCCGCGAGCGCCCCCAAGACGGGCATTGGCGCGGCGAGGTAGCCGTCGTCGGT
>JBLGCL010000143.1:0-7583 GCA_047617305.1 Natronomonas sp.
TCGATTTCGACGTAGATGTCGGGGTAGATGCCGGCCTCCTCGGCGGCGTCCAGGGCGTTGTCGACGGCCTCCTTCACGGCCGTCACCATCGCCCGGGCCCCCGAGTCGAAGCCGAGCATGTGCTTGTTCTTCTCGAAGAACTCGGCGATGGAGATCGCCCGCTGGCTCTCGGCCAGCTCCTCGGCGATCCCCGGCTCCTCGCCCAGCGTCGACTGGAACGACGTCATTCCTGTACCCCGTTTCCGCCCGCTAGGGTTAAAAGCCGTCGTTAGCGGGGTGAAAGTAGACGCCGGCGCGGTGGTCGGGCGCCGACATCCCGGCTAAGTCGCGCTCGCGCGCACGACGCGCACACGGTGGCTTTAAGGGGAGGACGCTACTACCGGACAGTAGATTTTCACATGTCCGATGAGAGCGAGTACGGCGCGGGCCAGATCCAGGTGCTGGAGGGCCTGGAGGCGGTTCGGAAGCGCCCGGCGATGTACGTCGGTTCTACGGACTCTCGGGGCCTCCATCATCTGGTGGACGAGGTGGTGGACAACTCGATCGACGAGGCACTGGCCGGTTACTGTGACACCATCGAGGTGACGATCCACGAGGACGACTCGGTGACGGTGGCCGACGACGGCCGGGGCATCCCCGTTGACACCCACGAGGAGTACGACCGCCCGGCGCTGGAGGTCATCATGACCGTCCTCCACGCGGGCGGGAAGTTCGACAAGGAGGCCTACCAGGTCTCGGGCGGCCTCCACGGCGTCGGCGTGAGCGTCGTCAACGCCCTCTCGGAGCGGTTCGAGGTCGAGGTCAAGCGCGACGGCGGCGTGTTCCGCCACGAGTTCGAACGGGGCGCCCCGGTCGGGGACATAGAACGCGTCCGGGACATGCAACCCGGCGAGTCGACCCGGTCGAGCCAGCGCTTCTGGCCGGACGACGAGATCTTCGAGACCACCGAGTTCAACTACTCCACGCTCGCCAACCGCTTGCGTGAACTCGCCTTTCTCAACTCGGGCGTCGAGATTACCCTGCGAGACGAGCGCGACGACACCGAGGAGACGTTCCGGTACGACGGCGGGATCAAGGAGTTCGTCGAGTACCTCAACGAGACGAAACAGCCCCTCCACGAGGACGTCATCTACTTCGAGGACGAGGAGCGGATCCAGGAGGGTCCCGTCCAGGTCGAGGTAGCGATGCAGGCCACCGACGAACTCCAGGGATCGATCCACGCCTACGCGAACAACATCAACACTCGCGAGGGCGGCACGCATCTCACGGGGTTCAAAACGGCACTCACGCGCGTCGTCAACGAGTACGCGGCCGATCACGACCTCCTCAAGGGGCTCGACGACACGCTGAAGGGCGAGGACATCCGCGAAGGGCTGACGGCCGTCATCTCGATCAAGCACCCGGATCCGCAGTTCGAGGGGCAGACCAAGACCAAACTCGGCAACTCCGAGGTTCGAGGCATCGTCGAGGGGGCCATGCACGAACACCTGAATACGTACTTCGAGGAGCACCCCGACACGGCGGAGGCCATCGTCTCGAAGGCCGTCGAGGCGGCCAAGGCCCGCAAGGCCGCGAAGAAGGCCGAGGAACTGACCCGACGAAAGAGTGCGCTCGAATCCACGACGCTGCCCGGGAAACTGGCCGACTGCCAGACCCGTGATCCGGAGGAGGCGGAACTATTCATCGTGGAAGGTGACAGCGCCGGGGGAAGCGCCAAGCAGGGCCGCAACCCCGAGTTCCAGGCCATCCTTCCCATCCAGGGGAAGTTCCTGAACGTCGAGAAACACCGACTGGACCGCATCCTCGAGAACGAGAAGATCCGGACGATGATCCGGGCCATCGGGGCCGGCATCGGCGACGAGTTCGACATCGACAACCTGCGATACAACCGCATCATTTTGATGAGCGTCGATGGAGAAGAACACGGCTTCGTCCGCGACGAAGATGGGAGGACCCGATTCGTCAAAATCGGCGAATTCATCGACGATGTCATCGACGCGGACGGTGAGGATTACGAGGAGTACGAGGTCCTCTGTTTCGGACGCGACGATCACGAGACGAAATTCCGCCCGATCGACCAGGTCATCAGACACGAGATCGACGAACCTCTCTACGAAATCGAGACCGCGTACGGGCGGAACCTGAAAGTGACGGCATCTCACAGCGTCTTCGTCTATCGGGACGGCGATGTCCAACTGGCCGCAGGTGACGAAATCACTCCCGACGACGAAGTTCTCGCCCCCCGGTCGGTTCCCCTCAATGGAAATCGGGACGGAGAGAGGATCGACCTCCTTGCCGAATTCGTCGAACGGTCGGATTCTCTCGAACACGAGATTTACGCGCGTGGGGAAGGAATCAAGGAGATGTTCAAAGCTCGGGTTCGCAATGACCTTTCGGATGGGGCTGGGGATTCCGTCGATCGTGTCGAGTCGAGAGTAGATGTCCCCGAACCGGTTCGTACGAACCTGAAAGAACAACGTGCCCAAGCCGGCGTTACTCAGCAGGAGATCTGTGAGAAAGTCGGGGTTGCCCAACCGATCACCGTTTCTCAGTGGGAACGAGGCCAGTCCCGACCGACTGTCTCGAACTTCCAGGCCTACTGCGACGCCGTCGGTGCCTCTCCGGGCGCCGTCATGCAGAACGTTTCGGTTACCGATTCGCTCCTCGAACAACGCTGGAACGAGCAATACACTGGCGCACAGACGAATCGGGTGCGCGACTACGTCCGAGTGAGCGAACTCGAAGAGGCCGACCTCGAACGAATCCCGGACGACGCTCACGTCGAACTCACTCCAGCACACCACGCCGATCACGGGATCGACCGCTTCGTTACTGTCGACGAGACACTCCTCGACCTGTTCGGATTCTACGTGGCAGACGGATCGAGTTCGCCGCGAAACGGTATCCGACTCGCGATGGGCACCAACAACGAGAGGCTCGTCGAGAAGTATCGTGACGCGTTCGAACACGTTTTTGGCATTCGAGGGAAATTGAGCGAATACGATACCCGGGTCGACGAAGTAAAACTCGTCAATCGCGTGGCTGCATTCGCCTGGGAACGGATCTTCGGGTTCGACGGGAGCGACGCGTCGGAGAAGTCCGTTCCGGACCTGGCCTTCGACGTTTCGCCAAAGAAGCAACGAGCGTTCCTTCGCGGATACCTCTTGGGCGACGGAACCGTCTCGGAAAACAATATTTCGTGGACGACCGTTTCCCGCGATCTCGCGAGTGGGATCATGTACTTGCTCTCCGCGTTAGGGGTCATCGGATCTCGTTCGGTGGTCACTCCGGACGAACTGGCCACCCGAAATACCGATATCGTAACCAAATCCACCCGTCACACGATCACCGTCAGTGCTCGGTCGGACCTCGAAACGTTACGAGACGTCTGGGCGGCGCATCCCAATGGGGACCGACTTCAGGAACGTCTCGAGAATGGATACGACAACGAGAAGAACCGGAAATTCCGCGAGGTTTCCGACGACCTGGTTGCACTTCCCGTTCGGAGCGTTGACGAAGTCGACCCGTCCGGTCGCTACGTGTATGACTTCTCTGTGGAAAACGACGAGAACTTCGTCGCCGGTTTTGGCGGGCTCTGTGCGCACAATACCGACGCCGACGTCGACGGCGCCCACATCAGGACGCTCCAGTTGACGCTGTTCTACCGGTACATGCGGCCGTTGCTCGAACACGGCCACGTGTACGCGGCCCAGCCGCCCCTCTACCGCATCCGGTATCGGGGCGAGACCTACGACGTGATGACGGAGGCCGAACGCGAACGGATCGTCGAGGAGAAGTGTGACGGCAACCCCGACCAGGTCCAGCGGTTCAAGGGCCTCGGAGAGATGAACCCCGAGCAACTCTGGGAGACGACGATGAATCCCGAAACTCGTCACCTCAAGCAGATGACGATCGAGGACGCCGCCGCCGCGGACAAGATGTTCTCGATTCTGATGGGTGACGCCGTCGAACCCCGGAAACAGTTCATCCAGGAACACGCCCCCGAGGCCGAATGGGTGGACATCTAGCTACGATTTCGGCCACGAGCATTCAACAACTATGAGTTCCGACATCCCCGATCCGACGGACGTCGACGAGGCGGCCGCCGACGTCGAACGCGTCCGCATCGAGGACGAGATGGAGCAGAGCTACATCGACTACGCGATGAGCGTCATCGCCGGGCGCGCCCTCCCGGACGTCCGGGACGGCCTCAAGCCCGTCCACCGGCGCATCCTCTACGCGATGCACGAAATGGGCATCTCCTCCGGGTCGAGTCACCGCAAGTCCTCGTCCGTGGTGGGCGAGACGATGGGTGACTACCACCCGCACGGCGACCAGGCGATCTACGACACGCTGGTCCGGATGGCCCAGGACTTCTCGATGCGCTATCCCCTCGTCGACGGGCAGGGCAACTTCGGCTCGATGGACGGCGACCCGCCCGCGGCCATGCGGTACACGGAGGCCCGGATGGGATCCATCGCCGAGGAACTCTTGGAGGACATCGAGAAGGACACCGTCGACTTTACGTCGAACTACGACGACCGCCTCGAGGAACCTGACGTCCTCCCGGCGGCGTTTCCGAACCTGCTGGTCAACGGAAGTTCGGGCATCGCCGTCGGTATGTCCACCAACATCCCGCCGCACAACCTCGGCGAGGTAATCGACGCGACGATCCACGTCATCGACAACCCGGACTGCGACGTGAACGATCTGCTGCACACGTCCGGGAACCCGGGACCGATCGAGGGCCCCGACTTCCCCACGGGGGCGAAGATCGTCGGCCGGAACGCGATCCGAAAGGCGTACTCGACCGGGAAGGGCCGGCTGCGGGTCCGCGCCGACTACGAGATCGAGGAGCGGGACCGCGGGGGCGACCGGATCGTCATCACGGAACTGCCCTACCAGGCGAACAAGGCCCGCATGGTCGAGCGCATCGCCGAGAACGTCAACGAGGGGACGATCGAGGGCGTCAGCGACCTGCGCGACGAGTCCGATCGGGACGGCGTCCGGGTGGTGGTCGAGTGCAAGCGCGGCGCGAACGTCGACGTCGTCGAGAACCAGCTCATCGAACACCACCTCGAGACGACCTTCGGCGTGATCAACCTCGCGCTGGTCGACGGCCAGCCCCGCGTGCTCAGCCTCAAGGAAACCCTCGAACACTACATCGAGCACCGCAAGGAGGTCGTCCGCCGGCGCTCCGAGCACGACCTCCAGGAGGCGAAGGACCGCGCCCACATTCTGGAAGGCCGGCTCACGGCCTACGAGAACGCCGAGGACGTCGTCGACCTGATCCGCGACTCCGAGGACCGCGACGCCGCGAAGGCGGCCCTCCGGGAGCACTACGACTTCTCCGAGGAGCAAGTCCAGCACATCGTCCGGATGCAGCTCGGCTCGCTGACGTCCATGGAGGCCGCCGAGATCGAGGAAGAATACGAGGAGGTCCAGGACACCATCGACTACCTCGAGAGCGTTCTCGACAGCGAGGAGAAGCTCCTGTCGGTCATCAAGGACGAACTCCGCGAGGTCAAGGACGAATACGACGACGAGCGCCGGACGGGGATCGTCGAGGACCAGGGCACGGTCACCCACGAGGACCTCATCCCGGAGGAGGAGGTCGTCGTCGTCGTCACCGAGGAGGACTACGTCAAGCGGATGCCCGCGGAGCAGTTCGACCCGCAGGGCCGGGCCGGCAAGGGCATCATCGGCATCGACGTCAAGCCGGGCGATCGCGTCTCGAAGGTGTTCCGCGCGAGCACCCACGACTACCTCCTGTGTTTCACCAACCAGGGCCAGGTCTACCGCCTGAAGACCTACGAGATACCCGAGATGGGCCGGACGGCCCGCGGGACCTCCGCCGTCAACGTCATCGATCTGGACGATGGCGAGGAGATCACGGCCGTCGTGGCGACCGACGATCTGGGCGAGGACGAGGCCGTCACGATGGTCACACGGGAGGGATACATCAAGCGGACCGAGGCCGGGGCGTTCGACAACATCCTCTCGACGGGGATCATCGCCGCGAAACTCGACGCGGACGACGCGCTGATCGACGTGGACGTGACCGACGGAACGAAGGACATCATGATCGGGACCGAGGGCGGCATGACGATCCGGTTCGACGAGTCCGAGGTCCGGACGATGGGCCGATCCGCCAGGGGCGTTCGCGGCATCGACCTGGAGGGGGACGACCGCGTCGCCGGGATGGTCGCCGTCGAGGAAGACGACGAGTGCGACTTGCTCACCGTCACGAAGAAGGGCTACGGCAAGCGCACGCCCATTCCCGAGTATCGCACCCAGTCGCGGTACGGCAAGGGCCTGATCGACATCAAAACTGGCGATCGCAACGGCCCCGTCGCCTCGATCAAGTCCGTCGAAGAGGACGATCACCTGATCGTCATGTCCGAGTCCGGCCAGATCATGCGGACGCGGGTGGCGGACGTCTCCGAGCAGAGTCGCAACACGATGGGCGTGATCGTCATGCGACTGGAGGACGACGACCGCGTGGCGAGCGTCGACGTGTTGCCCGCCGCGCGGGCGGCGGCGTCGGGTGAGGAGACTGCCGACGAACCGACCGAGGAGTAGCGCAGTCACACGTTTTCGCGGCCGGAGCCGGACTTCGTCGGGATTTTTATCGCCCTCGGAAAAGTCGGGCACATGGCCGAGCAGAAACCGGAGTGGTTTCGCCGGGGACTGTCGGGGGTCAATAGGGAGCATCACGACGTCCATCGGGCGGTCGCCGGGCGATCGCTGCACACCGTCTGCGAGGCTTGCGGCCGCCATCGACGACGTCGGACTGGATTACGTCGTCATCACGTCGGTCGACCGTGACGACCTGTCCGATGGCGGAGCCGAACACTTCGCGGAATGCATCCAGGCGATCAAGGACCGGAACTCGGACACGAAGGTCGAGGTGCTCGTTCCGGATTTCATGGGCGAAACGGAACCGCTACGGACGGTCGTCAGGGCCGGTCCGGACGTGATCGGGCACAACCTGGAGACGGTTCGACACCTGCAGGGCGAGTACCGCGATCCACGGGCCGGGTACTACCAGTCGCTGTCGGTGCTCGAACGCGTGAAGAAACTCGACTCGGACGTCTTCACGAAGAGTTCGCTCATGCTCGGGTTCGGCGAGGACGAGTCGGAAGTCCACCGCGCGATGGACGACCTCCGTGGTGCCGCGGTGGACATCCTGACCCTCGGGCAGTACCTCCGCCCCTCGAAGGACCACCCGCCGGTGGAGGAGTACGTCCCGCCGGAGCAATTCGAGGCGTACCGCGAAACCGGCGAATCGAAGGGGTTCCTGTTCGTCGCCTCCGGGCCGACGGTCAGGTCGTCGTATCGCGCCGGCGAGTTCTTCGTCGAGAACGCGATCGAGGAGGGCGTGGAACCGGACACGCTCGGGGCCTGAGCGTCGCCCGGGTCGTCAATCGCCCGGATCGTCAGCCCGCCCCTGCATGGCTGTCTCTTACCCATAATTCAGTTTCGTCGCATAAAATTAACTGAAACGGGACTAAGAGGAGAGGATTGGTCAGGAGACCCTCATTATTCAGGTTGGATCGCAGTGGCTCTTGATCGATGAGCAG